>SMYD01000050.1 GCA_004356015.1 Acidobacteriota bacterium | reverse complement strand
GCGAAAGTTGCACCTCTCATAACCGCCCCACTGCTTCTGCGCCGTGGCGGCTGGAAGGCCGCCCTGGCCGCGGTGGCCACGGGGTTGCTGCTCCTCGCTCCCTATCTCTCCGCGGGATGGAAGCTGGTCGCCGGGCTGGGGGAGTACGCCGGGCGCTGGCGGGCCAATGACTTCATTTTTGCCGGCCTGGAAACGATACTTCCCGCCACCGTCAACACGCGCTATGTGGTCATGGTTCTCATTGCGGCCTATGCCGGCGTGAGGGCGCTCCGTCCCGACCGGGAGGGTCCGGTTGCCCTGGGATTCCTGCGGGATGCTCTGCGGGTCCTGATGGTGGCGCTTCTCCTGGTCCCGACGCTGCATCCGTGGTACCTCCTCTGGGTTCTGCCCCTCCTGAGCTTCGCCCCGAGTCCCGCCTGGTTGCTGTTATGCGGCACGGTGGTCCTGTCCTACCTGGATCTGGCATCGGGGCACAGCCCCCTCCTGGGGCCTTCATGGGTCGTCTGGTGTGAGATGGTGCCGCCCCTGTCGCTGGCGGCGTGGCTGGCCCTGAGGTACCCGGGAGGATTGCTGGCCGGGGGGGTGCGTTGTCCGTCCCGCGAGGCCATGATAAAACCACTCCTCCCACCTCGAGACGGAGATCATGCCGGGCATCGTTGATGACATCGTGACGCGGGCGCGGGCGGCCGGAAAACGGATTGCCATGCCGGAGTCCGAGGACCCTCGTGTCCTCGAGGCGGCAGCTCGCCTGGCCGCGGACGGGGTGGTGGAACCGATTCTGGTGGGCCCGAAACCTGACTCCCTGCCAGCGGGAGTGCGCCATGTGGATCCCGCCACCTCACCGCGCCTGGATGAATACGCGGACATCTATCTGGAATTGACGCGCCACCGGGGGACCGGGCCGGAAGTTGCCCATCGTGCGGCCGCTGAACCGCTGACTCACGCGGCCCTCATGGTGAGGTCGGGTGAGGCTGACGGCTCGGTGGCAGGCGCCCGGCACACCACCGCCGAGACCCTGCGCGCGGCGCTGAGGGTCATTCGCGCCCGGGAGGAGATTCGCACCGTGTCCACCTTTTTCCTCATGGTGCATGATGATGAGGCACTGGGGCACAACGGCGCGTTCATTTTTGCCGACTGCGGCCTGGTGGAGGAACCCGATGCCGCCGAACTGGCGGATATCGCGCTTCTCTCGAGCGAGTCGGCCCGCCTTCTCCTGGGCTGTGAGCCGAGGGTGGCCCTGTTGAGCTATTCCACCCGGGGCAGCGCCGAGCATCCCTCTCTGGTGAAAGTCCGTGAGGCGTGCCGGATTCTCCAGGCCCGGTTGCCGGACCTTTGCGTGGATGGTGAATTGCAGGTGGACGCGGCGATCGTGCCTGCGGTTGCGGCCAGCAAGGCGGAAGGCAGCCAGGTGGCGGGGCGGGCCAACGTGCTGATCTTTCCCGACCTCAATGCCGGTAATATCGGGTACAAGCTGGTCCAGCGCTTCGGCGGAGCCCGGGCGCTGGGGCCCATCACCCAGGGGTTACGCGCACCAGCCAATGACCTGTCCCGGGGCTGCACGGCGCAGGATGTGTATGAAGTGGCGGCTATCACGGCCCTGCAGGCGGCCGAGGAGAACGAGTGATGATGATGCAGCGAACACCGGGTCCTGTCCTGGGGTCATGTCTCCTGGTCGCAGGTCTTCTGCTGGCTGGCGCATGTGGCGGCGAGACGGCGGACACTGTCATGGTGGATGAGAAAGAAGGCGCTGCCGGCCGGGCCGCGGATCCTGCTGAGGTCGCTGCTGAGATCCAGAGGCTCAAACAGGTGGGCGGCACCGATGCCCTCGAATTCTACCGGGCGGGGATGGGCCTCATCCAGCACATGGAAATCGAGGCCGCAATCGAAAAACTGGAAGCGGGCCGTGAGCTGGCTCCGGAAAATGTTGCCTTCCACAATGCCCTGGCCATGGCCTATCCCATGGCGGGACGGGAAGAAGATGGTCTGGCCTCCCTGGAGATCTCGGTACGAGTGGCCCCGGACGATACGACAGCGGTGACCGGACTGGCACGACGCTACCTGGACCTGCAGAGGCTTGATGACTGTCAGGCGCTCCTGGAAGAAGCCCTGGGAAGACACCCTGATGCGGCGGACCTCCATGCGGTGATGGGTTCACTGCACCTGCGCCAGGGCGATGAGGATGCTGCCCGGGTTGAGTACACTCGCGCCCTGGATCTGGATCCAGGCAACCCCGATGCTCTCTTCAGCATCGGGGTCCTGGCCCATCGTCACGGCGACATGGAGGATGCTGCGGCCAGATGGAAAGAGGCCCTGGTCGCCAATCCCGACCACATGGGATCGCTCATGGGCCTGGGAGGGCTCGCCCTTGAGGGTGGCCGGGATGACGAGGCCAGTGTTCTCTTCCTGCATGTGCTGTATCTCAATCCCCACCTGTTTGCCGCACGCCGCTCACTGGGGAATGCCCTGATCCTGGAGGGGCTCTATGACGAGGCGGTGGAACTCTTCCGCGCCGGGGTCGAGCTCCAGCCGCAAAACCTGGACGCCCATTTCTACCTGGGGAAGGCCTACCTTCAGCGTGGTTTGATGGAGGACGCCGAGGAGCAGTTCGAATACGTGGCCCGGACCGATCCCCGGAACCAGGAGGCTTATGTCGAGCTGGTGCGCATCTATTCGTTACGGAACGAGATGCTGCGCGCCTACAACGCCGTGCGCCAGCTTATCAATCTCGGTTTTCGGGATACGGACAGGCTTGTGAACGATCAGGATTTCGAGTCCCTGGTGTCCTATCCGCCCGCCCGTGAGTTGCTGGACTCCGTCAACTGACCGAACAGGGTGCGGAAGTTCTCGGAGGTGATGGCGGCCATCTCTCCCGCGCTCACGCCCCGCACTTCCGCCAGTCGTTCCAGAACGTCCACGACCCGGGCCGGTTCGTTGCGGGCACCGCGATGGGGGACAGGTGCCAGGTAGGGACTGTCGGTCTCCACCAGAAGGCGGTGCGCCGGCGTGCGGCGTGCCACGTCCCTGAGACCGTCGGCGTTGCGGAAGGTGAGGATCCCGGAGAAAGACAGGTAGAAGCCGGCGTCCAGACAGGAGGCGGCCATGGCCCAGTCGCTGGTGAAGCAATGGATCACACCGCGGCGCGGGCCGGCGTGGCGGTGGATCAGGTCCAGGAGATCCTGATCCGAGTCGCGATTATGCACGCTCACCGGCAGATCCCGGGCCGCCGCTCTCTGGAGCTGGCTGGCAAAGGCCGCGCATTGAACATCCCGGGGCGCCTTCATGTAGTGGTAATCAAGACCGATCTCACCCCATGCCACCACGGTGGCGTCCCTGGAGAGGCGTTCAAGATCATCCAGGGCCGCGGGCGTGGCCAGGGCGGCTTCATGGGGATGGATGCCCACGGCGGCCAGGACCTGCGGGTGGCGGCGGGCGACTTCCACGGTGGCGGCCGCATCGTCCGGGCGGGTGGCCACATTCAAAATGCAGTCCACACCGGCTTCCCTGGCCCGCAACAGAACCTGCTCCCGGTCGTCCTGGAACGCGTCGTCGTGATTCAGATGAGCATGGGAATCGCAGATCATGAGGAGCTTCTCCTGGCGACGCTCCGGCGTGAGGCGAGCGTGCGCTCCCAGGCGGCAACCGCGGCAGCCAGAACCCGGCGCAGAGGCACCCGGTTCCTGCGGGCCAGGGCACGGCAGTCTTCGTACTCAGGCGTCGCCAGCGGCGCGCCCGGGCCGCTGTCACTCACTTTCATGCGCACGGGACCGAAAGGCGTTGTGACCTGAACATGGCGCCGGCTGCGTTCAACCCGCGTGACCGGGGCCAGCCTGTAGCCCAGGGTGGTGGTCTCATCCAGCAGGATGGTGCCCAGAACCCCTATCCGATCGCGGTCGGCGAGAATGACAATCAGGGTGCCGGGTCGTCCCTTCTTCATCTGCACCGGGCACAGATAGACGTCGCGGGCCCCTGCTGCGAGAAGGCGGTCGCAGAGGTAACCGAAGATGCGTGGGTCCATGTCATCGATCTGGCAGTGGATCTCCATGAGCCCGCCACCCGGGTCCGGAGAGGGCGCCAGGGTGGCGGGCAGGAGATCTCCCCCCATGAGACGCAGAACGTTGGGGAGATCCTCCGTGTCACGCCGGCCGGCGCCATAACCGGTGCGGGTCATGATGCAGGGAGGCAGGGGGCCGAAGGCGGTGGCCAGGATTTTCAACAGGGCCGCCCCGGTGGGTGTGGTGCGCTCAACGTTTCCCTGCCCGAGAACCGGAACGCCTTGCAGGAGGACCGCTGTCGCGGGAGCCGGGACAGGCAGGACCCCGTGGGCACAGGTCACCGTGCCGCCTCCCAGGTTCACGGGACCCGCATCCATTCGCTCCACACCCAGGTGAAAGAAGGCGGAGACGGTTCCCACCACGTCGGCGAGGGCGTCCAGGGCACCGACTTCATGGAGATGGACCTGCTCGACCGGCTGGTGGTGGATCTTCGCCTCCACCTCGATGAGGGCGTCAAAAACCTCGCCGGCGCGGCGCCGGATTGCCCTGTCCAGACGTGCTCTGCGCAGCACGGCCTGAATGGCACGCCGGCTGCGATGGGGTTGCCCGGGCGCGCAGTGGACGCTGATCCTGACCGCGGACAGGCCACCCCTGGTGACCCGCCGGCGGCCCAGACGCAGGCCGTCCAGGTCGAGGGCATCCACGTCGGCTCGCAGACGGGAAAAGGGATACCCAAGATCAACCAGTGCGCCCAGGAACATATCGCCGCTCGCCCCGGCGAACGGATCGGCGTAGAGATAGGGAAGAATCGGGAGAGCCATGAGTCCGCAAACGATAGGGAGACCCTCGTGGAGGTGTCAAGGAGGGGGCGAACCCTCTAAACTATTGGGATATATCCCGGAAGTCCGGTCCGCCGGCTCGGGGCAGGAGCGAATCACTTGACCCCCCAGGCTTTTCAACCCTTGGTGACCATTTCCCGTGGCGGCGAGATCGAGTCCTACCACTCCGTGGCAGCGGTCATGGTGGCCGGTGACGGCCGCGTGTTGCATTCCCTGGGCGATGACTCTGTCCAGGTCTACTGCAGGTCGGCCGCCAAGCCGTTCCAGGCGTTGCCCCTGGTGGAATCGGGGGCGGCCGATCGTTACTCCCTGGCAACGGAGGAACTCGCTCTGGTCTGCGCCTCTCACGGCGGTGAAGCCCGCCATCTGGAGGTCGCCAGGCGAATTCTCTCTCATCAGGGGTTCGGTCCTGATGATCTGCAATGTGGCACCCATGCGCCCATGACCGCCGCAGCTGCCCGCGAACTGATCGTCCGGAGGGAGGAACCGACGACCCTCCATAACAATTGCTCGGGCAAGCATGGGGGCATGCTTCTCCTGACCCATCATCTGGGGGGAGACCCTCTCACCTATCTTGAGCCCGGTTCGCCGGCTCAGAGGGCCATTCTCGCCGCGCTGGCCCGGGTGTCCGGTGTGGAGTCCGGAAAGATCGGGCAGGCTGTGGATGGTTGTTCGGCCCCGACCTACCGCTTGCCCCTGACCGCCCTGGCCAGGGCCTACGCCCGTCTGGCGACGGCTCTGGCCGATCCCGAGATCGATCCCGCCCTGGCCCGCATCGGCCAGGCCATGACCCGGCATCCCTTTCTGGTTGCGGGGGAGGGGCGCCTGGATACGCTTCTCATGGAAGCGGCACCCGGGAAGATCATTGCCAAGCTGGGTGCGGAAGGGGTCTATGCCATGGCGGTGACCACCGGGAGGGAGCCCGTGGGGATTGCTCTCAAGATCGCCGATGGTGACTCCGACCGGGCCCGGACGGCCGTCGTTCTCGCCCTTCTCAGACGTCTGGGTCTCCTGCCTGAGTCGGCGCTGGAGGATCTGGACCAGCACTTTCCCCGCGAGATCTACAACCGAAGAAAAAGGGTGGTTGGCCAGATCAAGGTGAACCTGCCTGACAATTGGGGGATCGGGAGGAAATAGGACAGTTCCTGCGGGTGTTGATCCCGTGATGGCTGATATATTTTGCAATCTGGAGCTTTTTGACCCATGAGCTGGCACCCCAGCGAAGAAGAACTTCTGAGTTTCAGGCAGGATTCCGCAGCCTCCAGCCAGGCGGTTATCCGTGTGCACCTTGCTGCCTGCCGCCTGTGCCGGAAGAACCTGGCCGAGGCCGATCGGTTTGACGCATATGTCCGGCAGGGTCTTGGACGCAACGCGGCTCCGGGTCATCTCCTCGAGCGCATTCAGAGGGGCCTGGGGCACCCGCAGATCAAGCCGGGATGGGGTTCCATGACCCCGTGGAGCCGGCTGGCGCTGGGTTCTGCTGCGGCCCTCATACTGGCGGTCCTGGGGCTGACGTCCCCGTGGATCTGGTCCGGTCCCTCAGGACCAGGGAGTCTGGCTGGATTCAACCTGCAGGTTGACGCGACCCAGGTCCTGCGCGGTCAGCTGGTCTGTTTCGGCTGCGCGCGTGGGGGAGGCGACACGGAGCAGCAGCAGCATTGCCGGGGAGATGGGGACCTCCACGTGACGGGGCTGCAGACGCCTGATGGGAATCTCTGGCGTTTCGTGGAAGGTGACACCATACGTTCCTTCATGGCCGATCCCGTGCTGCGGGGAAAGTGGATCGAGGTCAGCGCCAGGTCCTATCCCGCCATCGGCTACCTACAGATCGCCGCTGCGCGCCGGCTCTAGCCCGCTTGTTGTATCCTATAGACGGAAGAGTGGCGGACCGTCTTTCACCTGGAGTCCCATACAGGGGAGAAATTTGAGCGAACTCATCGAAGTCAACGACGGCAATTTCGAGGAAAAAGTTCTGCGTGCGGGCCGGCCCGTTCTGGTCGACTTTTCCGCCACCTGGTGCGGCCCGTGCAAGCAATTGAAGCCGGTCGTGGAAGAGTTGGCGGGAGAGTACCAGGGCCGCATCGACGTGGTACATATCGATGTGGATGAAGCCCGCGATACCGCGGCCCTCTACGGCGTCATGTCGGTGCCGACCCTGATGTTCTTCAAGAACGGCGAACTCGCCGACCAGATCGCCGGGGCCGTTCCCAAGGAGACGCTCAAACGGAAGCTGGATAAACTCCTCACCTAGGCCTATCTTGAGCACCAAGGGGATCGTCACGAATACCGTTCCACAGCCTGTCATGCTGGTGGCTGCGGTCCTGGATGGTGGCTCTCGTGCCGCCAGCGAGGAGCACCTGGACGAGCTTGTGCTTCTGGCTGAGACAGCCGGCTACCAGGTGGCAGGGCGCGCTATCCAGGAAATGCGCCGTCCTGTGGCCGCCACCTTCCTGGGCCAGGGCAAGGTCGAGGAGATCGGGCGCTTGTTGCGAGAGTCCGCGTGCAAGCGTGTGGTCCTGGACCAGGACCTGACTCCCCACCAGGCCGCGAAACTGGAGAAAGCCTGGCACGCGGCGGTCACGGATCGCTCAGGTTTGATCCTGGAGATCTTCTCGTCCCGGGCTCGCAGCCGTGAAGCACGGACCCAGGTGGAACTGGCCTCCCTGCACTATCTGCTGCCGCGACTGGCCCGGCGCTGGACCCACCTTTCCCGCCAGGAAGGCCGCATGGGGGCCCGGGGTGGTGAAGGCGAGAAGCAGATCGAGCTGGATCGCCGCATCATTCGCCGGCGCATTTCCCGCCTGGAGCGGGAACTGGTCCAGATCAAGAAGCAACGCATCAACCGGCGCCATGGCCGCCAGGGCCTGTATTCCATGGCTCTGGTGGGGTATACGAATTCGGGCAAATCAACCCTCTTCAATCGCCTGACCGACGCCGGCACCCTGGTGGAGAACAGGCTGTTCGCCACGCTGGATCCTCTGCGCCGGCGTCTGTCGGGGACGCCTGACCCGCCGATGGTGCTGACCGATACCGTGGGCTTCATCCGCAAGCTTCCGCATCACCTGGTCGCATCCTTCCGCAGCACTCTGGAGGAAGCGGGCGATGCGGATTGTCTCGTTCAGGTTGTGGATGCGGCCGACGAGAACCTGGCGGAGAAGATGCAGACCACGGAAGACGTGCTCGAGGATCTCGGGCTCACACGACAGCCCCGTCTTCTGGTGTTCAACAAGATCGATGGACTGGATTCACAGGCGCCGTTGACCCGCCTCGCGCGCCGGCACCCTGAAGCCGTGTTCGTCTCGGCGCGCACAGGGGCGGGACTCACAGATCTGCGCCGCAGGCTGATGGGCATCCGTCAGCGCTGCCAGGTGGAGGAGGATGTGCGCATCGCACCCGGAGATGCGCGTGCCCTGGCGGCTCTACACCGCTACGGGCGGGTGCTGGATATCTGCCAGGAGGATGCCGGTCTCAGGATCAGAGTGCGGGCCAGCATGTCCGGGATGGGGCGGATTCGGCGCGCCCTGGCGCAAGCCGCCGGCGAGGTGGTGCGTGCCTGAGGCCGGATCCATCGCCCTGTTCTTCGGCGGGCGTTCGGTGGAGCATGAAGTGTCCATCCGCTCGGCCCGGTCCGTCATGGTCGAGCTGGAAGGGCAGGGATGGAAGGTTTTCCCCGTGGCCGTTGATCGCGAAGGCCGCTGGTTCACCGCCGACAATCCCCTGGGTGTGAGAGGCAGCATCCCCGAGGGGACCCGGCGTCCCGTCAAGCTGAGAGCCGAGCCCGGCGCCGGCCTGGAAACGGGAGAGGGGAAGGATCTCCAGTGGGTCTACCCGGATCTCTACTTCCCGCTCATCCACGGCCGGGGTGGTGAAGATGGCACTCTCCAGGGCCTGCTGAACCTGGCTGAGGCCCCCTATGCGGGATCCGGAGTTCTGGCCTCGGCCCTGGCCATGGACAAGGATCTGGCGAAAGTGGTGCTCCGCCAGACAGGACTCCCGGTCCTCGACTGGCTGGTGGTCTCCGCGGCGGACTGGCGGCGGAAGCCCGACGCCATCATCGGGAAGCTGCAGGATAGTTTCCCGGGCTCTGTATTCATCAAGCCGGCCAATGGTGGGTCCAGCATCGGCACCAGCCGCGCCGCCAGCGTGGACGCGCGGCGTCAGGCCCTGGACCTGGCCCTTTCCCTGGACCTGAAGGCCATCGTGGAGCCGGCGGTGGATGCACGGGAGATCGAGGTCAGCGTCCTTGGTAACGATGACATCGAGGCCTCCGTGGCCGGGGAGATCGTCCCTGCCGGAGAGTTCTACGACTATCATGCCAAGTACTGCGATGGGGGGACACGATTGCTGGTCCCCGCCCCGCTCCAGGATGACGCCATGGATCATGTGAGGGATCTGGCCTGCCGGGCCTACGCGGCACTGAACTGTCGCGGCTTCGGGAGGGTCGACTTCCTCATGGACAGGGCCACTGGTGAGCCGTACATCTCCGAGTTGAACACTCTGCCGGGTTTCACCGACGTGAGCATGTTTCCGCGTCTCTGGGAGGCCAGTGGCCTGGCCTATGGCCCCCTGCTCGCGCGGATCGTGGAACTTGGAAAGCGACGCGCCAGGGCGCGGAAATCTCTGCGTCACGAGATCGAGGAGCCCGGCTCATGACCGTTGCCACCGGTATCCTGAACGGCGAAGTCCTGGTTCTCAATAATCTCTACCAGGCCATTCAGATCACGTCTGTGCGCAGAGCCATGTGCCTTCTCTACAAGGACCTGGTGCGCGTCGTGGATGGCGACTTCGCCACCTATGACTTCGAGAACTGGAGCGATCTCCCGGTGTCTCACCATGACGACGCCGTGCACACGCCGCGGCGGGCCATCCGGGTGCCCCGGGTGGTTCTCCTTGTCAATTACGGCCGCCTGCCACGTTACGAGGTTCGCTTCACCCGTAAGAACATTTTTCATCGCGACCGCAACCGATGCCAGTATTGCGGGATTCGCTTCAGGACCAGGGATCTGAATCTTGACCATGTCCGGCCTCTGTCTCGGGGGGGACGATCCTCCTGGGTCAACGTGGTCTGTTGCTGCCTGCGCTGCAATCGGGTGAAGGCCAACCGGACGCCTGAGGAGGCGGGCATGAAGTTGACCCGGGTTCCGCAGCGGCCGCGCTGGCACCCTCTGGCGCGCATCCGCTGGTCCCATGGCCGCTACGAGATCTGGCGCAACTTCCTGGATGCAGCCTACTGGAACGTCGAGCTCAGTGAAGATCCGGGAGAGGACGCGGCCGCAGGCTGAAAGCCAGGGGTCACGGCCCGATGGAGATGGTCGCGTCGAGGGTGTGCACAGCGGCCCACCGGGCCAGAGATTCCAGGCCCTCGAGGGTGAACTCCCACTCATGGCGCGCGGCGCTGTCCAGGCCCCTGTCGACCAGCGTCAGGCGTACGGCTCCATCCATCAGTTCCACGGTGTAGGTGGAAAGCTCCTTCGCCTCTTCAGGCCGGTCTGGGACAGTGGAGCTGTTTGTCACCAGCAGTCTTCCGGCCAGGCGATCCCGGGACTCCAGGCGCGCCCAAGCGGATATATGGGCCTGGGGTTTCATGTTCCGGTTCAGCATGTCCACCAGGGCCGGGAGGTACTCGGCCGTCAAGGCCAGCAGGGTGCCGGCGCCACCTTGCCGGGCCGCGACGGTCAGGGCGGCATCTGCCGGTGCTTCATCCAGGAGAGATTGGAGCGGGGTGCCCGTGATGGCGCCAAGTGGCCGCCGCAGGAGTTCAATTCCGGATGCGACGGCTTCCTCGCTGGTCGAGAGAAGGACAGCCGTGTCCACAATGGTGAGCCAGACCTGGGGGTCCGTGTCGGTCCGGTAGAGAGCTTCATCGCCGCGCCAGCGGACCAGAAGGCCGTCACTGCGACTCCCGATGGCCCGCGCGTAGATCAAGTCCGCGATGGTGAGGATATGGCCGGCACCGGGAAGGTTGATGGCGAACAGGGGCGGAGCTGTGCCGGATTCGTCCTTTGAGGAGGTGACCATGAGGGACATGGGCAGGATCTTGTCCAGATCTTTTTTGCTCACTTCGCTCCTGGAGAGGTACTGGAAGAGAGGGAGGAGCCTCTCCAGGGCGGGGGGCGTCTTCCTCTCGATTTCAGCAACTGCGTTGCGGTTGCGAGCCCGAAGAAATACGCGCAGGAGATCGCGCACCGCCTCATCTTCACGCCGCAGCTTCAACTCGGCATAGAGGTCCGTGTGCTCGTGGACCAGTCGCCGGCCTTCCAGCTCGGGCCCCGGGCTCCTGATCCAGGACACGAAGAAGACAACGGCCAGGATGACCGCGAGAACCATGATGGCCATGCCCGCCAGGCAGCCCACCAGAATTTTCTTGCCACGCGTCATGGCCATGCAATCATCTCGTGTCGCAGGATATCAGTCCGGGATGCGCTGGTACAACGCGTGCCGGGCGCGCATGATAACGTGAATCCATCGTGAACAGCCCATTTGATTCCTCGCAGTATGGCCGGCCGCGCATCAGTTTTGGCGCTGGCCCGCTGACGCCCGGAATCAAGGGAATCATCTTCACCTGTGTTGGTGTCTATATCCTGCAGTGGCTGGTGCCGGGCGGATGGCTGGAATTCTATCTGGGGCTTTCACCCAGAGGACTCCTGGGGAGCTACTTCCTCTGGCAGCCGGTGACCTATCTGTTTCTCCACAGCACCGGCAGCATCTTTCATCTTGTCTTCAACATGCTCATGCTGTGGATGTTCGGCGGGGAACTGGAACGCCGCTGGGGCACCCAGAGCTTCCTGCAGTATTATTTTCTCTGCGGCGCAGGCGCGGGCCTGGTCAGCGTCGCGATTGATGTCCTCGTCGGGCTGTTCAGGAGTGATGGGATCCTTCTTTCGGACATTTCCACCATCGGGGCCTCCGGGGCTGTCTACGGTCTTCTGGCCGCCCAAGCCATTCTCTTCCCGAATCGTATGCTGCTTGTTTTCCTCATTTTCCCCATGCGCATGCGGATCGCCGTCTTTCTCATGGCGGCCATCACCCTCTGGGTTGCCATAGGATCCGCCAATTCCAGCACCGGAACGCCCATCAACCATGTGGCTCATCTGGGGGGGATGGCGCTGGGCTGGGCCTATCTGAGCAAGGCCTGGAATCCCATGCGGCTGTGGCGCAACTGGCGCTGGAAGCAGAAGCGGAAACGTTACCACGTGGTGAGCGACATCAGAGATGATGATCACCACCGCTTTCACTAGAGTGCCTGCGGGCCGAAACCTAGTCGGCCGAGCAGGACCGGCTGCCGGTGCCTGAGACGCGGTGAAGAATCCAGGTTGCGCTGGTCACCAGCGAGGGCTGCAGGCGCACGGACCCTTCAGGCATCCAGATCACATCAAGGCTGATGATGCCGAATGAGAATGTTGTGACCACCTGATACTCAGGGCATCGCGCCTTACCGTCTCCCGGCATCACGTATTCCTCGGAAGAGGATGAACTGTCGGACTTGCGATCAGGGACATCCCGTCCGCCTGGCCAGGTCGGCACGGAGAGTGTCAGCAGAGCGGCGCTGAGCAGGAAAGCGGGCAGCTTTTGTTTCCAGTTTCTCATCAGCTGGGTCCTCGTATGGGTCGTTCTGTTTCCCCTAGTGAAACGTCAACAGGTCAGATACGTCGAACAGTCCGAGAAACTCACGAAGATGAGGGACATCGGGGAAGAGAGTCTGCAGGCGATTGAACCAGTGATCTCTCTCCTCGTCATCACCCTCCTGTGCGGCGAGCTCACCCAGAATATAGAAGCAATTCTGGAGGATGTCCCGGAAATTCAAGTTTTCAGCGAGAGCAAGAGCGGTCAGCGCGTTGTGACGCGAGGGACCTGTGTGTCCCAGGCCAAGGAGGGCATGGGCCAGATCCTGCCGACATTCCGCCTCGGTGCGCGGATCATCGACCTGGCGGGCAAAGGCCAGCGCCCGGGCGAGATAGGGCAGGCCTTCTCTTGTCTTCTTCTGCAGGGTCAGGCAGTAGCCGAGGTTATCCAGGACAATCGCCAGAGCAAACCGATGGTCCCCGGGCAGGTTTTCCCACAGCGCCAGTGCCCGCCGGTACTCATCCAGTGCCGCCTCCAGTCCACCGCGGTTCAACTCGATATTGCCGAGAAGGTTGTGGCAGCGGGCACGCCAGATGGCATCACCCAGGTCATTGGCCTGCTTGACGGCCGACCTCGCGAAGAAATGGGCTCGCCCCAGACGATTCTGGCGGCGCAGGCTGGATGCCAGGTAGAAGGCCGCCCGGCAGATAGTCTCTGTGTCGCTGCTGGCCAGCACCACCTCTCTCAGGCCCTTCTCGGCCTCGACCAGGGCGCCGAGTTCCAGGAGCACCATGCTGTGGTTGGTGGTGGCCTGGTGAAGCAGGGGTGAACTCCCTGAACTGTTTGCCACGAGAAGAGCTCTGCGGGCCAGTACGCCGGCCCTCTCCAGACGGCCGTGGTGGACCGCCTCACGACATTGGCGCTGCAGAGCGTGATACACCCGGATGCAGCGTTCGGAGAGGCGCGTCATGAGTCCTGCTGGTTCGTGTCGCCCGGCAGAAGCGCGAGTTCATCCTGCTGCTGGCCTTCAGTGGGTTCATTGGCAAGAAAGCGAGAGAAATCCAGCAATTGCTGGCGTCCCTCCGGTCCCAGCTGCCTGAAGCGCAGGATCAAACCTGATTCCTCGGGAACCAAGCTGGCGGGTAACTGCTCCTGAAAAAACTCGGAGAAGGTGATCTTGCATTCGCGTAGAATTTTGACCAGGGTTTCCAGGCCGACACGATATCGCCCATTCTCCATACGGCAGAGATCGGACTGCTGGATGCCGACGCGAGCGGCCAGGTCACTCTGAGTGAGGTTCCTCGCCTTCCTCAGATCGCGCAGCTTCCGCCCGACATCGTCACGGATGGCTGGTCTCCCTTTAAGCTGTGACGCCGTGCTCATCGCGACCTCCGATATGCGAAGAGTTCAGGTCCTGTACAAACACCCCAAGTGGTTGACTAAGATGGAGTTCTGGGAGATGAAACCACCTGGAGAAGACAGCTTGATGTTGCAGTCGCAATAAGAGCTTGACATGTTTGCTGCGCGAACATAATATGCCGAAGAAGGGCAGGCGATAATGAGATCTGAACAGTTCATGCTGACTCAAGTCGAGACTGGACAGATATAAAGCTTTTCCGAGGGCCTGTGTTTCGTGATTTGTTTCTCGAAAGGGACATGGCAAATGAGTTGGTTTGAGGGTGCACTTGAACTAAACTCCACCCATGAATCGACTGAATCTACCGTTGCCCTGGTCATAAGTCAAGCAAAAAGACTGTTTTCGCTCCTAGACTCGATTTCCGCCATGTACTGGAATCACCGCCGAATAACATCGGGAGTACCTCATGGCTCGTTTTTCTCGATCGTCTGATCGAAATCCGACTCTGTCTCGGTACTTTTCTGAGATTCGTAACTACCCAATCCTGACGAGAGAAGAGGAGGTGGGGCTGGGGAAGCGGATCGAGAAGGGCCACCGCCAGCCTCGGAACAAACTCGTCGAGTCCAACCTCAGCTTTGTCGTCAAGGTTGCCAGCGAATATCGCCACCTGGGAATCCCGTTCGAGGATCTCCTCAACGAGGGTAACATTGGCCTCATCGAAGCCGCCCATCGCTATGATCACCGCAAGGGCACCAAATTCATCACCTACGCCATCTGGTGGATCCGCAAGTCGATCCTGAAAGCCCTTTCCGAGCAATCCAATCTGGTGCGAGTTCCCAATTACCAGATGAAGAAGGTCAGGGCCGTGCGCAATACCGAAAAAGCACTGCGCGGGTCGCTGGGCCGGACCCCGGGCCGTGACGAGATCTCCCGGCAACTGGAGAGTACCGTCGCCAAGATCGATCAGATTCTGCAATTCAATCTCAAGGAAATTTCCATCGATGCCCGGGTTGGCCGTGAGCGGGATACGCCGCTCTCCGATTATCTGGTGGACGAATCGGTGAGCAGCCCGGAAGATTCCCTCATCACGAAGGAAAACAAGAGCCTCATCCGCCATGCGCTCTCTGTGCTCAACGGGCAGGAGAAGCACGTCATCGTGCAGCGGTACGGGTTCAGGACCGGCAAAATACGGACCCTCAAGGAGATTGGCGCCGACATGGGAATCTCCCGGGAACGCGTCCGCCAGATCGAGGTTCAGGCCAAAGAACGCCTGCGGCGCTATCTGAGCCGGAACAAGTCGGCCCTGGCGCCAACCCGCCGGGAGGGTGTTGTTCCCGAGAAGCGGAGCGGCGCGCGCCTGAGCCTGCTGGGGCACTGAGCTCCTTGACCACTTCCACCCCTGGAGGGCCCGTCTCAGACGGGCCCTTTTTCTTGACCTGGGAAAGGCTTGCGGCCTAGACTCGCTTCCCATGGTCGGCGATGCTTCTGAGATGGACCCTCCTCTTCAGCCGGGCTGTTCGGCGTGGGATGAGACCGAAGAGTTGACTCGTCTCATGGATTCCTGCCGGAGCATCGCTGGTGCCGCCGATCCCCATGCGTTCCATGAATGCATGGGGTTGGCCCTGGAGCAACTCCTCTCCTGGTCGGCTTTTGTTGTCATTCCCGGTGACAGCGGGACGGGGACCGTCGATGTGCAGGGAGGACGGCGGCTGGGCCCTCAGGCACGTCTCTTTTTCGAGGAGGAGATCCGCGCAAGCAGCCGCGCTCAGAGCCTTACACCACCGCACCTGCGCTGGGAGGCGGACCCTGTGACCGGGGCTGATACTCGGGAGGGACCCTCTCTGATTCTGCCGTTGACCGGCCGCGGCGGTCGGCGGGGCCTGCTGGCGGTGCTGCCTGCTGACCGCATTGTGCCGGACGGCGGCGTCCGGAGGCTGGTGGCCAGCCTGGCTCAACAGGCCGGAGTCTGGTGGGAAAGATGGCGCCATGGCGAAGAGGCCCGGCGGACGGCCCGGGATGCCTTGATCGGTCAGCTTCCGTGTGGCGTGATCCTGCTGGATGACAGCGGCCGTGTGGCGGCGCTCAACAGCGTGGCCCGGCGCCTGCTGGCGCAACTGGGTGCGCCGGAACCGGTCGCTGGAAAAAACATGGACCAGTTGGGTTTGCCACTGGGGGCACTGCCCCGGGACACGGACGTGGAATTCAGTGGTCGCGGGGATCAACGGCGCTATACCTTGCGCTGGGACGAAATGCCGGTTCCCGGCGAGAGCATCTCCGTCGTGCTCAGCGATGTGACGGCCGAGCGGGGCGCCCGGGAACAGGCCATGCAAGCTGAGAAGATGTCGGTGATAGGCGAGATGCTTTCCGGAGTTGCCCATGAGCTCAACAATCCACTGGCATCAGTCCTCGGTTTTTCTCAGCTTCTCCTGAGCCAGTGTACCGATGAACGGCAACACGAGCGTCTCAGCCTGGTGGTGGCTGAAGCCCAGCGAGCCCGCCGTGTTGTGGCCAACCTTCTGGACGTGGCCAGGGTGCGTCCGCCTGAGCGCGTTGCCGTGTCTCTGGATGAAATAGTGACCTCCGTCCTGACCCTGTTCGCCTATGCCTTCCGGGTGGATGATATCGATGTGGAGTGGCGTCCGGCAGCGAATCTGCCGCCGGTGTCAGGGGACCGCGCGCGGCTGCAACAGGTCATGGTGAACCTGGTGAGCAACGCCCAGCACTCCCTGCGACAGAGCCACAAGCCGCGCCGCCTCACTGTGCGGGCTGATGAAGCGGCAGGGCGGGTTCGACTGCAGGTGAGCGACAATGGCGGGGGAATTCCCGAGAACCACCTGGATCGCATCTTCACCCCTTTCTTCACCACCAAGGCCGTGGGAGCAGGCACCGGCCTGGGCCTCGCCATCTGCGCCCGCATTGCCGAGGAGCATGGGGGCACGATTCATGTGCGCTCCCAGGTTGGCGAAGGGGCCACGTTCCTCCTGGACCTCCCTGCCGGGCGGACACCGGCACCACCCCAGGTCACCACAGGCACCCCGCCGGCGGATTTTGCCGGCTTGCGGCGTCTGCTGGTGGTGGAGGATGAAGATGTTTTCCGCCAGTTGCTGCAAGAGGCCCTGTCGGAGCATGGGGCGGAGGTTGTGACCGCGGCCGATGGCGCTGAGGCTCTGGCGGCCATGGCCGCGGGGTCTTTTGACGCCGTGATCTCCGACCTGCGTATGCCGGGCATGAACGGCATGGAGTTCCACGCGCAGGTGAAGCGGCGCTGGCCCGCCATGGCACGGCGCTTCGTATTCATCACCGGAGACGTCATGGATGTGGATGTGCGCGCCTTCCTGGAGAGTTGCGGTGCCCCGCACCTGCCCAAGCCGTTCGGGTTGCAGGAATTGACTGACACGCTGGTGAAGGTTGTCCTGGCCGGGGAGGAGGGCAAAGGCGCTGTGTTAAACTCATCCCAGGGAGATTCTGGTGAAACTGCGACGTGAATTGATCGATCGAATCGCCGCTCACATGGCCATCACTCTGGATGAGGAGGGACTGAGCAGCGGCTGTGAGCGCCCGGTCCTGGCCCAGAAGATCGGCGCCGCCATCACCGCGGACCTCATGATGGAGGAGAAACTCAACAATGAAGTCCGCGAGCTTCTCGCGCAGCATGCCGAGCAAATTGGCAGGGCTAACGTGGAGTACCACGAACTGTTCAAGCGGCTCAAAGCGAAACTGGTGCGCGAGCGCAATCTCATCCTGTAAAGGAAGGCCATGGACGCAGGCAAGCTGAGTACCGAGAAAATGCTGCACCTTTCCCACGTCATCCTGAAGGGCCTGCAGGCGATTCAGGGTCTCACTTTGAACCAGCCGGCCAACGATGTCCGGAATCGCCTCCTGGCCATCCTCCGGGACGAGATGCGGCGCGATCTGCAGATTGAAAACCGTGCCCGGAGAAAGATCACAAGCCAGCGCCGCAACATCCCCGAGGGCAGCCCTGAGTGGGATATTCTCTTCCGCAAGTATTACGAGGAAGAGCTGTCCGCCCGGCGCCGTTCCTGATCTCCCTGGTTGAAGGCGTATCGACCGGCCATGATTCACCGCATCGTCGGCACCGCTGGTCATATCGATCATGGCAAGACGGCCCTGGTCCGCGCCCTCACCGGTGTGGAAACGGATCGACTCCCGGAGGAGAAGGACCGTGGCATCACGATTGATCTGGGGTTTGCACCCCTGGACCTGGGCCGCGGGCAGGCCGTTGGGATGGTGGATGTTCCCGGGCACGAACGATTCGTGCGCAACATGCTGGCCGGAGCCGGTGGAATCGATGTGGTCCTTCTGGTGGTGGCCGCCGACGAATCGGTGAAGCCGCAGACGCGAGAGCACTTCCAGATCTGCCGGCTCCTGGGGGTGCAGGCCGGCGTGATCGCCCTGACCAAGATCGATATGGCGGAGCCGGATCTGCTGGAGATCGTTCAGGACGAGGTCAAGGACCTGGTCGACGGAACCTTTCTTCAGGATGCGGAAATGGTGCCCTGTTCTGCCCTGACAGGGAAGGGTGTTGAGGACGTGCGTATGGCCTTGGCCCGCTGCCTGGAGGCCCTCCCGCCGCCGCGCCGACCCGACTTTGTTCGCCTGCCGGTGGACAGGGCTTTCACCATCAAAGGGTTCGGCACCGTGATCACCGGCACCATGCTGTCAGGACGGGTGCAGGCCGGCAGCGAGTTGATTCTCTGGCCTGGCGAGGAGCGTCTGCGCGTGCGGCGGGTGGAAATTCACGGCCGTGAAGCTGAGAACGCGCAAGCCGGACAGCGCGCTGCTCTGAACCTGGCCACCTCGACACGCAGAACACCGGCCAGGGGAGACCTGCTGGCCACGCCGGGCCGGTTGTCCGCGGGACGGTTGCTGGATGTTCGCCTGGATATTCTCGCCTCATGTCGTGACGGGCTGAAGGATCAGAGCC
Source organism: Acidobacteriota bacterium (assembly GCA_004356015.1). GTDB lineage: Bacteria > Acidobacteriota > Polarisedimenticolia > SMYD01 > SMYD01 > SMYD01. The sequence continues at coordinate 11,443 of SMYD01000050.1, read as the reverse complement.
GCATCCGGTTTCATATGGGGACTGCCGATGTGGAAGGCAGAGTGCGTCTGCTGGGCCGGGAGCCGGTCCTCGCCGCTGGCACATCAGGAATGGCCCAGATCTCCCTGGCCAGCCCTCTGGCTGCCACGCCGGGGGATCACTTCATCGTGCGGCGTCCGTCTCCGGCCCTGACTCTGGGGGGTGGCCATGTCGTGGACCCGTGTCCGCAGCGACACCGGCGCCGAAACCCGGAACTGGGGGACCGGCTGGACGAGCTGGATCGGGCGGCTGGGGGGCGGCGCCTCATGCTGCTCCTGGAAGAGGTGGCGGCGGCCGGTCTGACGCGCGGTGCTCTGGTCATTCGCACCGGCCTCTCGGCGGAGGTCGTTGAGCGCGAGCTGGAGTCGCTGGCCGGAAGAAATGCTGTTGTCCTGGACCCTGGTGCTGAGAGCTGGGTCCTGGACGCCGCAGGTGCCCGCCACATCTCCCAGGCGATCCTGCAGATCCTGGCGGACTTTCATCAGGCGCACCCCCTCTCTCCGGGTATCTCCCTGCAGGAGCTGCGCCGACGCGGAGCGCCACGCACCCCCGCCCCGTTGACGGAACAGGTTCTGTCGCGGCTTCAATCCTCGGGGACGATACGGCTGGAAGGACGGCGGGCCGCTCTTTCTTCCCATGTGGTCCACCTGGATGCCGCCGATGAAGCCATGCTGGCTGAAGTGGTGGATGCGGCCCGCCAGGCCGGTCTGGATCCGCCTGATCCTCTGGTTCTCCTGGCGGCCAGAGATGTGGATCCCCGGCGAGCGGAGGCGCTGGTCCTGGTCCTGCGGGAGCGGGCCACCTTGTTGCGCATCAGCGACGGACTCCTTGTCCATCACCAGGTCTATGAGGATCTCAAGAAGCTGTTAGCCCGCCGCCGGGAAAAAGACCCGCTCTTCGATGTGTCCTGGTTCAAGGAGGCCACGGGGACCACACGGCGGGTCGCCATCCCTCTCCTCGAGTATCTGGATGCGGATCGGGTGACGACCCGGCGGGGCAATCAGCGCTACATCATGGCGCCCGGTGGCGCGAGAAAATGATCTCCCCGCGCCGGGATGAGGAAATACGCACCCAGCAGGCGGCAGTGAGGTCTCTGCGCCGCCAGATTGGCATGGTGGATAAGAATGCGCGGCGCACCTATATCCGCGATTTCACCAGGGATTTCGCCGTATTCCAGGAGCCTGCGTCCTACGACGACCTGGTGGTGCGGGGGTTTCGCTCCGATATCATTTTCGTCGGTGACTACCACGCCCTCACCGCGTGTCAGAAGTTCTGCGCCCGCTTCCTGGAGGACATGATCCAGAGGTCGTCGGGAGTGGTTCTGGCGGTGGAAATGATCTATGGCCGGCAGCAGCGCATCCTGGATGAATGGCTGGCCCACGGCATGGACGATGACGAATTCCTCAGGCGCCTGCGCTATGCCCAGGAGTGGGGCTATGACTGGGACGCTTACGGCCAGGTTCTGAAGGTAGCCCGCGAGGCCCGGATACCCGTCCTGGCCATGGATTGTGAGCCGCGTACCGGATTTCGCCGCATTCGACGCCGAGATGCTTATGCGGCGGAACGCCTGGCCGATCAGTTCCTCCGGGATCCCGAGTCCAAGATTGTCGTCCTGGTGGGCGAATCCCATCTGGCCCGCAACCACCTTCCCTCCCGGCTGACCCGAGCCCTGGCCAGCCGACAACTGGAAAAACGTTCCCTGGTGATCGTGCAGAATGTGGATGCTCTTTACTGGCAGCGCAGCCGGGACGGTCTGGACAGCGTGGACGTGGTGCGTGTGGACAGCAATCGCTACTGCGTTTTCAACGCCACTCCACTGGCCAAGTACGAATCCTACCGGCGGATTCTTGACCACTGGCGGGATGAAGGGGGCGATGACCAGATTGACCTGACACCGACCGTTCACCGCATGATCGAAACGCTGCTGCGCTTTCTGCGGGTGGACCCCGGCCGCGCTGTCGTGCCCCACCGGGAGGGTGTGCGTCTGCGGCTCCTGGACGTCTTCCCTGAAGTCTATGCCGGGGAAGAAGACGGCTTTGTGCGCCGTATGATGCTGCGCCATGGATTGGGCCACCAGAGCGTGGAACAGGTCATGGGGCACCTGGAGAGGGCCGGATCCTGCTATGTGCCGCGCATCAACGCCATTTTCGTGGGAACTTTTGATCTGGCTCACGCGGGTGAAGAGGCCAGCCACTTTGTTAATTTTGCCCTGCGTGGTGAAATCTACGAGGCCTGGGAGGAAGAACCCCAGCCGGCCCATCAGCGTTTTTACGATGCGGTCATGACCGAGGCCGTGGGGTATTTCGGCTCCAAGTTGATCGACCCTGCACGCAACCATTTCTTTGAAACCGATTTCTACCGCTACCACGCCAGTGACCCGGCGGAGGTCGAGGCCCGTACCGGCTATTCCTATGCCGATTTTCGCGCCATCATCGATTTCATTCTTCTGCACAAGAAGTTCGAGCAGGATTATGCTCAGCGCCAGGAAATTCCGCCCCAGATCCTGGAGGGGATACGGGCCGACGGGGATCGGCATCGTATCCTCACCCATGAGCTCGGGTATTTTCTCGGCCAGCAGATTCACCAGGGCTACCAGAAAGGGATTGTGTCCCACCGGGAGGTGGTGACTCTCTACAGGCAACGCTGGGATGAGCACGACGCCTCGCTGCGGGCGTATTTAAAATGGGCGGAGATTCTGGCCCCCCTGGCGGGAGGCTGACGGCTTTTCCCCGGCAGGGGTCAGGGTTGCTGTGCCTTGCGGCCGAACCCAGACGGAATGGCATAGCTGTGGAGGCGGCGGTAGAGCTTGCTGCGGGGCCAGCCGATGATCCGGGCCGCGCGGGTGCGTTCGCCGTTGGCTTCCAGGAGGGCGTGTTCGATCATGCGCTGCTCGCCGGTCTTGGTGACAATCGGTGCGCCTTCCTCGCTGTCGCCCCTGAGCAGGTCATCCAGCAGTTCGACCGGCAGGTCTTCCGGCGTGATTTCAACCGCGGTGGACATGAGAGCTGCGCGCTCGACCACGTTGCGGAGTTCGCGCACATTTCCCGGCCAGCGATAGCGCAGCAGAATCTCCAGAACGGCTGCCGAGAAGCGCCGCGGGGGCAGGGCATGCCGGGCTTCCATTTCGGCGAGAAAATGGCTCAGCAACGTCGGAATATCTTCACGCCTCTGGCAGAGGGGTGGCAGAGTCAGGGCCAGAACATTGATCCGGTAGTAGAGGTCTCCCCGGAAGCGCCCTTCCCGCACGAGATTGGGCAGGTCTCCGCTGGTGGCGGCGATGACACGCAGATCGACGAACCGGGTCCGGTTCTCGCCCACCCGCCGGATCTCACCCTCCTGCAGGACCCGCAACAGCCGCGTCTGAAACGCCGGTGAGGCATTGGCCAGTTCATCCAGGAACAGGGTCCCGTCATGGGCCTCCTCAAGAAGACCCACGCGGTCGGTGTTGGCTCCGGTGAAGGCCCCTCGCCGGTGACCGAACAGTTCGCTCTCCAGCAGGGTGTCGCTGAGGGCGCCACAGTCCATCGCGACGAACCGCCCATGTCGGCGCGGCCCGGAAGTGTGAATCGCGCGGGCGACAAGTTCTTTGCCGGTCCCGCTGTCGCCCAGGATCAGCACGTTGGAGTCGCGCGGGGCGATGCGCCCGATGAGATTGCGCAGGCGTGACATGGCCGGTCCCTCGCCGATGAGCATGCAGGCCGGCGAGCTGGCGGCCGGAGGCTCGATGCCGCCGGCGGGAGCTTCAGCCAGGCGATGGAGGTGGCCGGCGACCTGCTGCAGGCGATTGCAATCCGCACCGGTCAGACCCTCTCCATGCTGGCGATCCGTCCATCCTCGCAGGAGGTCTTCCAGTTGCCTGACCTGTGCCAGCAAGCGTCCTTTTAGTTGTTGGTCCTGGCTCATTCTCCTCTCCCCCTTTGGCGGAATCCAGTGTCCTCACCGGTGGGTAGAGCAAGGCGAATGCCAGGTGACCGGGAGGGGTCATAACCCGGGAATCGCGCCTGCCGGCGTCCGTGGGCAGAGAAGAGACGCGTCCGTCTCCGTCCACCATCCGTCCGCCGGCGGACAGATGGCAGGGAACGGCGCCGGCGGGCGGACCGGGGTCCTTGCGACCCTGGGGAAGGCCGTGCCGGGAACCGGCGAAGATGCATGACCGATGCAGTTGTGCAGGGGAGGAACCGGCGAATCAGTCCAAGGTGCCGCCGGCGCCGTTCCAGGGACACCCGGTTGCAAAAGGGATGCCGGGTCCGCGGCCATGGTTTTCGCCCGGGATGAGCTCGGGACCTGCTCTACAACGAGACATGGGGGAAACGCCGTGTCACGTACTGCAACGACTAAGGCGTCCTCCCGCGAGAGCGGCGGGGGGAGTGGGGAACCTGGAGCCCATAATCACGGATCTTCCTGTAAATGGTGGCACGGCCAATTCCCAGGCGCCGGGCGGCCTCGTCGCGATCTCCACGACAAGCTTCAATGGTTCTCAGAATGTGCCGGCTTTCCATCTGTTTGAGACTCGGGAACCCCGACGGAGCCGGCTCGTTTCCGGCAATCTTGCGCCCGTGTCCCGGCAGGAGACGGCGCACCAGGTCGCGATCAATGGGGTCTCCCTTGGCGTAGAGAACCATCTTCTGGGCCGTGTGCTCCAGTTCTCGCACGTTGCCTGACCAGTTCCAGGTGGTCAGTTCGCGCATGGCGGCAGCCTGGATCACCGGCGCCGGCAGGGAAGAATCGCCCAGAGCACGTTGAATGAAATGGTTCAGAAGCTGGGGGATATCTTCACTGTGAGAACGGAGAGGTGGAAGCTCGATACGAATGACGTTGAGCCGGTAATACAGGTCCTCGCGAAAGCGCCCTTCCCGGACCAGTTCTTCCAGATTCTCGTGGGTGGCGGCGATGACGCGGACGTCGGCGCGGCGGGTGCGCTTATCTCCCAGGCGGCGAAATTCACCGTCCTGGAGAACCCGGAGGAGTTTCGCCTGCATCTTCGGGCTCATGCCTCCCAGTTCGTCAAGGAAGAGGCTGCCGCCATGGGCCAGCTCGAAGAGCCCTTTGCGATCCACCTCGGCGCCGGTGAAGGCTCCCCGGCGGTGCCCGAACAGTTCGCTTTCCAGAAGGTTTTCGGAGAAGGCGGAACAGTTCACCGCCAGGAATGGATGGCCATGGCGCGAGCTTCGCCGGTGAAGGGCCCGGGCGGCCAGTTCCTTGCCGGTGCCGGTCTCTCCATGGAGGAGAGCCGGGAAAGGGCTGTCGGCGGCCCGATCCAGAAGTCTGTAGAGCTCCTGCATGTCGTGGGAACGTCCCAGCAGGCCCTCGTAATGATCCCGGTCGTGTACCTGGCGCGTCAGCTCGCGGTTCTCCCGGCGTAGCCGGCGATACAGATGGGCCGCATCCAGGGCCAGAGCCGCCTGCGCCGCGAAAGCGGTGAGGAACCGGAGATCCTCGCTATGGAACGGCGCGCCGTGGCGGCGGCTGTCCAGGTAAATCACTCCCAGGATCCGATCGGTCAGGCGCAGGGGGACACAGACCAGGGATTGAATCTCATGGAGGCTCAGGGACATCAGGTTGCTGAGCCGGGGATCCGTGGCGACATCCAGGGCCATGACCGGCTTCCCGGCAAGAGCCTCGCGCACCGCGGTGTGGCTGTAGCCGGTGGCCGCCTTCACAACGGCGTCCTCCACCCCGCGGACGGCCGCCGCCACCAGGGTCCCGTCCTCCTGTCGGAGAAGGACCATGCCTCGCTCCGCGCCCAGGAACTCCATGGCCAGATCCAGGACACGGCGCAGGAGATCGGTCGGTTCATCCTGCTCCTGGATCATACGGCCGACTTCGTAGAGATGGGCAAGCAACTGGCCTGCAGGGGCCGATTGCTGAGCCTGTCCGGGCTCTTTCTGCGACATCTGGACCTCCCGGTTTCAGTATACGGGGAGTTCATCTCCCAGCCAACCAGGGGTCGCCCGGATTCCCTGAATCAGCTCATATTGCACTGCATGGCTAGGCGTGGCTATACTGGCGACTATGTGTCTGACAGCTTCTTGAATAGACTGATGGGGGAAAGATGTATAGCACCAATGAAGAGATCGCTCGCCGTGTCTACCGGGCTTTGAAGACGCCCTCGGACAACAACAGGCGGACTGACCCTATCCTGGCGTTTCAGTTCAAGGGGCGCGAGGACCACATCATCATGCGCTGCAACAAGCAGCCGGAGATCTCCATCAAAGGCCGCGATCAGACAGCCGGAGAGGTGAAATTCTTCGCCTATTCCGATTTTTCAGACTTTGATGAAACTAACGTTCTCTTCTCCCTGCGTAGCGATATCAGCAGGATCGAGCTCTACCGCAAAGGCGCGGTGGAACAGAGGGTCTTCAAGAGCTGGGACGAGTTTTCCCGGTGGCTGGATACCCTGGAGGAGAACGGCATCCAGATCAGCCTGAAGCTCCCCTGCTTGATCTACGAGGCTGTGAAGAGCCAGCGGCCTTCCATGCAGAACTTTATCGTCGAGGCGGTGAAAGAGGCTCTGAAGAAGGAAAAAGCCTCTTGACCCTCTCCCGGCTGGCTGCCCGGCGGGTGAACTGGCTGGCAGGTGGCTTACTGCTGGCGATCTCTGTGCCCGCCATGGGAGCCGCCCCTCCCATCATGCCTCTGGCCGATGTCCGCGCCGGCCAGCGGGGGGAATTCCTCACGGTTTACACAGGTGTGCGCCGCGAGCGCGTTCCACTGGAGATTCTGGGTGTCGCCGCCGGCTTCGCGGGTCCCGGCAGGGATCTGATCGTGGCCCGACTGGAGGGACCACACGCCGAGCACGCCGGTGTGGTGGCCGGCATGAGCGGGAGCCCTGTCTATATCGGTGGCCGGCTGGTGGGCGCCCTCTCCTACAGCATGGGCACTTTTTCCAGCGAGGCCATCGCCGGGATCACACCGATCCAGCAGATGCTGGACATACCAGCTGCATCGTCTCAGCCTGCCACCGGCGATCCGAACCTGGAGGCCCGGTATCCGCTGGCACCGCTCTTCGGTCTCGAGGCCTGGCCGGAGGCGGCCGGGGTGACCCGGGCGGTGGCCATGACACCACTCGCTGTCAGCGGCATGGTGCCGGCTGTGCGCGACCTGTTCGAACCGCTCCTGGCCACGCGCGGCCTGGGCCCCTGGGCAGCGGCAGCGGTTTCCTCCGGCGAGCCTTATGAGGCCGCCCTGGTACCAGGGGATCCGGTGGCTGCTGTGCTGGTCGGAGGGGATCTGACCCTGGCCGGCACCGGCACAGTGACCCTGGTGGACGGAGACAGGGTTCTGGCTTTGGGGCACCCGCTCGTGCATGCCGGTGACATTGATTTTCCCATGGCCCGCGCCAGAATCATTGTCACCGTGCCGTCCCAGGCCGGTTCCTTCAAGCTCAGCCGGGTGGGGCCGACCGTCGGCGCCTTCACACAGGACCGCAGTGCCGGGCTGGCCGGGCGCCTGGGTCTTGAATCCCGGCTCATCGATGTACGGGTTCGCGTGGCGGGACCGGGGGACGATGCCGGACGCGTGTTCAACTACCATATCGTGCGTTCACCCACCCTCTCCGTGCCCCTGCTTGAACTGGTTCTCGCCAATACGCTGATGGCCGATGATCTGGGCGGGGGAGGCGGAACCATCTACACCCGGGGCAGCCTGCACCTGGAGAACCAGGCATCGGTGCACATCGATACAGCCATCACAGGAGGACCGGGAGGGCCGCCGGCGGCCCTGCTGGCGGCGCGGTATGTGGCCACCGTCTTTGCCGCCCTGGCCATGTCGCCGTTTGTTCACGACAGGACTCTTGGCGTGGAGCTGGAGTTCAGCATGGAGCCACGCGTACAACTCCTGCTTCTTGAAGAAGCCCGTCTGGATCGAGCCCAGGCCAGTCCCGGCGACCATGTGCAGGTGAGCGTTCTTCTCCGGGATGCGGTGGAAGGGCATCTGTCCCGGGAGACGTTTCGCTGGACGGTGCCCGATCTGCCGGCAGGGACCATGCTGACCCTCGGCGTGGGCGACGCGGCGGCGAAGGCACGGGCCGCTGGAGAAACCGGTCTTGCCGCGCTTCGTGGCGCCGGCAGCGCCACACGCCTGGTGCGGGCTCTGTCAGCCATTCCTTCCCCGCAGGGTCTTTACTTCTGGATCGGCCGCGCCGCCCCTGGCATCATTCTCCGGGGGGAGCCCATGCCCGGCTTGCCGCCCTCCGTGGCTGTCCTCATGTCCCGCGACGGCACCAGCCGGTCCCGTGGCCTTCTGAACCAGTCTCTCCTCCACGAGGAGGAAAGGCGGCTCACCGGGGTTGTCTCCGGTTCCCACGCCCTGACCCTGGAGATTCGATGAATATGGGCCGGCAGTTGTGGAAACCGCGGGCAGCACGTGCGATCACGATTCTTCTCCTCGTCTTCGCCTGGTCCTGGTCCCATGGTGGCGGTACACGGACCTATGATCTGGCTGATTTCCGTGATCTGGAGGGCCTGCAACTCCAGGGAATTTCCATCAGTGAAAGAGGCGGATTGATCCCTGGGCCGGTTCATGAGCCCAGGGTCGGGCCCGCCCTCCCCATCATCTGGAAAGCCCTCGCGGATGAGGAGGGAACGGTGTTCGCGGTAGGTGGTGATCCCGGGACCTTGCTGCGTCTTCCTGTCCGGGGCGAAGGTGAGATCCTGCTGCAGGTGGAGGAGGCTGAACTGACGGCCCTGGCCCTGCTCCCGGGTGGCGAACTGGTGGTGGCCTCCTCGCCGGGAGGGCGCGTCCTGCACCTGTCCCCCGACGGCAGCCGTCTCCATGTCATGGAGACCGGCTCACGCTATGTGTGGGACCTCCTGGCCGCAGACGATGGCAGCCTGTGGATAGCCGCCGGAGATCCCGGTGCCGTGTTCCGCTGGCGCCCGGGCTCAGAAGCCGTGCGCATGGCGGATCTCGGATCCCAGCAGGCCCGGTGCCTGACTCCCGTCCCTGGGGATGCCGTTCTGGTCGGCACGGCCGGAGAGGGAAGGGTCCTCAGGATCGAGAAGGCAGGGTCCGTGAAGGTTCTCCTGGTGACCGATTTTCCCGAGGTGGTCGACATCACGACCGATCAGGACGGCTCCATCTACATGGCTCTGTCCCGGTCCACGTCCCGGAACGGGGGCGACCCGGTGACCGGGCAACCCGGCAACGGCGCTCCGGCAAAGCCGCCGGTCAGGGTCGGCGCGGGCGACTTCACCGGCGGAGAGCGTGTCATCGGCATGGTCGCTCGTCTGGACGCCGAGGGCCAGTTCACCGAACTGTGGCACTCCTCAGACGAGACCCCCATGGCTCTCCTGGTTCGTCCCCAGGGCGAAATCCTGGTTGGCTGTACGCCAGGAGGTGTGGTGCGGGCGATTCGTGCACCATCTGTGGCGCGCCTGGTGGCACGCCTGCGGGCGGCTTCGGTCACCCATCTCGCTCTCGCCCCGGCGGGAGGTGTGATCGTGGCGACCGGCGGATTGGGAACGGTGGGGGTCCTTGAGGACGGGCCCGGTCGTACCGGGGTGGCCGTTTCGCCTGTGCATGATGCAGGGATGGGGGTGCGCTACGGTGCAGCGCGTTGGTGGTTGCGCCGGGGGCGAGCGGCTGACGTTCAGATTGCTTTTCGCAGCGGCCCAACGGCGCGGCCCGACGGGAACTGGAACCCCTGGTCGCCCTGGCGGCGTGACGGCGTGGCCGCTCCTGCAGCGCCTCCAGATCGCTATCTGCAGTGGCGTATGCGCCTTGAGTCCACCAGGCGGGGACCCGCTCCAGAGGTGGCGAGGGTTCAGGTGTCCTATCTGCCCATGAACCATCCGCCGGTGGTCTCCCTGGTCGAAGTCCTGCCGCCGGGTGTGGTCATGGACCTTCTGCCTGTGCCTCCCGGGCAGGCTGCGGCGCCGGCGGGCAGCCCTGCAGGCCGGGAGCTGGCGGGAGGCATGGCGGCTTTCTCCCAGCCCACGGTCCGTGTACGACGAAGCTGGCAAGCCGGGAAACGGACGGTCCGCTGGGAGGCGCGGGATGCTGACGACGATCCCCTGCGGGCCCGTCTCTTCCTGCGCGCCGATGGCGAGACGGAATTCCTGTTGCTCGCTGAGGATCTCCATGACTCGTTCTATGTTTTTTCCGAAGGACGCCTGGCAGATGGCGGATATGTGATTGAAGTTGAAGTCAGCGACAGTCCCGGCAATACGGCCAGGCGCGCACGCGCAACCCGCCATGAGACCTCCCGTTTTGAGGTGGACAGGACACCGCCGCGGATCGAGTCTCTGGCCTGGAAGCAGACGCCTTCAGGATGGCATTTTCGTTTCACGGTGGAGGACGGACGCGGGCCCCCGCAGGTCGTGCGTATGGCAGTGGATGATGGCCTTCTCCTGACCGTCCTGCCCCTGGATGGCGTGGAAGACACTCCCAGGGAAGAATACGAAGTCGATCTTCCCGCGGCTGCGGCGGGGCTCCATGTTGTGGTGGTGGAGGCGCGGGACAGTGCGGGCAACAGCGCTGTCCGGCGCCTGCGGTTCACCTCTCAGGAATAGTCGTCGCGCTGGTTGCTGAGGGTTTCTCCCAGGCGTCCCAGTTCTTCCCGCGCCCTGGGATCCGTGGAGGGGTCGGTCTCCTCCCGGCGTACATCGGCAACCAATCTGTCGAAGATCTCAATGACCGGCATGCCGGAGAAGCAGCGTCCGTCCCGAACCTGGATGGTGACCTGCCCGGAGCGCAGTAACTCCCTACCCTCCTGGGAGCGCGGGTTGATGGCACGGACCCGCCGTCTCCCGAGCATTTCGCTGATGGGGCAGATCTCGCCGTTGCCCAGGACGGTGGTGGAATAGGTGAGCATGCGCACAACAGATTACCACGGCCAGAGCCGCTTCAAGGGCCGGTGAGCATGGGCAGGGCGTCGTCGGCGTCAGGATCGCCCGAGAAGTAGGGCGTCCGGCAGGCCATGACCCGGTTACGCCCCTGTTTCTTGCCCAGGTAGAGGGCCTCATCGGCGAGGCGAACCAGTTCGGTGGAACTGCTTGAATCCAGTGGGAAAGAGGCCACGCCGCCACTGACGGTGAGATTGCCCCCTGGCTGCTGATCTTTGTTGGCGAAGGGAAAGCCTTCTATCTGTCGCCGGATCTTCTCGGCTGCGATGAGCGCGCCCTCCTTGTTCGTGTCCTGAAACACAACCAGAAACTCCTCACCTCCGAAGCGGGCGGCGAAGTCGTCGGCGCGAATGGACGATCTCACCACACGCCCCAGCTGGCGCAGGATTTCATCGCCGGCCAGATGGCCCTGGGAGTCGTTGTATTGCTTGAAGTGATCAATATCGAAGAGAAAGACCGACAGAGGCTGGTTGCGCTGCTCGGCGCTGTTGATGCTCAGGCTGAGCTCCTTGGTGCCGTACCTCTTGTTGTAGAGGCCGGTCAGTCCATCTTCATTGGCCAGTGTCTGAATTCGCTGGTGG
>SMYD01000049.1 GCA_004356015.1 Acidobacteriota bacterium | reverse complement strand
CAGATCGTGGTGCGCCACCTGGCGGCGGAGGTCGCGGACATCATCGCCGCGCAACTCCTTGAGGGCGTAGGTCACGAAGGCCCGGGCCATCTTCTTGCGCCAGTGCAGGGCAAAGTCCGTGTTGTCCATGGGCTTGGCCAGGTGGGCCGCCATCCGGGCCGCTTCGGCGATGGAATCGTCAGTGAGCTTTCCGCCGATCAAATGGGTTGAGGCAGCGGCGGCGACCAGGGGCCGCATGGAGATGGCGCCGATCACGATGCGGGCCTCTTCGACGGTGCCGTCGCCGGCCAGACGTGCGGCCGCCGCCACCGAGAGGACGGGAAAGTCGAACGCGCCACGCCGGCGCAGCTTCCAGTAGGCACTGCGCCAGCCGCCGGGGGCAGGCAGGATCACTTCGCTGATCAGTTCATCCGGCTCCTTGGTGAGATAGTGGATCCCGTCAGCCGCATAGAGGTCCGCCAAGGGAAGGGTGCGCTCGCCCCGTTTCGACATCAGGCGCACCGACGCACCCAGGGCCATGAGAGCCGGAGCGCCGTCGGTGCTGGAGACGGCCAGACAGATCTTGCTCCCAGGGGCGACCCAGCAGATTTCACCATCTTTTTTCATGCAGAAGTCGATGGCCTGGCGCCATTCATAGTTCTGATCGTAGTAGTGGCAACGGGTATCCAGGCAGATGTTCCCGCCCAGGGTGCCCATATTGCGCAGGTGAGGTGTGGCCACCTGCACCAGCGCCTGCCAGAGGGCGGGATACGAGGCAAAGACCCGCTGGTCACGGGTGATGGCCGTGAGGGTCGCGCCGGCACCCAGGCGCAGGCCATCGCCGTTGCCGCTGATGGTCTCCATTCCGGCGACCCGGCGCAGGCCGATGATGTCCCGGGGTATCTGCTGGCGGCGTTTCATGTTGGGCAGAAGGTCAGTGCCGCCGGCCATGAGCACCGTGCCGGGACCGGTATCGGCCAGGAGGCGGGCCGCTTCGGCCATGGTGCCGGGAGCGTGATAGCGGAACCGGGGCAGGCGCATCATCGGGGCACATCCTTCGGCGTCTCGGCCTTTCCATCACCGCCTTCCCATGGCGGTGGCACCTCGAGTGGCTCCGGCCAGTCGATGTCGGGGAACGGTCCCGGCCCCACACGGGGGGAGCGTCCGGCCCGCTTCAGCTCGAGTCCCTTCAGGATCTTCTCGGGCGTGATGGGGATCTCGTCCACGCGCACACCGACGGCATCGTAGACGGCGTTGGCCACGGCGGGCATGACCGGCAGGAGCGGCCCCTGGCCCACCTCCTTGGCGCCGAACGGGCCCGCAGGATCGGGGTCCTCCACCAGGTCGGTGATCACCTCGGGCATGTCATGGCTGGTGGGACTCTTGTATTCGAGCATGGAGGGGAACTTGTGCACCAGGGCGGGCGAGAGTCGGGACGGCAGGCGCCTGAAGGTCTGCTCCTCCATGAGAGCTTCACCCACGGCCATGTAGACGTCGCCTTCCACCTGTCCGCGGACCAGGGTCGGGTTGAGGGCGCGGCCGATGTCGTGGGCGATCCAGACCCGGGGCACATCGATCCAGCCGGTCTCCGGATCCACCCGGACTTCCACCACCGAGGCCGTATACGAATAGGTCGGCGTGGGACCGACGCCTCCCCCCTTGTAGCGGGCGGCCGAGCGCGGCGGCGTGTAGGAGCCGACGGTGCCCACGGTGCCGCTGGCCGCCTCGGCGAGGCAGACGGCCTCCTGGAACGAGACCGACGTGTCCGGGTCGGCGCTGTCCAGCACCGTGTTATCGGCAAAGACCAGCCGTGAGCGCGGGACCTTGAGGTGGGCCGCCACCGCCGAGGCCAGGATCTCACGGGCCCGCTCCGCGGCCTGGATGGCGGCGTTGCCCATCATGAGGGTGACGCGGCTGGAGTAGGAACCCAGGTCCACCGGTGTCAGGTCCGTGTCGCCGGTCACGGCCCGGATATCGAACGGCTGGATGCCCAGCACCTCGGCCACGCAGGCCACCAGGACGTCATCGGAACCCTGTCCGATCTCGATGGCGCCGCAGAACACGGTGACGCCGCCGCTGCGGTCCAGCTTGAGCTGGACGCCGGTGTGGGGCATGCGGTTCCAGTAGATGGGCAGGCCGGCGCCGGAGAGGTAGGACGAGCAGGCCAGTCCCAGGCCATGGCCTTCAGGCAGTTGGCGGAATTTCCTGCGCCAGTCGGAGCGTTTGACCACCCGGCGGATGCATTCGGCCAGACCGATGGTGGAGACGGTCATGTAGTTGGCGGTGATGGTGTCGGGCTTTTCCACGATGCGCAGGCGCAGGTCCGCCGGGTCCTGATCCAGGGCTTCGGCGATCTTGTCCAACTGGACTTCCTGGCCGAATCGCGGCTGGGGTGTCCCGTGTCCTCTCTTGGGTCCGCAGGGCGGCTTGTTGGTGAAGACCCGGCAGCCCTGGAAGCGGTAGCGGGGCACGTGGTAGGTCACGGTCTGCAGGGCGCCGGTATAAAACGTGCTGGCGACGCCGTAGGAGCCATAGGCGCCGCCGTCGAGGAAGGTGCGCACGTGCATGCCGGTGATGTTGCCTTCCCGGTCCACGCCCGTGCGGAACGACATCTGGACAGGGTGGCGGCCACGATGGCAGTAGAAGACCTCCTCGCGGGTGAGGCAGATCTTGACCGGGCGGTCGAGGATGCGGGCGGCTCCCGCCACGACAATTTCATGGTTGAAGGGGTCGCTCTTACCGCCGAAACCACCGCCATTGGGGCAGGCGATGACGCGGATGTGGGCGGCGGGTGTCTCCAGGACCTTGGCCAGGGCGCGATGCAGGTAGTGGGGTGTCTGGGTGGAGGACCAGACGGTGAGCTTGCCGTCGGGGTCCATCGCCGCCAGGGTGGCGTGCTGCTCGATGGCCAGGTGGGTGCTGCCCTGGTAGAAGAAGGTGTCGTCAAAGACCCGGTAGGAGTCCTTGAGGGCCTGGTCCACGTCGCCGAAGCTGAGGGAGACCAGCTTGTGAATATTGCCTTTCTCGCTGTGCTCATGGATACGGGGCTCGGGCGTTGCCAGGGCTTCCTCGGGGGTGGCGATGGTGAGCAGGGTCTCGTACTCCACCTCGATGAGGTCCACAGCCTCGGCGGCGGTGAATTCGTCCCGGGCCACCACGGCGGCCACAGGATCGCCCACGAAGCGGACCACGTCGGTGCACAGGGCGGTCTCGTCCTCACTCACGGGCAGGATGCCGTAGGGGATGGGGAAGTCGCCGCCGGTGAGCACCAGGTGCACGCCCGGGTGGGCGAGGGCTCTCGAGACATCGATCTGCAGGATGCGGGCGTGGGGGAGAGATGAGCGCAGCAGCTTGCAGTGAAGCATGCGCGGCAACACCAGGTCATCGGCGAAGAGAGTCTGGCCGGTGACCTTGGCGCGCCCGTCCACCCGCCGCCGCGGCCGGCCGATGATCTTCAGGTCGTCTCGGGGAGTGCCGTTCCCGCTGCTCATGCCTCGGTCTCCAGCGGCTCATCCCGGGCCCTGCCTGCCGCCGGCAAGGGCGTGCAGGTCATGGCGGCTTCCACCGCTTCGAAGATCTGGTGGTAGCCGGTACAGCGGCAGAGGATGCCTGAGAGGGCTTCCCGCACCTGTTCCCGGCTGGGATTGGGAATGCGATCCAGGAGTTCCCGGGCGGTCACCAGGATGGCGGGGGTGCAGTAGCCGCACTGGGCAGCCCCCATATCGGCAAAGGTCTCCTGCAGGGGATGAAGGCGGCCGTCCTCCGCCAACCCCTCCACGGTGAGGACTTCGCGCCCGTCGCACTCCAGCCCCAGCACCAGGCAGGAGAGTACCGGCTTGCCGTCCAGAAGAACTGCGCAGGCACCGCATTCACCCAGCTCGCAGCCGTGCTTGGTGCCGGTGAGTCGCAGGTCCTCGCGCAGGACTTCCAGCAGCGTCTTGTACGGCGCGAAGGAGACCTCGGTCTCCTCGCCATTGATCGTCAATGTCATGTGGGCGTTCTTCACGTCCGCCCTCCTTGTGATCCGGGCGCGCCTGCAGCGCCGCCGTCACCTGAAGCGGTGAGGCCGCCCATGAGAAAGTCAGTGAGTTCCCGGGCCACCATCTTGACCGAGGCCGGACCCTGGGGACGATACCAGCGAACCGTCCAGTTCAGGGCGCCCAGCATGGCCCGGGTGATGATCCGCGGGTCGCGCTGGGGCAGCCGTTCTTCGTGGATGACCTCGCCGATCAGACGCCGAAGACCGCTCTCATAGCGATCCCGTTTGCAGATGATGGTGGTGCGCAGGTCGGCGGGAAGGGCATCCACTTCGAGATGAGCCGCCGTGCCCTCCACGTCGTCGAGGATGGTGAAGACGTGAGCGGTGAGAACCTGGCGCAGACGCTCCAGGGCGGAGCCGCCACTGCTGCGCGTGGAGGCCAGGGCCTGGAGCATGGTGTCAAGGGTTCGGTCCTGGCAGAAGTAGAGGATCTCATGCTTCCCGCGAAAGTAATGGTAGAGGTTGCCCGAGGAGATTTCGGCGGCCGCCGCGATGTCTCGCATGCCGGCTTGCGCATAGCCACGCTGGCGAAAGATGCGCCCTGCGGCACGCAGGATCTCCAGCCGGCGAGCATCGCCGCGGCGGCGCAGGCGCTCCCGGCCAGGGGTCTCGATTGATAGTGAACTTGTGTTCGACATTTGAACCGCTGTTCAATATTCCACCATGTGGCCGGCGGAGTCAAGAAAAGCCGCTAGACCCTTGCATAATCAGGATTTATCGGTCATATTGCGCCGTGCGGCGTCGAACCCCACGCGACGCCACCCCAAGCCCGTGGAGGATCTGCCGCATGACGTTCCTTGTGAAGACCCTGCCTGTCCTGGCCGCAGTGGCCTTGGCTCTCACCTTTGCCGTGGTCTTTTCCCGCAGTCTGCTTGAGTTGATGTTCGGGGCCATGCGCCGGACACGGGTGGGCCGCCAGGCCGACGCCGCCCCGGAGTAGGCATGGCCTGAGTGCCGCTGCGCCGCCGGCAGCGCCCGATTCAGACGTAGCTTCCGCCGCCCCTGTCGCGGCGGGTCTTGAAGTGATCCCGCAGCAGAGCTCCCGCCTCATCACCCAGGACTCCGCCCGTGACCGCAAAGCGATGGTTGAGTGCATGGCGGTCGGCCAGTTCGGCGGCCAGGCGCACGGCTCCGACCTTGGGGTCGGCGGCGCCATAGACCAGGCGGCCGATGCGGGCATGCACCATGGCCCCCACGCACATGAGGCAGGGCTCAAGGGTCACGTAGACGGTGGCGCCCGGCAGACGGTAATTGCCCGCCTGCCGGCAGGCCTGTCTCAGGGCGACGATCTCGGCGTGGGCGGTCGGGTCCTGTTTGCCCAGGGGCTGGTTGAATCCCTGGCCGATCACCTCGCCGTCCACCACCACCACCGCGCCCATGGGGACTTCACCGGCCTCCGCCCCCTGGCGAGCGAGTGCCATCGCCGCTGCCATCATGTCCT
>SMYD01000048.1 GCA_004356015.1 Acidobacteriota bacterium | reverse complement strand
ATGAAGTCATCGTAGGACCGACAATGGAGGGTGGCATGATGGCGTGGCGGGTGGTAGAGCGGTGTGGACTCGATCCCATTGAATTCGAGCAGGCGCCGGCTGACCGTTTCGGAGGTGGTGTACACGTGGCGCGCTTCTCCCAAGGCCCGGTTATCGAACGCCATGATCTGCTCTCGAACAGCTTCTCCTGCGGCCATGTTATGCAGGTCGCCATAGGGCGTCTCCCACAATTCGTAAGCCTGGCGATGCTGATGCAGGAGCCAGACGGTCTTGCGCGGATGGCGCAGGGCATACATGGGAAACTTCAGGGCAATGACCCGATCAATGGGTTCACCGTTGACCTGGGTCAGGTCCACCAGGGCGGCCATGCGCAAGCTGTCAAGCAGGGTCTCTTCCGGGTACCACTTGAAGGGGATGGTGACGATGTCGGCTTCATGGCCGCGCTGAACAAGATTCTCCCGCAGCAATCGGGCATGAATCTCAGCGCCGCCGGAGATGAAAGGGACCTGCACTGTGGCGATGGCGACTCTCATATTTCCACCCCGGTCCACTCCTGTAACGTCTCCCGGAAAAGTTTCTCGATGACCGTGTTGCGGAAGCGCTGTTCATAGCTCACCAGGCCCGCCGCACGCAGGAAATCACGACTGGGGGCCTGCTCCGGTCGCGACAGCAGGTGAATGGCGGCGCTGTACTCGCTCACATCCTCTCCCAGGATGAGTTGATCGTCTTTCAGGGTTTCACTGCTGACGCCGGAGCACCGGGCGAGGATGGGCAGGTGCAGGCTCTGGGCCTCGACGATGGGCACGCAAAATCCCTCATGCTGGCTGCAGTTCATGTAAAAGTCGGAGCCGAGATAATAAGCAAGCAGGCTGGCGTCATCCACCTCACCGTGCCAGTGAACGACATCGTCGAGTTCGTGGATATGGACCATGCCATCCAGCAGGTCGTAGAACGCCGCCAGGGTTCCATCCCGCTTGCCCACCAGATGAAGCGCGATGTTCCGGTCATAGCGCTGGACGAAATCAGCGACAATGGCAAGGAGAAAATCCAGGCCCTTGTTGGGGGCCAGACGGCCCACGAACAAGAGGTTGACCTTGGGGTCTTCCACCAGGCGCCTGAGAAGGTCCGGTTGGGGAGTGACCGAGCGCCAGTGTTCGGTGTTATTGAACGGCGGAACCACCGCCGTACCCGGGCGGCCGGCCACGCCTGCGTCTCTGAGGTTGAACATGGAGTCGCCCATCCACAGGAATCCATGCTTTCTTCTGGCGAGCTGCCGGGTCTGCCGGCGGCCCTTGCGGCATTGCGTCGTCAAGTGCTCATCGTAGGCGCGAAAGAAGTGGGGTGGTGTGATGTTATGGTACTTGATGACCACTTTGGCCCGTGCCTGTCGGAGGAGCGGTTCCATGCGCGGCCAGGCGATACTGTGATGATAAATCAGCAGGTTGTCCGGATCCGACGCCAGTTGATGAAGTTCCTCCAGATCCATGGGCTGCAGTGTGTCGTCCATCAGGTATTCGGCGTACACATGGCACACATGTCGCCGGTTGAAAAGTCGGTACATATGGCGGATATCCGTGCCGATGGCATCATGATGGACAATGGAGCGGCTGAGAATCGCGATGTTCATGGAGCTGCCGGCGGTGAATTGCCGTCCTGCAGGGTGCCTTCCAGGAGTTGTGGGGAACCGAAAACGGCGACGCTCAGAGCTCTCCTCTCCTGGGACTCCGGGACCTCCGCGCCGGGTGATGCGTGCAGAATGATGCTGGTGCCGCCAGGGGGAATATCCAGGGGCGGCAGGATATAGGTGCCGGCAGTGGCGGCAATGGCCAGCGCCACGGGCTCTCTTCCCGGCCGGAACAGATTCAAGGTGCGGGGGCCGGCCAGGGATGCCATCTCCAGAACGAGACGAGCGTCTTTGACCATTTCACCATGATTGCACAGGCGAAGTTCGCCCCACGACTTCATCCAGCGCCACCGGCGTTGGCCCGTCTCTTCCATGGGATAGAAACCGGCGGCGAAATCGTACTGCAGCACCTGATGAGCGATGTTCGCGGTGGCGCAGGGACGCTGGAATGGTTGCAGGAAGAAAGCGGCGGGCAAGGCCAGGGGCAGAAGCCAGAGGAGGACGGCCCCTGTCGGATGTGGCATGCCGGTGCGACCATCCTGATCCCGGGTGCCGGCCCAGGCGGCCAGACATCCCAGGGCACCCCAGAACATGAAAACCTGGCGGGACAGCAGCAGAGGATGTCCAGTGAGAGCCGTGGCCAGAAAACAGAGAAGGCCCATGCCCAGGATCCGGGACGGTGCGGTCGCTCCACGGCGGCGCCGGAAAGCGGGCAGCAGAGCCCGTCCTACCAGGATCATGAACGCCGCCAGCCCCACACCTCCTGTCTCGGTGGCCAGCTGGAGAAACTGATTGTGGGCGTTCTCCCGGGCCGGGCGCCAGCCATCCTGGCCTGGGGGGTAGTAGGAACCCAACTGCCGGTAGAGGAGGCCGGGCCCCAGGCCCAGCACCGGGTAATCCATGAACGCCCGGCCGGCGGCCGACCAGATTGGGAGGCGATTTTCCCGCAGGTACCCGGCAAGGAAGCTGGGTGATGTGATTTCACTGAGAGTCACGGCAACGCGGCCACTGCCCATGAAGAGGCTTCCCCAGGCCAGCAGGATGACCAGAAGCAGCCCGCTTAGAACTGCGCCTGCTCGCTGGAGGCGGTGGCCGTGGAACAACCACCCGGATCCGGTGATGGCCACGCCTGCCACCGCCACCATCAGGGCCATCTTGGAGCCGCTGAGCAGCAGCATCCAGATGGTCATGAGCAAGGCGGCGCCGGCCAGGCGGCGCGCCCACCGGTTGTGGCTGGAGACCAGCATGGCCCAGGCCAGGAACAACGTGAGAACCAGGTAGGAGCCATAGGAATTCTTGTCCTCCAGAAGTGAGGACGAAAAAGGCCAATGGCGATCCCAGCCTCCGGCCCAGGCCCAGGTGCCATAGACGCCGGTCAGAAACGATCCAGCCAGCCAGCATCCAGCGATCAGGCGGACCTGAGCCGGTCCGCGCAGAGTGCGGCGGAGCAGCGCAAACCAGGCGGCACCGGCCATGAGCAGCAGTCCCGCGCGCAGTGTGTGTTCGGAGGCCAGGGGGCTGGCATCGGGGAGGGAACGCCAGGCCATGTTCAGGAAGGCGGGCAGGTGGTCCTGCCATGCGGCCCGGAACCGCGCCAGGGCAAGGAGAAGACTCAGACCCACGGCTCCCAGAAAGAAGACAAGCCCGGGTGGAGCAGCGGGCTTCGGTTCGCGCCGCCACAGGATCCGGCCGATCATGCCGGCCATGAGTCCCAGGGCCACGGGCTCAACCCAGGAGCTCAGGCCGGCCTGAGTGACCTTTTCCGGCGAACCATGGAGGGCGAGAGCAACGGCTCCGTCCAGGAACGGCGCGCACCCAAGAAGCAGGCCGCTTCCCAGGACCGGCGACCGGAGACCCAGAAAAAACGGCAGCAGCAGGAACGGCAGCGTCAGCCAGAGGGGACCGGTGGCGAGGTAAGGCCAGGCCGCGAGAGCCAGTATTGCCATCCCCGCTTGCAGTGGGATGCGCCCTCGCATGCCTGTCTAGTCGCTGCCGCTGAGCAGCTCCCGGGCGATGCGCTGGACCTTCCTGCCCTCGGCGGCACCCCGAAGGCTCGCCATGGCGGCCTGCATGACGGCGCCCAGATCTTGAACAGAGGTTGCACCGGTGGCGTCCACGGCCTCCTGGACGCGAATGCGAATGGTGCCGTCATCCAGTTGCTCAGGCAGGTAGTTCCTCACCACGGCCAGTTCGGCTTCTTCCTTGCGTGCGAGCTCCTCCCGGCCGGCGTCGCGATAGCTGATGATGGATTCACGGCGCTGCTTGCCGTAGGCGGCGATGACCCTGATGGCGCCCTGATCATCCAGCTCCACTTCAGGCTTCTGGCTGCTGCGCAGGGCGATCTCCGCCGCCTGCAGCCCGGCCTTGAGCATGCGCAGGACGCTGGTCTTCTGCTTGTCCCGGGCGCGCAGGGCGGTCTTGATGTCCTCTTCGATCCGCTTCCTGATGGACATGATCAGGCGGCCACCGGCCCATAGAGTGTGTCGCGTTGCACCGGTGTGAACCCGGCATCGCGAATGACCCGCTCCATGTTGGCCCGGTCGAGTTCATTGACAGCGCCGGCCGCCCGCACCACATTTTCCTCGATCATGATGGAACCCATGTCGTTGGCTCCGAATGTCAGAGCCACCTGGCCGGTCTTGACGCCCATGGTGACCCAGGATGCCTGGATGTTCTTGAAGTTGTCCAGATAGAGTCGTGAGACAGCCAGGGTGCGCAGATAGTCGGCCGCGCTGGTGGCCCGGCCGCCCAGTTCGGTGTTCTTCGGCTGGTACGTCCAGCCGATGAAGGCCGTGAAACCGCCGGTTCGGTCCTGGAGCGCGCGCAACAGGCGAAGATGAGTGATGCGGTCGTCAAGATCTTCCAGGCCGCCGAACATCATGGTGGCGGTGGTGGGGATGCCCTCCTGGTGGGCAGTTTCCATGACTTCCAGCCATTGGGCCGATGTGGACTTGTGGGCATTGTAGGCTTCTCGAACCCGGTCCACCAGGATCTCGGCGCCTCCGCCGGGTATGGAATCCAGTCCTGCCCGCTGCAGACGGGTCAGGACTTCCCGGATGGAGAGCTTCGAGACCGCGGCAAAGTGGACGATTTCCGGGGGAGAAAATGCATGCAGGTGAAGGGGATGATGCCGCTTCAGGTCGGCCAGGAGGCGCTCGTAGAATTCGATGCCCAGTTCGGGATGCAGGCCGCCCTGCATCAAGATGCCGGTGCCGCCCAGAGCCACGGTCTCCCGGGCCTTTGCATTCAGTTCCTCCGGAGAGAGGAGGTAGCCGCCGGCATCTCCCGGCAGCCTGTAGAAGGCGCAGAAGTTGCATTTGGCCACGCAGACATTGGTGTAGTTGATGTTGCGATCGACGATGTAGGTGACCACGGATTCAGGGTGCAGGCGACGTCGCATGGCATCGGCTGCAAGCCCCAGTTCGGTGAGGGCCGGTGCTTCCAGGAGGCGCCGGGCCACGTCATCCGCCAGCCGTTCCTCTCCCAGGGCCGCGCACCCTGCTGCTTCCAGGTCCTTCTTCTGTTGTGCCGCCGGATTCATGATCGTTCTTCTGCGCGAGCGCGGTTGTCGCCGGGCGGATGCGCGGCAAAGGGGCGTAGCACCGGCGACCGGATCAACTCCAGAGCGTGGGCTTCCATGAAGAACCTCCTCAGACTGAGCTCCTCTTCCGGCCCCAGGGAGTAATGGAGAAGTTCGCTCAGATAGGCTGTCAGGGCCGGTCCGCCGGGGTTCCCGCCGCGGGTCGCGTGGCGGGACACAAGTTCCGGGAGATGGCGCAGGCCGTCGGCACGCGCTCCCCGCAGTAATGGCTTGACCCGCGCCATGTCTGTACCGGGACGGACTGCCCAGACCGCAAAGACGAAGGGCAGCCCGGTCCATGTTGCCCAGAGTTCAGCCAGGTCATAGATCTGCCAGCCGGTGGTGGGGGCGCGCAGGGCCGCATCGGCGATCAGCAGAGCGCCATCGCTCCGGGCCATCATGTCGTCAAGGTGGGGAGCGCACGGCTCCATGACCGGCCGCACTCCGAAGCGACGCTCCAGCAGAATTCTGAGGAGGGTCACCGAGGTTCGGGATGTCTCGTCCACACTCACCCGGCGCAACTTTTCAGGTGCATCCCGGGTGATGAGAACCACCGAGCGCACTCGCCGCCGTGCCGCCACGCACAATCCAGGGACCACCTCGAGCCCGGTCTGGTGTGCCAGTTCCACCACCGGAATGAGAGCGACATGAGCCTCACCGGAGGCCAGAGCTGCAGCCGATGCCGCCGGCGAGCGCAGGGTCAACTCCACCCCGGAAGCGGGATCTGTCCCCAGGCCCCACTGCAGGGGCGCTGCGTTGAGTCCGTCCAGGCCACCGATGCGAAGAACCTGTTCCATGAGCGGTGATTCTAACATGCGGCTCGCCATCTCCCTGCCTTTGTTACAATCAATTCCTCTGCAATTTTCCGGAGGCTGGCCATGAGGATGGTGGTCTTCATGACATATATCCTGTACTGCTTTTACATCGGTGTCCTGCTGGTGTTCCTGCCGTGGTCCGCCCTGTGGGACGCCAACGGCCTTGCCCACCGGTTTCCGCGACTCGGGGACCTGGTGCTGGCCGGCTCGGTCCGTGGCACCATCTCCGGCCTGGGAGTTCTGCTTCTGGTGGTCGGGGCAGTGGATGCCATCTCTTTCATTCGCCATGGCGGCGATGAAGAGGCCTGAGGACCTCGCCGTGGGGCGGTGCCGGCCCGTGGCTCTGGTGACCCAGCGTCACCTCCTCCCGCCGGGCACCCTGCCTGCTCGCGCTGCGGCCCTGGCGGCGGCGGGGGTCAGGCTGATTCAAGTGCGGGAAAAAGATCTCGCTGGTCGCCGGCTTTTCCACCTGGTCGAGCAGGTTCTGGCCGCAGTGGCGCGGGTGGCCGGGGAACAATGTCGAGTGGTGGTCAACGGCCGCCCCGATGTCGCCCTGGCCGCCGGGGCTCAAGGCGTTCATCTGCCCAGTCGCGGCCTGCCGGTGGCCGCGGTGCGCAGGCTGGTTCCGCCATCGTTCCTCATCGGTGTGTCCACCCACACTCCGGCGGATGTGGAGGATGCCCGTGCGGCCGGCGCCGATTATGTCTTTTTTGGCCCCGTCTTTCCCACCGCGACTCATCCAGGCGCTGCCGGCACGGGACCGGACGGTCTGGTGCCGGCGCTGAAAGCGGCCGCCGGGCTGCCCCTGTGGGCCATCGGTGGCATCCATGAACGGACTGTGGGTGACCTGGGACAGCTCCCCCTGGCCGGTGTTGCGGCCATGCGGGCGCTGCTCCTGGCGGATGACCCGGACCTCGCAGTTCGCGCGCTGGAGACAGTCTCTACCAGTCGGGATTGATCGGCACAAACCGGGTACGCATTCCCCGGCGCACGAAAAAGACCACCGTCTCGGGGTGTTTTTCACGGACCTGTCCCATGGCCTGACGAAACTCCTGCAGGTTGTCCACCTTCTGCCCATGCACGGCGGTGATGACGTCATTGACCCTCACGCCTGCGACGTCGGCCCAGCCGGCGTTCTTGATCTCGGCAACGAAGACTCCCGTGACCTCCCGGGGGGTGTTGGTGGCCTGAACGAAATCGAAGGTCAGTTCCTTGACCGTGAGGCCGAAATCGCTCTCCTCCTGCTGTTCGGCAAGAAAGACGTTCTTGGGGCGGGCACCCAGGGTCAACGGGATGATCTGGCGCTCACCAGCGCGAAAGATGGCCAGGGGGACTTCCTCGCCGGCACCCACACGTTGAACCAGCTTGCGGAAGCGGGTGAGGTCCCGGAGTTCCCGGACCCGGACCGGGGCGTCGTCCACTTCGAGAATGATGTCACCCACCTGCAGACCGGCTTCCTCCGCCGGAGAGCCGTCCAGGACAGAGCCGATGATCACGCCTCCGGGTCCTGGTACCTGCCAGTAATCGGCCAGGTCACGGGTGAGAGGCTGCATGATGATTCCCAGCCAGCCCCGTCTCTCCGTCGGATCGAGGTTCAGGGCTGGGGGCGAGGCGATCAGGACATCCAGGAGTCCCGAATAAGGGAACAGAACCGGGTACCCAGGTCGCTGGCCCTGGGAAAGAGAGGAGAAGAGGCTGAGGACGTTCCCCGCCGCGGCCAGGTCGGCCGTACCGGCAGGTGAGCTCCTCAGCAGATCCTCGCCGATGATCCCGAGGCCTTCGCCCTTCATGTTCACGACCAGGCCGCCGATGGTCAGGTCCTGGACCAGCGCATCCAGGGCGAAGCGCGGCCCCTTCCCCGGCAGGGATGAAACGATACGGGCTTCGGTGAAGGTGGGAGCGTGTTCATGAAGCGCACCGAGAAGCCCCAGCAGCAGAACCCGCTCACCCGGCCGTGGCGAGCGGCTGGTGAAACGGGCCTGCGGCGCCGGAAAGGAGGCAGGATCATCCACCTTGAGGAAGGCCAGGTTCCTCTCCCGATCCTGTCCCACAGCCTGGGCCGTGAACTCCTGGCCGGCGATCTTGATGATGAATTTGCTGGGCATGAAGGTCTGGCGTGGATCCCCGCCGGGGTCGGGGAAGACATCGGCGGTGGTGACGATCAGGCCGTCGGGGCCGGCTACCACGCCGCAGAGAACGCCCTCGACCTTGTTGCCCTGGCCGCCTTCCGGTGCCTCCAGGAGGCGCAGGGTGTAGTGAATGGGCACCACGCTGGGCCCGGCCTTGCGAAAGGCCTTCATGATGCGTGCCTCATCCCCTGCCAGGGCCGGTGCCACAGCAAGGGCCAGAATCAGGGCTGGGGCGAGGTGACGGTGGGTCATGAGTTCTTCCGTGAGGAGGACGGCGTCTTCCGGGCCGTGGGTTGGGTGTAGATCGGCTTGAGCACGACGAAATACCGTACAGGGCCGCGTTTCACGGTGAGGAGCAGGCGATCGGTGCCCTGTTCTATCGCCTCCTGGGCGGCCTGGGACCAGTGCGCCAGGTCTTCAATCTCGATGTCTTCCAGACGCAGCACAAGGTCGCCCGGGCGCAGTCCGGCTTCGGCCGCGAAGGAACCTGGTTTCACTCCCGTGACCAGGACCCCCCCCAGCCGCGGCAGGTTGAGGGAGGTGACCATCTCCTGTGTGACCTCCCGTACGGTGAACCCCCATTCAGGATGATCCTTCTGGCTGCCTTCGGTCTTGGCACGGCGCTGCGTGATCATGGTGATCTGTTGCATCTGGCCGTGACGGAGGACGAGCAACGGGACCTGGTGGCCAACGGGCGTGTTGGCAATCCGTTTCTCGAGGGCGGGTATCTGCTCTTCAAAACGCACGCTCACCGGTTCACCGTCGTATTCCAGGACCACATCGCCGGCCTCCAGTCCGGCCTCATCGGCAGGCGAGCCATGAGTGATGCTGCCCACCACGGCTCCTTGCGCACCCTGGTCACCGAGTTCGAAGAAACTCGCAAGGTTCTCGGTGCTCTGCCAGCGGACGCCGACCCATGAGCGCGAAACCTCGCCGGTGGCGATCAGGTCACGGGCGACCTCCCGGGCAAGGCTCACCGGAATGGCAAAGCCGATGTTCTCGCCGAAGACGGGGATGGCGCGGGCGTTGATGCCGATCACCTTCCCATCCAGGGAAACCAGCGGCCCGCCACTGTTTCCGGGATTGATGGCTGCGTCGGTCTGGATCCATGTGTTGTAAAGGCCCGTGGGTGACCCCGACGGCATCCGGCTGGCGGGGATGAAGCGGTTCAGGCTGGAGACCACGCCCACCGAAAGGGAGCGGGACAGGCCCAGGGGGCTGCCCATGGCCATGACATACTCGCCCACCTGCAGGGCATCGGAATCGCCCAGCACGGCATGAGGCCAGCCGCCCGGCGGCGTGGCCCCGCGCAACTTGAGAACAGCCAGGTCCGTCAGGGGGTCACGGCCCACCAGATCTGCGGCGACTTCCCTCTGGTCCGAGAGGGTGCAGGTGACGCGAGTGGCATTCTCCACCACGTGGTTATTGGTCAGAACATAGCCGTCGGCCGAGAAGATGACGCCGGAGCCGGTCACAGCGATGTTGCCGCGTTCTCCCATGCGGAAGACTTCCAGGATCGGTTCGATGTGGACGAGGGATGGCATGACCATATCCCGGGCTCGAAAGACCTGATCCTGCAACTGACGAGGTGGCCCGGCATCGGCCACGGCGGGTGCCAGCAGCATGGCCATGGCCAGGGCGGCGAGAGAGGTCCTACGAATCATGGGTGTTGTCTCCGTGGTGAAGCATCACGAGAAGTGACAAGCTGGCCGCAGGCCGCGGCGGTCTCGCCACCACGCGAGAAGCGAATGCTGGCATCCAGACCCCGGCGCAGAAGTTCATCTCTGAAACTTTCGATGGTGGCGTTGTCAGGGCGGGCGTGGGGGAGCCCGGGGGAGGGGTTCCAGGGAATCAGGTTCACCCGGGCCGGCAGGCCATGGAGGAGCCGCGCCAGCCGTCGGGCATCCTCCCTGCCGTCGGTTTCGCCGGCCATGAGCACATATTCGCAGGTGATGCGCTCTCCAGGTCGCACCGGGAATGCGGCCATGGCCTCCCGGAGAGCCGCCAGGGGCCATTTTCTGTTGATAGGCATGATGCGGCTGCGGAGGATGTCGGTGGTGGCGTTCAGAGAGACCGCCAGGCGGGGACGGTGCTGCCGTGTCCCGAGGCGCCGGATGCCGTCCACATGTCCCACCGTGGAGAGAGTGATACGCCGCCAGGAGAGTCCGGCTCCCAGGGGATCGGTCAGAATATCGAACGCGGTCATGACTTCATCGAAGTTATCCAGGGGCTCGCCCATTCCCATGAACACAACATTGAAGCGTGTGTCGGGAGCGATCGCATGTCCTTCCAGGAGCGTGAGGACCTGGCCGATGATCTCCGCCGCGGTCAGATCGCGGATGCGCCCCATGGCCGCTGTGGCGCAAAAGGTGCAGCCGAAGGCGCAACCGACCTGTGAGGACAGGCACAGGGTGAGTCGGTCGCCGGAGGGAATGAAGACGGTCTCGATCTCGGCGCCGTCGGCCAGCCTCAAGAGCCATTTGGAGGTGCCGTCGTTGGCCTGGCTGCGGCCTGCCGCCTGCGGGCGGGCCACGGTGTAGTCCCGGGCGAGGCTGGTCCGCAGGGCTGCCGGTAGATCGGACATGGCATGGAAGTCGGTCTCCCTGCGCTCGTGGATCCAGCGAAAAATCTGGTCGCCCCGGTAGGACGGCTCGCGCCGCCGGCTCAGCAGCCGGGACAGGGACGTCCGCGATGTGCCCAGGAGCGAGGTCGGCATGACGCTGTTCAGGCGGGAGAGGCTCATATGCGATTCTACCACGTGTCTCCCCGGTCACAGAAGGCCGGAGCCGTCACCGCTGACGTGTGCGCGGGTCGATCCAGCCATAGGAAAGGTCCACCAGAAGGGTGACCAGGACGAAACCGGTGGTCATGGCCAGGATGCTCCCCTCCACCAGGGGCAGGTCGCGGGCATGAATCGCACGCACCACGATCTTGCCCAGGCCGGGCCAGGCGAAGACCGACTCGGTGGCGATGGCACCACCTGCCAACGCGGCAAGATCCAGGCCGGCGAAGGTCACCACCGGTATCAGCGCGTTGCGGAGAGCGTGGCGTCCCAGGACGCGCCATGCGGAGAGTCCGCGACCCCGGGCAGCCCGAATGTAGTCCTGGCGCAGGACATCCAGAATAGCGGAGCGGGTCATCCGCGCCAGGGACCCGGCCGATACCAGGGCCAGGGTCAGCGTCGGCAGGATCAGGTTGGCGGGGGAAGGAAGGCGGATGGGAAGACCCGCGAGATGGAATGAAGGCGGGCGAACGGGGCCATAACCCGACACGGGAAACCAGCCCAGGCCGCGGCTGGAAGCCAGGGCCAGAACCAGCATGAGGCCCAGCCAG
Organism: Acidobacteriota bacterium; assembly: GCA_004356015.1. Classification (GTDB taxonomy): domain Bacteria; phylum Acidobacteriota; class Polarisedimenticolia; order SMYD01; family SMYD01; genus SMYD01. The sequence continues at coordinate 6,672 of SMYD01000048.1, read as the reverse complement.
AACACCGGCGTCGAGAGGCCCAGGAGAGAACCGCCAAGGACGGTGGCATCGATCCATGTGCCGCGATGGAGGGCCGCCAGGGTGCCGCAGACGAGTCCCATGAGCAGGGCCAGGGTCACGGCACTGATGGCCAGCACCAGCGATGCGGGGAGATGTTCCAGAAGGATGGTTGTCACGGGCCGCCGGTCAACGTAGGACCTGCCCAGATCCAGATGGGCCAGGCGGCTGAGATACTGCCCGTACTGGACCCACGGCGGGGCGTCCAGGCCCCAGTCGGCGCGGACCCGGGCGATCACTTCGGGGTCGGCGCTCTGGCCGGCCAGCAGGCGTGCCGGGTCGCCGGGAAGGATGAAGATGGCCAGCCACGCCACCGTGGCGACGACCAGCAGGACCGGTCCGAGGAGCAGGAGGCGGCGCAGCGTGTAGGTGATCAATGGGGGTCTAGGGTGATGTGCTCGAGGGGCGCCATCTGATCTCCCATGGGGGAGAGCACGAAGTTGCGCACATACGGTTTGACCAGGGCTTCATCTTCATAGAAATACAGGAACAACCAGGCGGCATCCTCCACGGCCAGCTTCTCGGCCTGGCGGTACAACGGGATGCGGTCCTTCATGTCGGTGAGGCTGCGCGCCTCATCCACCAGGCGATCGAATTCGGGATTTGAATAGAGGGAGTTGTTACCTGCGGGACCCCAGTTGTCGGAATGCAGCAGCACATAGAGAAAGTTGTCCGGGTCCGGGTAGTCGGCGAACCATCCCAGCCTGAAGAACGGTGTCTCGCTGTGGTCCCTGGTGTTGCCTTCCACGGCGTGCAGGAACGAGGCCCAGTCCAGATTGCGCAGGCTGACCCGCACCCCTATCTTGGCCAGGTCGCTCTGAATCTGGGTGGCGAGGCGCTGATGGTTTTCGCTGGTGTTATAGAGCATGGGGATTTCCGCCAGCCCCTCACCGCCGGGGTAGCCAGCTTCGATCATCAGCTCTTTGGCCTTCTCCAGGTTGTACGGATAGCCTTCCAGATCAGGGTTGTAGCCGGGGATGCCCGGCGGCAGAATGCCGGTCTGGGGGATATCCTTCCCTTCCTGGAGGACCCGGCAGATGTATTCCTTGTCAACGGCGTAGTTGATGGCCTGGCGGAGCGCCCGGTTCCCCTTGAACGGCGCCACCTGATGGTTGAACCCGAAGAAGTAGGCGGCCATCTGGGGCCACTGGCGCAGTTCGTCACCCAGTTGTTTCCTGAGGGCATGGCGCTGGCCGCTGACGATCTCGTCGAGGATATCCAGGCCGCCGGCCCGGTATTCCTCCAGGGAAGTGGATAGGTTGCCGATGAAGCGAAAGATGATGCGGTCCAGGGCGGGTCGTCCGGCGTAGTAGTCATCGAAAGCCGCTACCGTCATGTAATTGGAGTGAACCCATTCCACCAGATAAAACGGGCCGCAGCCGATGTTGTAGGCCGGGGATCCGGGATCTTCAGGAGGCGACCCCCAGGTCTCCCTGGGCAGGATCGAGGCATTCTCCATGGCCAGCTGGCCGAGGAACGGGGCATACGGCTGCTCGAGTTCCAGTCGCAGGGTAAAGCGATCTTCGACGACAATCCCCTCCACGTCCTGGGCTCGCCCTTCCTGGAAGGCCTTGGCGCCGCGCACCGGTGAAAGAATCCATGCCCGCTGGGAGCGGGTCTCCGGATCCACCAGGCGGTGGAGCGACCAGGCTGCATCCTCCGCGGTGACCTCGCGGCCATTGTGAAAGAGAACCCCCCTGCGGATGTGGAACGTGTAGACGGTGCCGTCGGCACTGATGTCCCAGCTCTCGGCGACCCGGGGGATGATCTCCAGGGTTTCCGGGTTGAAATCGACCAACCCGGCATGAAGGCGGCGGACCACTGTGGCGCTCACCTGATCTGTCACAAACGCGGGGTCGATGGTGGGAGGATCTTCCCGCAGGCGATACCGGAGGGTCTGGTCCGATTGACCGGCGTTGCCGGCACAGGCGGTGGCAGAAGCGAGAATCAGCAGGGCCAGGGTACGTCTCCACATCACGAAACCTCCGGGCCGGGACGGGTGATGCCGGCGAGGCGCGGGTCCAGTCGATCCCGCAGACCGTCACCCAGAAGATTGAACCCCAGAACGGTCAACGCCAGCGCCAGGCCGGGCACCACGCAGACCAGAGGGTGCAGTGTCAGTTGCCCCTGTCCCTGGAGGATCATGGAGCCCCAGGACGGGAGGGGCGGCCTGGCGCCCAGGCCGAGGAAGGACAGCCACGCTTCAGCGAGGATGTTGCCGGCAATCCCCAGGGTGGCCGCCACCAGCACCGGCGAGAGGCAGTTGGGCAGAAGGTGATACCAGAGAACCCTCAGGTCTCCGGCTCCCAGCGCTCGTGCTGCCTCGGTGTAGGCCGTGCTGCGTGCGGCCATGATCTGAGCGCGCACCAGGCGGGTGATTGGCGCCCAGCCCACCAGGCCGAGCATCAGGGAGATGAGAGCAATTTCCGGGTGGGGAAGGCGCCCGATCAGAGGTAGTGACCCGGCATCGGGTACGGCAGCCACCACCGCCAGGACCACCAGGGGAACGGGGAAGGCAAGAACCACGTCCACCAGGCGCATGCAGGCGGCGTCCAGCCACCCTCCCCGCCACCCGGCAAGACAGCCCATGAACATCCCCAGAAGGACGGCGATCAGTTCACCTCCCAATCCAACCTCCAGGGAGATGCGGGCGCCATGGACCACCCGGGTGAGAAGATCCCGTCCCAGGGCGTCGGTTCCCAGCCAGTGATCGCGGTCCGGCGAGGTGGGAGGAGTCTCTGCTCTGCTGGTGACGATCTCGTCATATCGGTAGGGCGTGACCCAGTCGGCCACCAGGGCCATGCCGAGAATCAGGGCGACCAGGATGGCGCCCACGCGCAGTGAGACCGAGCCTGCTGCCCGCGCCCTGCCGGTGGGTGCGGCGGTCAGGGCGGCAGTCGGCATGGACGGGGACGTGCTGGCACGGACGCGCGGCACGCGGCGACCTCCTCAGGGAGCAACCCGGGGCAACTTAGGTCCGCTCCGGAGCACGGTCAAGTCGCTCTGCCTTCTTGACTTGGCGTTGAGGCGGACCATAAACTCGCCGCTTGCGAGAGGGGAAAGGATGAAGCGTGAGCAGGGCATCTGGCTGGGTGGTGGTCTGGCCGTGGGCTTTGTCGCCGGCTTTCTCGTGGCCTACCTGATGACCGTGAGCACCGTGGCAGGTGGCCCGGTGCTGGCCGCATCCCCGGCGCCTGCCGTCGATCCCCATGTTGATGTGCGTGACATGCTGGCCGATCTCAACCGGCGCCTGGAGGTCAACCCCGAGGATTTAGAGGTGCTCGCCCAGCTGGCCGAGATCTACCTGCAGGCCGGAATGCCCGATAAGGCCCTGGGGTTTCTCGACCGCATCGAGGCCGTGGAACCGGATCTCTTCCGGACGGGGCTCTTGCGAGCTCAGGTACTGGAAATACTGGGGCACGAGGAACAGTTTGCCGAGCTGGTGGAGCGCATGACCACGATGTTTGCCGACCACTGGGAGAGCCATTACCTGCTGGCGGCCCACCTCGTCCGCCATCACCCTGAGGCCGGCGATCTGGCGCGCGCCCGGCAAGCCCTGGACCGTGTGGATGAGCTTCATCCGGGGATTCCCGAGGTGGCCGAGCTGCGTGTCCAGCTCGAGCAGGCCGAGGCCAGGCACGCGGTCGGTGGCGATCGATCAGGATGATCGCCCGGTTCCTCCTCTGGGTGCTGATCTTCATGGGGGCCATGTGGATCTGGCGGCGGCTCCAGGCTGTTCTCCTCATGACCGGGTCACCTCGACCGGGCGCATCCTTCCGCTCTGCCCGCCGCGCCGGGCGCATGGTTCGTGACCGGGTCTGCGAGACGTTTATCCCGGAACAAAGCGCCTTGCGACTGGAAGCAGGTGGCGAAGTTCACTATTTCTGCTCCTCCACCTGCCGCGACCGCTACCTGGCACGGCAGACCCGGCGCTGAGGGCTCTTTTCGTTTGAAAACCGCTCCCCGGGAACCTAGATTCCCTTGCGAACCCTCATGCGGAGGGAAGAGGAGCATCCGTGGATACAGACCAGACTCCCGGCCTGGAAAGCGAAGAAGCACCTGTAGCGAGTGATGTTCGTCGCCTGATGGACCAGGCAGCGCGCGCCTACATGGATGGAGATTACAACGCGGCTGTGGGAGCCTGGCAGGAGATCCTGGATACTGACCCCGCCAACCCCCGGGCCCGTGAGGGAATTAAAAAAGTCTCCATGTTGCAGGCTGACGACCATGGGGACGATGAACTCCCATTTGACCCTGTCCTGGAGGAGATCGAAGACCTCCTCAAACGGCGCCGCTTCGAAGAAGCCTTGATCGCCTCCCACCAGCACGCCGAGGGCGCCGGCCCGGCTTTGCGGACGGCTCTGCGCAAGCTCGAGCAGCGTGCGGAATACGCTCGCGCCATCGAACCCGAGATTCTGCGTTGCATGGCCAATGCCCGGCGGAGTCTGCAGGCGGGCGAAGTCAGCAAAGCTCTACCCCATCTCAAACAGGCGTTGACCCTGGATCGAACTCATCCCGTGGCCCGCCGTCTCATGGACGGGCTGCGGCAGCGTGCCCGCCGCCGGCAGGAGGGAGAAGGGGGGGCAGCCGTGCCACCGCGAACGTCTGCTCCTGAGACATCTCCGGCTGCCGCTATGGAAGCGATCCCGGACCTGCCCGCCAGTGGGAACCCCGGGTCCGATGAGCCGCCGCCGGGGAGCCCCTCCTCGTCCGGAGAGAAACCGGCACCCCTGGGACGTGGTCTGCCCTCCAGCCCGGTGGGGACGGGCCCGGACCCGTCCGCACCCGAGATCGATCTGGAGATGATCTCCCCTGAAGATCACCCCGAGACCATGGTCTCTGAGGATGGTGAAGAGATCATCGCCGACGCGCCCATGGCCATCGAACTTCAGGATGAGAAGCCGGCCATCGAGATGACCCCCCCGGGGTCGGCGGTGCAGGCGGCGGCCGGCATTGACAGCCGGCGCGGGACCGCAGGTGGAAGCAGCGTGGAATCGCCGTTTGAAGCTCCAGATGGCATTGCTGACCTGCCGGCGGTGGCTGATGCAGGAGTTGCGCAGAACTCGGATTCAAAAGCCTCCCCACCGGTGCCGGCCGGCAGCAGAACGGATGCGATTCCTGAGATGACCAGAGATGATCTGGCCGCGGTTTTAGGCTCGGACGAGGAGGAGGCGGCAGCGGCACCGGTCATCCTGCGTGTCCCGGGCCGTTCAACCGTAGGGCGACCTCCCGCTCTGGTATGGGGGGGGGTGGCCGCCGCCGTGTTGCTCGCCGCCCTCGTGGCTGTCTGGCAACTGGGGTGGCTTTTCTCGCCGCCGTCTGATTTCGGCGGCACTCCTGGCGGGGGCCAGCAGGCCGTTGCCACCGATTCGGTTCCCGCCGCGGAAGATGCCGCCAGCTCGGCACCCTCAGCCCTGGCCGACAAGGGAGCAGAGACTGCCGTCGTCCCGGCGGCGGTTGCTTCCGGGTTGTCGGAGAATGATGCGCGGCAAGCTCTCATGCTGCTTGAGCAGGGCCAGGATCTCTTCAACGCAAGCCGCCCCACTGCGGCGCTGGAGGTCTTTCGCCGCGCCCAGGTCCTTGACCCAGCCAACGGGGTGATCTCATCGTGGGTCACGCGCACGGGAACCCATCTTCAGCAGCAGGGCAAACGGGAGGCCGAGTACGAGGCCGCCGTGGCCGCATTTGAGAACAAGGAGTTCGAAACGGCCCTGCGTGGTTTCTATCGCATGGAAGGCAAAGGGGGCGATCGACCCTACGAGCGTTACATTGTGAACAGCTGGTACAACTGGGGCCTGCAGCTCCTGGCCGCCGGCAACCTGCGTGAAGCGGCCAGGAAGATGGATGAGGTGCTGACTCTTCAGCCCAGTGACGACCAGGCCGGAGCCATCAAGAAACTGGTCACCGCCTACGGCCAAAAAGCCAAGGACCGGGAATTCTACCGGCAGATCGAGGCCCTGCATTATCGTATGCTGGACGGCTGATTGATCGGCACCTGTAGCCGCTGCTAAGATGGATCCGCCATGCGAGATTCCCCACGCTGCAGGTATATCTCGACCCACGGTGGTGTAATACGCTGTCGCCACCCTGTTCACGCGCAGGCATTCTGTCGCTGGCACTATCGGGCCCTGCTGCAGGGTGAGATCACCGAAGAGGGATATCTCAGCGATTCTCTATCGGACCAGGTGCGCCGCCGGGAGATCAACTACTTCGGTGTCCATCCCGAGGCGGTCCTGGTGGGGCCCGGAAGTGAACCCGTCCCCGGTGGTGGCGGTGACCCGGAAGCAGACGGCCCCGGCTGAGCATTTCCCCGGCCGGCACAGCTCAGGATGGGTGGCCGGGCAGAGTCGTGTCAGCGTGGCTGGAATTGGCTGGGGCGCAGGGATTCGAACCCCGATCGCGTGAGCCAGAGTCACGTGTCCTGCCGTTGGACGACGCCCCACCTGGTCGCTGGAAACGAGAAGCTAACTTAGCAGAGCCTCATATTGAGATCAATAAACGCATTGAGATCCCAAACAAGACCTCCATAATAGACGCTCGGCGGCCCTTGAGCCAAGCCTGCTGGTCCACACCGTAGTTGGCTTTACGAATTGACAAAGGGGCGAGCCATTCGTT
>SMYD01000047.1 GCA_004356015.1 Acidobacteriota bacterium | reverse complement strand
AGAGGCGGCTCAACTGCGTGGTTTTTCCGCAACCCTCGATCCCTTCGAGGGTCACGAACAAGGGCCGGCTGACGGGCACGGTCTGACCTCCGGAAAGAGGTCAGGATACCACCCCTGCGATCAGCCCTCGTGCGAACCACACTGCGATGGCGATGACCACGGCCGCCAGCAGGTTCATGACGATGCCGACGGAGGCCATGCGCCGCAAGGTGAAGGCGCCGGCGGCAAAGACGATGGCATTGGGAGGCGTGGCCGTGGGGAGCATGAAGGCGCACGATGCCGAGAGGGTGACGGCCAGCAGCAGCGGGGCCGTGGGAACCCCCAGGGCCGGCGCCGCTGCCGCCGCCAGGGGCAACAGGGTGGTGACGGTGGCCGTGTTGGAGTTCACCTCGGTGAGCAGGCTCACTCCCAGGCAGACTCCGTAAAGGACCAGGGGCAACGGCAGGGCACCCATGCCCGCCAGCCCTTGGCCCAGGGCCTGGTCGAGGCCCGAGGCTGTGAACCCGCGGGCCAGAGCGAACCCGCCCCCGAACAGAAGGAGAATATGCCACGGGATGCGCCGCAGAGCGTCACTCTCCAGCAGGCGTGCCCCTGGGGGCTGGCCGTTTCCCGCAGGGATCAGAAAGAGGGCCACGGTCGCGGCGACAGCCACGGTGGAATCATGAACCATGCCCTGCAGCCCCAGCAGCTCGGCCCAGCCGGGGAGGTGCCCCATCTGTCCCAGGTCGATGCCGCGCCGGCCGATCCAGGCCAGGGCGGTGAGGGTGAAGACCATGGCGGTCCGCAGTTCGCCGGTGGACATGGGACCCAGCGCGCGCAACTCAGCGCGGATCTCTGCGACCCCGGTCTCGGCCCGAGCGGGGAGGGGATAGGCAACCACTGTCAACAGCAGCCAGCCCATGGGAATGAGCACCACGACCAGGGGGATGCCCAGGAGCATCCAGGCGAAGAAGTCGGGTGCCTGGGCCCCGGGAATCAGATCCGGCAGCATGCCGGCCAGGACGATGTTGGGAAAGGTTCCCACCAGAGTGCCCATGCCGCCGATGTTGCAGGCATAGGCCGTGCCCAGCATGAGGGCGGCGGTGAATCCCCGGGCGTGAATACGGCCGCCGACCGCCAGGGCGATGGGGAAGAGCATGGCGGCTGTGGCGGTGTTGGAGAGCCACAACGAGAGGAATGCCGCCGCGATCATGAAACCCAGAACCAGGCGCCGTGGCCCGCCACCCACGGTGGTGACGATGGACAGGGCCATGCGCTTGTGCAGCCCGTGGCGCTGCAGGGCCTCGGCCAGGAAGAAGCCGCCCATCATCAGGAAGACGTAATGGTTGGCGTACGGAGACGCCACGGCGGCGGCCTCGAGGATGCCGCACGCCGGGAAGAGAACCAGGGGCAGCATGGCGGTGACGGCCAGGGGGACAACTTCAGCCATCCACCAGACGGCCATCCATGCCACGATCCCCGCGGCCTGGGCCGCAGGCTTATCGAGTCCCGGCCAGGGGAGGAACGCGGCCAGTGAGAACAGCGCCGGCCCCAGAGCGATCCCCAGCAGGCGGGCAGGAGGAAACTTCACGTGTCAGATGCGGGTCAACTCGCCGCGGCCGCCTGGTCGGGAGAGTTCAACTCCTGGTCGATGATCTTCTGGAACGCGGCGAAGGGTTGAGCACCCACCAGTTTTTTCCCATTGATGAAAAAGGTCGGGGTGCCGTTCACTCCCAGGCTGGAGGCCTGGCGCACGTTGTTCTGGACGAACTGGGCCAGCGCCGGGTCCTGGCGGTCCTTCTCGAACTTCTCCACATCCATGCCCACCTGCTGGGCCCAGAGCTGCAGGTTCTGGTCCGTCATGGCTCTCTGATTGTCGAAGAGAAGCTTGCGGTATTCCCAGTACTTGCCCTGCCGGTCCGCCGCCAGCGAGGCGATGGCACCGGTGGGGGCGCGCAAGGGTTTGTACATGACCACGTGCCGCACCTTGCCGGGATAGGTCTCCATGATCTGCTGAATGGTGGCCTGGCTGCGCTTGCAGAAGCCGCACTGAAAGGCGGTGATCTCCACCAGGGTGATGGGGGCATCCTTGGGCCCGCGGCTGATGGAGTTGGCCATGTCCACCTTGTAGATCTTGTTGGGATCCTCCGCCGGGCGCCGGGAGCGGGTAGCAGCACTGGCAACCCACTTGGTGGGCAGCAGATCGCCCGCCAGTTCCTCGTCGATGATGGCCTCGAAAGCGGTCATGGGTTGAGCGCCACGGACACTGCGCCCATTGATGAAGAAGAACGGCGTGGCGGAGGCGCCCACGCGGACGGCCTGGGCCTGATCCTGCTGGATCCTGTCGTTGAACTTATCGCTGGTCATGGCCGTGGTGAAGGCCGATATATCCAGATCCAGAGACCGGGCATGGGCCAGCAGAGCGCCCTGTTTCAGGTCGGCGCTGGTGAGCAGCAGATCATGCATCTCCCGGAAGTGCCCCTGCTCACCGGCGGCCAGGGCGGCCTTGGCCGCCATGGGCGCATCCTTGTGGAAGGCCAGGGGATTCTGCAGGTAAACCAGCCGGACCTTGTCGCCGTACTTCTCCTTGACCTGGTTGAGGGTGGCGTGGGCTTTGCGGCAGAAGGCACACTGGTAGTCGGTGAACTCCACCAGAGTCACAGGTGCATCCGCCGCACCGAAGGCCGGCGCGCCCTCAAGGTCCAGCTTGACGCGGGAAATGGTCGTGGCCTGAGGGGTGGGCCGGGCGGCGGCAGGCTTTGCGGCGGCCTGGGGAACTGCCGCTGGTTTGGCTGCAGCCTTGCTGCTGGATTCCGAAGTCAGTCCGCCCAGAACGACTCCGGCGGTGATGGCGGCGGCCAGGAGTCCCGCAGGAAGGAGCCAGCGGCTGGCGCCGGCCTTGGGAGTCGGGGTCTTCGCTCTCTTCTTCTTCATAGTGCTCCTGTCATGGTTGTGCGAGCAAAGCTCAGGCCAGCCGCATCTGCGAAGTATATACGCAGGAAGGGCGGCAGTGGCCACTCTCAGGGCGGGAGGGCACCGGCAGGCCTGGATTCAAAGGAATCAGCGCGAAAAGAAGCCGCGCTTGGTGGTGCCTGGGCCAGGGTCCGGGTTTGCATTGCCAGTGAGTTCCTTGACCCGGATCTGGAGTTTGGCCAGGCGTCCTTCCAGGTCTTTCTTGACGAACGCCGTCTCCTTGCGGGCTTTTTCGATCCCAGTGCTGCTGTCTGCTGTGGCATCCTGGATCTGCCGAATCTCCACCTCCTTGCACTGGAGTTGCTCGTTGAGATCCTGGATGGTGGTCTCTTTCTGATTCAGTTCCTGCGTGAAACGCTCCTGACTTTCATCGTAGAGACGCTTGATCTCCTGCAATTCGGCGATCTTCGAGAAATCGGCGCTTGAGTCGGTCATTTCTTCTCCCGGCGCAATCTCTCCATTCGCCGAGGCGAACAGAACCTTGCGCATGTCCCTGTCGAAATCTTCCGGGTTCAACGAGGCCGCCTGGGCCACACCGGCATCCACGACGCCATTGAGGACCAGAGCCATCAGGGACTGGTTCATGGTCTGCATCTTGAAGAACGAGACCGACTTCTCAATCTCGAGATGGATCTCCGGAATATTGTTCTCCTCGATGAGCTTGCTGATACGAGGAGTCATGATCAGGATTTCAACAGCGGCCACCAGCCCCTTGCCGTCCTTCCGCTTGACCAGGTTGAGGGAGATGATCGCCTTGAGAACCTGGGCCATCTGGCTGCGGATCTGTGGTTGCTGCTTGGCGGGGAACATGTCCATCACGCGGTCAATGGACTGGGCGGCCGAGTTGGTGTGCAGCGTCGAGAAGACCAGGTGGCCGGTCTCGGCGGCGGTCAAGGCCGTGGCCATGGTTTCCAGGTCGCGCATCTCACCCACGGCGATGACATCGGGGTCCTGGCGCAGAACGTTGCGCAGGGCATCGGTGAAGCTCCAGGTGTCGGTGCCGACCTCCCGCTGGCTGATGGCGCCCATGGAGTCGGTGATGAGAAACTCGATGGGGTCTTCAATGGTGACGATATGGACAGGGCGTGTCTCGCAGATGAGCCGCAGGAGGGCGGCCAGCGTGGACGACTTGCCCGAACCGGTCGGGCCGGTGACCAGCACGAGGCCGTTCTTGAGGTGCGTCAGTTCCTGGAGGACCTCGGGCAAGCCCCATTCGTCGAGGGAGGGGAACTTGAAGGGGATGCGGCGGAAGACCGCCGCCAGCGTGCCGCGCTGATAGGTGACGGAGACACGGAAGCGGGACACACCGGGCAGGGAATAGCCCAGATCGACCCATAATTGTTCGTCCAGTTTCTGTTTGTGCTTGGGCGACAGGATCGACAGGACCATCTTCTCGATCTGATCGGGTGTGAGGGGTTTCTCCCCGGCCTGAACCAGTTTCTGGTCCAGGCGCAGGAGGGGCGGCCGCATCGCTTTCAGATGCAGGTCGGAGGCCTCACGGGCCACCATGAAGCGTAGAAGTTCCTGGATGTCCATGGTCCACAACCGAATATTGGGTGCGGAGAGGGAGATGTCCACTTCCTGAACGTGTGTTGGCTACATCCGGCAGGAGTGTGCAGTAGCTGATGGTCGCGCTCTCTCTGGCCGAGGTCCCTTCCCGGTGATAATCTGCAACATCCATGAAGTCCTACGATTTCAAGAAGATCGAGCCTCACTGGCAGGAATTCTGGCAACGGGAGCACCTGTTCACGGCCAAGCCCGCCGGTGGCGGCCGGGATTTTTACATGCTCATGATGTTTCCGTACCCGTCGGGGACCCTCCACGTCGGTCACGGACGCAACTACATCATCGGTGATGCTCTCTGCCGGTTCATGAAAATGCGCGGCTATAATGTCCTCTCTCCCATGGGCTGGGACGCCTTCGGCCTGCCGGCGGAGAACTTCGCCATCCGCCAGGGGGTCCATCCGGCCGACTCCACCCGCGACAACATCGACAAGATGCGCCGTCAGTTCAAGGAGTGGGGCATCGTCTACGACTGGGAGAGGGAACTGGCTTCCTGCCATCCCGGGTTTTACCGCTGGACCCAGTGGCTCTTCCTGCGCATGCATGAGAAAGGCCTCGCCTACCGCCGCCGCGCCGACGTGAACTGGTGCGATTCATGCAAGACCGTCCTGGCCAACGAGCAGGTGGTGGAAGGCGCCTGTGAGCGCTGCGGCAACCCGGTGGACCAGCGGGATCTTGAGCAGTGGTTTCTGCGCATCACCCGCTACGCGGATCGCCTTCTGGATGACCTGGGCACCCTCGAAGAGTGGCCGGAGCGGGTCAAGGTCATGCAGGCCAACTGGATCGGCCGCTCGGAGGGTGTGGAACTCGATTTCAAGGTGGAGGGTGAGTCGGACGACCAGAGCCTGCGGGTCTACACAACCCGTCCGGATACGATCTATGGCGCGACCTTCATGGCCATGGCGCCGGAGCATCCCCGGCTGGCTGGCCTGGTCGCCGGCCGGCCCGAGGAGAAGGCGGTGCTGGCGTTCGCTGCCGAGGTCCGGCGTGAGTCGGCCTTCGCGCGCGGGGCGGGCCTGGTGGAGAAACGGGGTCTGTTCACCGGCCGCCACGCCATCAATCCCTACAGTGGCGAGAAGGTGCCCATCTGGGCGGCGAATTTCGTGCTGCCCGGCTATGGCACCGGGGCCATCATGGCCGTTCCGGCCCATGATCAGAGAGATTTTGAATTTGCCCGCGCCGCCGGCCTCCCGGTGAGAGTTGTCATCGCAGGACCCGAAGGTCCCCTGGACCCGGCGGCCATGACCGAGGCGTTCACCGCTGACGGCGTCATGGTCGACAGCGGGCCCTGGAGCGGCAGGAACAATCGCCAGGGGATCGCCGAGATGATCGCCCATGCCGAGAAGGAAGGGTTCGGGCAGGGGACGGTCAACTTCCGGCTGCGGGACTGGCTCATCTCCAGGCAGCGCTACTGGGGCGCACCCATTCCCATCGTCCACTGTGATGCCTGCGGCGAGGTGCCGGTCCCTGATGATCAGTTGCCGGTGGAACTCCCCCGCGATGTGGAGTTCCGTCCCACGGGCGACTCTCCCCTGGCCGCCTGTCCGGAATTCGTGAACACGCCCTGTCCCGCCTGCGGTGCCCCGGCCCGGCGCGAGACCGACACCATGGATACGTTCGTCGATTCCTCCTGGTACTTCCTGCGCTTCATCTCGCCACGGCTCACCAGCGCGCCGTTCGACCGGGAGGAGGTCAATCGCTGGTTGCCGGTGGGCCAGTACATCGGCGGTATCGAGCATGCCATCCTGCATCTTCTCTATGCCCGCTTCGTGACCAAGTTTCTTCACGACATCGGCTGGACCGAATTCGAGGAGCCGTTCGCCCGCCTGTTCACCCAGGGGATGATCACCTACCCGGCGGCGCGTTGTGCGCGCCACGGCTGGGTGCCCATCGCCCAGGTCAAGGAGCAAACCTGTCCCCAGTGCGAGGAGACCGTGGAGATCTCCCTGCAGAAGATGGCCAAGTCGAAATACAACGTGGTGGCGCCGGCCTCCATCATCGATCGGTTCGGCGCCGACACCGAGCGCCTGTTCACCCTGTTCATGGCACCTCCGGAACGGGAGTGTGAATGGTCCGACGAGGGGGTCCGGGGAGCATCTCGTTTTCTCAACCGGATCTGGAAGCTTGTTCAGGAGACCTCCGCGGAGCTGGGCAGTGAGCAGGGTGCTGCGGATGCGACATCAGGTGACGCCGAGCTGCGCCGCAGGACACATGCCGTCACCAGGAAGGTGACAGAGGACCTGGGGCAGGATCTGCACTTCAACACCGCGGTGGCGGCTCTCATGGAGTTCAGCAATTTCCTGGCGGATTACCTGCAGAAGACAGCAAGGGGAAAATGGGATCGGCCGGGAGTGGCCCGGGCCCTCAAGATCCTGGTCCAGCTTCTGCACCCGTTCGCTCCCCACATCACCGAGGAGCTCTGGCGCGATCTGGGAGAACGCGACTCGGTCCTTGCCGGCGGCTGGCCGGAATGGGACGAGTCGGCCCTGGCTCTGGATGTGGTCGAGCTCGCCGTCACGGTGAACGGGAAGCTGCGAGCCAATATCAGCGTACCGGTCGATGCCACAAGGGAGCAGGTACAGGATCTGGCTCTCGCCCACGAACGAATCGTCAAGATCCTGGACGGCCGCGAGCCGAGGAAGGTCATCGTCGTCCCCGGGCGCCTCGTCAACGTGGTGGTCTAACGGTGGGTTCAAAAAGGGTGACCCCTCGGCCGGGGGAGTGCCGGGGGGTCAGGGGGGGGAGGTCCTTCATACTGTGGCCGCGACCCGGATGATGAGCGCGGCTGAGGGGTGGGGGAGAGAAGTTTGTCTGTGGCGCCTCCTTTCGGGTTCTGGTTTCCTGTTTCCGTTCGCAGGTAACGTACGTCGACGTATATGTGAAGTCAAGTTAAATCAATATTAAAATCTCATAATACACATATGTAATTCAAGCAGACTGACCGGATACTGTACATCGGATGGGTAAGTGCCTCAGGCGCCGAGGACCTTGCGGGCCGCAGTCACGTCCCTGGCGATCTGGGCCTTGAGTTCCTCAAGACCGGCAAAGCGCTGCTCATCGCGGAGGCGGCGGGTGAAGCGCAACCTGATCCTCTGGCCGTAAAGGTCGCCCTGGTAATCCAGGATATGCGTTTCCACCGCCGGACCCGCGCCCGGGAAGGTGGGCCGCGAGCCGATGTTGGTCACCGCCGGCAACGGCTCGTCGTCCACCAGGAGATGGGTGGCGTAGACACCGGTGAAGGGAACCAGTTCGTTCTCCACGGTCAGGTTGGCGGTGGGAAAGCCCAGGATGCGGCCCCGGGCATTACCGGGCACCACCTGCCCCACCAGTTCTTCATCTCTCCCCAGGAGTTCCGCTGCCAGTTCCACGTCGCCGGCGCCCAGAGCCGTGCGGACGCGGCTGGAACTTATCCGCATCCCGTCCTGTCTCACGCCGGCCACGGCCATGGCGGTGAAGCCGTGACGGCGCCCGAGTTCTTCAAGGGTTTCAAAGTTGCCTGCGCGGTCGTGCCCGAAACGGAAGTTGCGCCCGATATGAATCTCCGCCACCTGCAGGCCGCGCAGCAGGACTCGCTCGACGAAGGCCGCAGGCGTGAGGGCCGCGAGCTCGCGGGTGAACGGGAGTTCCAGCATCAGGTCGACACCGGCCTCCTCCAGCCAGGCCACCTTTTGCTTGTGGGTGGCGATGAGCCTGGGTGCTGTGTCGGGATGAAGAACTCTCTGGGGATGGGGATCGAAGCTGATGACCACCACTGTCCCGCCGTGGGGCATCGCCCTCTCCTTCAGGGTTGCAAGGATGCGCTGGTGGCCCAGGTGAACACCGTCGAAATTTCCCACCGCCGCCACCGGGTAGGGCAGGCTGCCGTCCAGGTCATCGGTGGAGTAGACGATTTTCATGCCAGGAATGTCCTCAGTGGACTGAGGATCAACCACAGGATCAAGTTGCCGTAAAGGCCGACCATGACATCGTCGAGAACCACGCCGGTGCCGCCGGGGAGGTGCTCCAGCCACCGGGCCGGGAAGGGTTTGGTCACATCCAGGATACGGAAAATGAAAAATCCTGCAGCAATGGTCTGCCAGTGGAGAGGATGCAGGGCGACGGTCAGGAAGTAGCCGGCCCACTCGTCCACGACAATCAGCCCCGGGTCTTTCACCTGCAGACGCGCGCAGGCGACGTTGGCCGCGACAATGGCCAGAGGCACGAAGAGGACGGCAGCCACCGCGAAAGCCGCCGGTCCCAGCAGCCAGACGGCGGCGATATAAACGGGAATCGCCGCCAGGGTGCCGGTGGTGCCCGATGCCAGGGGTGAGCGTCCGGAGCCGAACCCCGTGGCCAGGAGGAAGAGAAAGCCGTTCAGGGCTCTCATACCACCCGGCCCACCAGATCAAAGGGATGTGCCTCGGTGATCTCCACCTGAACGAACTCACCGGCTGCCGCGATACCCTCCTGGATGAGCACCCTGCCGTCGACTTCAGGGGCCTGGCCTTCCAGGCGGCCCTGCAGGAGGTATTCCGTCTCGGGGCAGATCCCTTCACAGAGAACGGTGAGACGGCTTCCCACCCGCTCCTCGTTGCGTGCCGCCGCGATGGTTTCCTGCTCCGCCATGACCAGCCCCCGGCGATCTTCTTTCAACTGGGCGGGGACATCGTCCTCCAGGGCGGCGGCCGTGGTGTGGTCTTCATGGCTGTAGGTGAAGGCGCCCAGATGGTCGAACCGGGCTTCCCGGATGAACGCCAGCAACTCCTGAAAATCGGTCTCGGTCTCACCGGGGAAGCCGACGATGACCGTGGAGCGGATGGCGACACCGGGGATGAAGCGCCGGATCCGTTCCAGCAGCCGCAGATGTCCCGACGCCGAACCGCCCCGGCGCATACGGGCGAGAACCTTTCGTGCGGCATGCTGGAGAGGGATGTCGATATAGGCGGCGATGTTGCTGCGCTCACCCATGGTGCGCAGGAGTGAGTCGTCGATCTTGTTGGGGTAAACGTAGAAGAGGCGGATCCATCTGAGTTCCTGGATGCCGGCCAGCGCCTCCACCAGGCGGGTCGGTCCCTCCTTGAGGCCGAGGTCGCCGCCGTAGGCCGTGGAATCCTGGGCAATGAGATTCAGTTCCACTGTGCCTGCCGCCGCCAGATTCCGCGCCTCGCGCAGGATGTCATCCAGAGGCCGGGAACGGAAGGCGCCGCGGAAGCGCGGGATGGCGCAGAAGGAACAGGTGTTGTCGCACCCCTCGGCAATCTTGAGATACGTCGAAAAGGATGGCCCCGAGAGGGTGCGAGGCGTCGCCGCATCATAGAGGTAAGTGGCGGGATGGAGTCCCCTGGGCGCGGCAGGCAGGGGCGTGGCCGCCTTGTTGTTGGCGGCGTCCGCATCCATGCCCGCGGCCCGGGCAATTCCACCCAGCCCGTCGAGATCCACAAAGGCATCGATCTCGGGGATCTCGCGGCGCAGTTCCTCGCCATAGCGCTGAACCATGCAACCGGTCACCACGACCCGCTTGCAGAGGCCTTCTTCCTTGCGCCGCACCGCTGCCAGGATGGTGTCCACCGATTCTTCCCTGGCGGCATCGATGAAGCCGCAGGTATTGATGATCACCACGTCGGCCTCGTCGGGGTTACCGATGAGCGTGGCCCCCGCCTCGCCCAGATGCCCCAGCATCACTTCGCTGTCCACTGTGTTCTTGGGACAACCCAGCGAGACGATGCCGACCTTCACCGGCCCCTTGTCTCCATGGCTCACCCCGTCACCGAAACGGCTCTGCGCAGATGGATCTGTGTCTTGCGCAGGTGTTCTTCCAGCGCCTCGATGGCGGTGTCGCCGGCCCAGAACCTGAGGCGTCCCCGGGACCATTCCAGGTAGCCCATGTGGCCACCCCGGGGCACCAGGGCCAGTTGCAGAAACGGCCGTCCCTGGATGTCCCGGCGCAACATGTCCGCCGGCACAAACGGGTCGTCCTGGGAGGAGATGACCAGTGTGGGAGTGCGTACGCCCTCCATGGCACGGATGGCGGATGCTCCGACCCAGTAGTCGTACGCCGAGGAATAGCCGGCGTCGGGAGCGATGTAGTCCTCATCGATGGCACGGACAGAACGGTGGCGGCGGGGGTCGGGGCGCTTGTAGAGATCCGGGTACAGCCGTGCCATGCGGCGCAGTCCGGACGCGAGCTTGCGGACGTAGTAGGCCTGGTAAAGCCGGTTGGCGGGCTTTTCGAGCTCGATGATGGATCTTGTCAGATCGGTGGGCGGGTTGACGGCGATGGCGACATCCAGCCCTGAACTCGTGCCGGTCTCGCCCAGATGACGCAGGAGAATGGAGCCCCCCAGGGAGAACCCCACCGCCGCCAGGGGTGTCTTCAACGCGGCCGGCGTCCAGATATCGGCCGAAAGAATCGGGGCCAGATCGGGCCAGCGCCCGGCATGGGGCAGCCGCCGGGCAAGGTGTTCATGGCCGCCCGCCCCGCGAGCATTGACCCGGGCCACTTCCCAGCCGCGGACATGGGCGGCCAGAAGAGTGAGCCGCAGGTAACGGGAATTGGCGGAGCCGCCCAGCCCATGAAACAGCACCAGGCGTCCCCGGGGCGGACCCGGAGCCGCGGTGCGTTCCAGCAGTACCCGCTCACCCGGCTCGACCTCCACCGTGAAGGTCTCGCCTGCCGGCAGCGAGCGCCTGGCCGGTCCGGGCAGGAGGGCGCCACTGATGGTCTGGGCCGCCGTCCCCCGCAGGAGGGGGAACGGGCGGAAGAGAGGCAGCGTGATATTCATCCGGCCTCCACGCGCTGCTGGCGGAAGAGATGGGCCCGAAAGAGACCGCAGAGGGTCTTGGCATCGCGAATACGTCCGGACAGGGCCCAGTCCATGGCCTGGTCGAAGGGCATGCGGACGATCTCCAGGATTTCATCCTCTTCCAGGTTCTGCCGGCCTTCTTCGAGCCCGGTCGCCAGAAAGAGGTGAATTACCTCGTCGGTGAAGCCCGGGGCGGTGACGATGGATCCCAGGGGCTGGAAGTCAGTGGCGTGCTGGCCCACCTCTTCGAGCAGTTCACGGCGGGCACAGGCCAGAGGGTCTTCTCCTCGGTGGTCCAGTTTTCCGGCGGGAATTTCATAGATGAAACCGCCGGCGGCCCAGCGGTACTGGCGCACCAGCAGGATCTCGGTTTCACTGATGAACGGCACCACCGCGGAAGCGCCGGGATGGCGCACCATATCCAGATCCACCTGGTGGCCGTTGGGGAGCTCGACCCGGTCCACCGTGATCTCCACCACCCGGCCCCGGTGGACCGTCCGGCTCTGGATCAGACGGCCTTCTCCGCGGCCGGTTGTGGCTTCAGTTGGCAAGATGGGTCTCCCGGAGGGCGAGGCGCCTGCAGGGTACCTGCCCGCGCGCTGGCGCATGATAGCAGCGGCTTTGGCCGGGACGCTTGACCGGCCCGCCGGGATCCCGGTAAGGTGCCGCCCACGGGGCTCTTGTCGCCCGTAGACTGGTTTGCTTCCATCGAGGTCTGCATGGCCAACGTCAAGGGAAGCGTTTTGCGCTCGCGCGTGGACTTTGTGGAGAAAAAGTTCGGGCGTGAGCAACTGGACCAGGTCCTGGGGAGCTTCTCCAAAAAGGACCGGTACACTCTCGAGCGCGGGCTGCTGCCCGCCCAGTGGTATCCCTTTGCCCTGGGAGAACGGCTTGAGAAGGCCATTCTCCAGGTTCTCGGGGAGGAAGGGCGTTCCATTTTCATGGAGCTGGGACGGCGGTCGGCCACGTACAACCTCGCCGGCGTTCACAAGGTTTTTGTGCGTGCGGGCGATCCCCATCACCTGCTGTCGAGGGCGCCGGCTATCTACCAGCTCTATTACGACACCGGTTCCCGGACCTATGAGAAGACGGGGGAGAATTCGTGCCGCCTGATCACGTCCAACAGTGAGGCCTTCTCCGATGGTGATTGTCTGACCGTGATGGGATGGCATGAGCGGGCCGTGGAGATGTGCGCTGGCCGCGACGTGTCCATCCAACACCCTCGCTGCCGGGCGAGGGGCGATGCGGTGTGCGAGTATCTGATCTCGTGGAACCTTGAGTCCATCGAGGGAGACACCTGAGGTCATGGCTTTCACCTTTTCGGACACCGATGAACTCTGTATCAACACCCTTCGCACTCTGGCCATGGACGCGGTCCAGAAGGCCAACTCGGGACATCCCGGAGCCCCCATGGGCCTGGCGGTGGTCGGCCATGTATTGTGGTCGCGATTTCTGAAATTCGACCCCAGGCACCCTGACTGGCCGGATCGGGATCGATTTGTGCTGAGCTGCGGACATGCCTCACTGCTGCTTTACGGGCTGCTGCACCTCTCGGGATATGACCTCAGCCTGGACGACCTGAAGAACTTCCGCCAGTGGGGAGCCAGAACCCCGGGGCACCCGGAGCGTGGCGAGACTCCCGGCGTGGAGGCCACCACCGGCCCCCTGGGCCAGGGCGTGGGCAACGCGGTGGGGATGGCCCTCTCCGAGCGCATGCTCGCGTCCCGGTTCAACAGGAGCGACCGACGTGTCGTGGACCATCGCACCTGGGTGCTGGCTTCCGACGGCGACCTCATGGAGGGCGTGGCCGCCGAGGCTTCCTCGCTGGCCGGCCACCTGGGGCTGGATCGCCTCTGTCTCATCTATGATGACAACAAGGTCACCATCGACGGCGGGACGGATCTCAGCTTCAGCGAGGATGTGATGGCGCGCTACGCCGCTCTGGGATGGCATGTGCAGGCCGTGGACGGTATGGACCCGCATGCTGTGGCCACGGCGCTGGCAGCCGCCGTGGCCGAGACCCAACGCCCCAGCATGATCGCAGCTCGCACCCGCATCGGGTTCGGCTCACCGACCAAGGAGGGCAAGTCTTCCTCCCATGGTGCACCGCTCGGGGAGGATGAGGTGCGCGCCGCCAAGGAAGCCTACGGTTGGGACCCCCAGGCTCGGTTTCTGGTGCCGGAGGGCGCCGCTGCACCTCTCAGGGAGAGAGCGGCGGCCGGTGCGGCGTTGCACGCCGCCTGGCGGACCAGGATGGAGGAAATGCGGGAGCATGACGCCGCCGCCGCTGCCGAATATGGCCGCCGCATGGCCGGCGATCTGCCGGCCGGCTGGGAAGACCATCTGCCTGTCTTCACCGGGGAGACGGGCGATCTCGCCTCTCGCGCCGCCTCGGGCAAGGTTCTTGCCGCTCTGGCACCGGTGATTCCGGAACTGGTCGGCGGCTCCGCCGACCTGGCGGGATCCAACAACACCCATATCCCGGATAGTTCGGACGTGGCGGCGGGAGAGTACGGCGGCCGTGTCCTCCGGTTCGGTGTGAGGGAACACGCCATGGGCGCTCTCATGAACGGGATGAGCCTGCATGGCGGCCTCCGTCCCTTCGGGGCGACCTTCCTCATCTTCTCCGATTACGCCCGCCCCGCCATCAGGATGGCGGCCCTCACCCGCCTGCCGGTGATCTGGGTGTTCACCCATGATTCCATCGGGCTGGGGGAGGACGGCCCCACCCACCAGCCGGTGGAACATCTCGCCTCCCTGCGCGCCATGCCCAATCTCCATGTCATCCGGCCCGCCGATGCCAATGAGACGGTGGCTGCCTGGCGGGTGGCTCTTGCTCGCCGGGACGGTCCCACCGTCCTGGTTCTGAGCCGCCAGAAACTTCCTTTACAGGCGGGCGCCGGGCAGGCGCCCGCCGCCGGGCTGGCCCGCGGCGCCTATATCCTCGCCGAGGCCAGGGGCGGCAGCCCGGATCTGATTCTCCTGGCCTCGGGCTCCGAAGTCGGCCTGGTCATGGCGGCCCGTGACCTGTTGCAGGGTGAGGGAGTCCCCACCCGCGTCGTGTCGTTTCCCTGCTGGGAGATCTTCGCCGGGCAACCCGAGTCGTACCGCGAGGAAGTTCTACCCTCCGCGGTGACCGCACGCCTGTCGGTGGAGGCGGGGGCCTCCCTGGGATGGGATCGATGGGTTGGAGCGAGGGGTGCCTGTGTGGCCCTGGACCGATTCGGCGCGTCGGCGCCGGCGCCTGTGCTGTTCGAGAAGTTCGGGTTCGTCCCGGGCCATATCGTCTCCCGGGCGCGGGACCTGCTGGGCTGAAAGGGAAGCCATGAAACTGGGTCTGGTGGGTCTGGGCAAGATGGGCGCCAACATGGTGAAACGTTTGCGCCGCGACCATCATGAGGTGGTGGTGTGGGATCTTGACGCCGGGCAGGTGGCGACCGTCGCCGGTGAGACGGGCGCCCATGCGGCGGCGGACCTGGACGACCTGTGCAGCCGTCTCCAGGGCCCGCGTATCGTCTGGGTCATGGTGCCGGCCGGAGAGCCCACCCGGATCACCCTGGAAAAACTGGGTGAGATCCTTCAGGAGGGGGATCTGGTCGTGGACGGCGGCAACTCCCGGTACAAGGACACGCTCCTCCGCGCCGGGATGCTGGAGCGCAAGGGGATCCATCTGCTGGACGCAGGTACCTCAGGTGGAATCTGGGGCCTGGAAGAAGGGTATTGCCTCATGGTGGGGGGCGCCAAGAAGGCGTTCCAGCAGGTGGAGCCGATCTTCCGGACACTGGCGCCGCCGGCGGGATATGCCCGTGTGGGACCGGTGGGAGCGGGCCACTACACCAAGATGATTCACAACGGCATCGAGTACGCCATGATGCAGGGATATGCGGAAGGGTTTGAGCTGCTCAAGGAGGGGCCGTTCCCGCTGGATCTGCCCGGCGTGGCCAGGCTCTGGGGCCATGGGTCCGTGATCCGTTCCTGGCTACTGGACCTGGTGGCTTCCGCCCTGGAGAAGAACCCTGAACTGGCCGGTGTCGAGGCCTGGGTCGCCGATTCGGGTGAGGGCCGCTGGACGGTGGAGGAAGCCATCGAACGTTCCGTGGCGGCGCCGGCCATCACTCAGGCCCTGTTCGCGCGCTTCGCCTCGCGCCGGCACGATGCGTTCTCACTGCGGCTGGTGGCGGCCTTGCGCGATGAGTTCGGTGGCCATGGCACCCGATGAAAACCCGCTGCGCCTCGGCATGCGCCGGGAGCGCATCGCGGAGCCCTGCATCATGGTCATCTTCGGGGCCAGCGGCGATCTGTCCCGCCGCAAGCTCATGCCGGCCCTGGCGAGCCTCTCCGCCCGCCGCCTTCTGCCGCCCGAATTCACCGTGCTGGGTGTTGGCCGCACCTCCTGGTCCGATGAACAGTTTCGCCAGGCCATGCAGGAAGCTGTCGCCGAATTCGCCGACCGGGAACTGGCTGCCGGGGACCAGTGGAAGGCTTTCGCCGGCGGTCTCATGTACCAGTGTGCCGACCTGGGGAGCGCGGATGTTTATGGGGAACTGGCTCGCCGTCTAGCGGACCTGGACCGGATCCGCGGGACCGGCGGGAATCGTGTCTTCTATCTCGCCATGCCCCCCAGCATGTATGCGCCCATCATCGGCGGGCTGGGTGAAGCGGGTCTCGGCTCCGGCCCGGGGACCGGGACTCGTATCATCATCGAGAAGCCGTTCGGCCGGGACCTCGCTTCCGCCCAGGCTCTGAACCGGGATGTCAACAGGGTGTTCGACGAGTCGCAGGTCTACCGGATCGATCACTACCTGGGAAAAGAGACGGTTCAGAACCTTCTGGTGTTCCGCTTCGCCAATGCGTTCCTGGAGCCGACCTGGAATCGGCAGTTCATCGACCACGTTCAGATCAGTGTGGCGGAAGATATAGGCATCGGCGATCGGGGCGGGTATTACGAGGAGGCGGGTGTCCTGCGGGATATGTTCCAGAACCATCTCCTGCAGCTTCTCTGCCTGGTGGCCATGGAAGCGCCGGTTGCCTTCGAGGCTGATGCTGTGCGGGATGAGAAGGTGAAAGTTCTGCGCGCTGTGCGCTCTCTGGACGCGGGGGCGCACCGGGTCCACGCCGTCCGGGGCCAGTATGTCGCCGGCCAGGTGCTGGGGCGCCCGGCCGGGGCCTATCGCGATGCAGGTGGCGTTCACCCGGCTTCGGTGACGCCGACCTACGCGGCCCTCAAACTGCACGTGGACAACTGGCGCTGGCAGGGAGTGCCGTTCTATCTGCGCTCCGGCAAGCAGCTGGCGCGCAAGACCAGCGAGATCTCCGTGGTCTACCGCCAGGTGCCCCATCTTCTCTTCGGAGGTGTTGCCCGCGCCGACCTGGTTCCCAATGTCATCTCTCTGCGCATCCAGCCCGATGAAGGGATCGCCCTGAGCTTCGAAGCCAAGCGCCCGGGGACGAGCCTGCGCATGCGCCCGGTGGAGATGGACTTCAGCTACGGCAGCGCCTTCGGTCTGCTGGAGATGCCCAACGCTTACGAACGCCTCTTGCTGGACTGCATGCTGGGTGATTCGACTCTCTTCACCCGCCGCGACGAGGTCGAGGCCGCCTGGCGCGTGCTGCAGCCGGTTCTGGACGCCTGGGATCATGCGACCGAGGAAGGACTGGAATTCTACGAGTCGGGAACCTGGGGGCCGGCCGCCGCCGATGACCTGCTGCGGGCCGACGGCCGCCGCTGGCGGCGGATGTGAGCAAGGACTGCCCGTGAACACCCCCCTTCCCCTGGCGGCGGGCCGAACCGTGGATGTGGCCGCCATGGAGGAGGAACTCCGTCGCTTGTGGCGCGACATGGGTGAGGGTGGCGGCGGCCGGGGCATGATGAGGGCCTGCGTGCTGAACCTGATCATCATGTCGGAGAAGACGGCCGTTCAGGATGAATCTCCCCCTTCCCCTGGCGGCGATCCCGAGGACCGGGAACTGACCGATCTGGTGGCGGCCATCACCCATGAGCATCCCTGCCGTGTCATCCGTGTGGATGCCCGTCCCGAGGCGCCGTCCTCGCATCTCCAGGCCTATCTCTCCGCCTTTTGCAGGCGTCCCTCGGGCAGTGAACGACAACTCTGCTGCGAGCAGATCACCCTCAGGGCCGATGGTGAGGCGGCGCGCCACCTTCATGGCACCCTGGCGGCCCTGCTGGCGGCGGACCTCCCTGTTTTTCTCTGGTGGCGGGGGCGGCCTCCTTTCGGCAGTCACCGCCTGGGACGGCTGGCCGACCTGGCGGACCGCCTGATTCTTGATACGGCGTCGGCCGGCGACGATCTGGAGACCCTTGTGGATCTGGCGGCGTTCAGCGGCGGCGCCGGGGACGGGGCGGCGCCGGGCGACCTGGCCTGGCGGCGGCTGACCCGCTGGCGGGAAGCCACGGCGTCTCTGTTCGACCCGGCCGCCCGGCGGCCGCTCCTGACCGCGGTTCAAAGCCTTGACCTGAGATGGGGCACCCGGTCCGGACATCCGGGAAGGGGTCAGGCCCTTTACCTGGCCGCCTGGCTGGCGACGCGCCTGGGCTGGCGGCCGCGCCCGGCAACGGTCCACGCCAGTGGCGACGATCTGAGTCTTGAGATGGACGCCGGCACTCACGTGGTGAGGGTGAGGGTGCAGCGGGGCGGGGAAGGCGACCCCAGCCTCTCCCTGGTCATGGGTGACCATGGACACGCGCCGGCCACCGCTCGCATCGGGCCGGGAGAGGCGCCATGGGCGGAATTGAACCTGCCGGGCCAGCCCCTGTGGCGATGGCCAGGACAGCCCGGGGTCACCGGCACCGCGCAGTTGCTGGCGCGGGAACTGGAGTTTCCCCGGGCCGATCCGGTCTTCGCTGCGGCCCTGGCCCTGGCCGGGGAACTGGCGAAGCTGTGGCGGGCGCAGTGCGGCGGGAGCGGTGGCGGCCGGCCATGACTCTGCCACCGGGAGCGCGTCTCACGGCGGCGGGCGAGACGGTGGTGGTGGCAGGCAGCGCCGTGGACCTGGCCCGGCGCGCCGCAGCTTTTCTGGATGCGCGGATCTCTACGGCCATCATCCGGAATGGACAGGCGGTGCTGGCTCTCTCCGGGGGCAGCACCCCGGAGATGACCTACCGTTGCCTGGCCGGGTATCGGCCGGATGCCGCCTCACTGGCTCTGCTGCAGGTGGACGAGCGTCTTGTGTCGGCCGGCGACCCGCGCAGTAATGGGGCCATGATCCGGCGGGCGTGGGGAGGGCGGGTGCCTCTGCTGCCCATGATACCGGCTGAGAACCCTCTGCCGGCCCCCGGCCGGCTTGCCGCAGCCTATGCTCACACGCTGGACAGGGTCGCACCGGCCCGGTGCCTGGGTGTGCCGGTTGTGGACCTCTGCATCCTCGGTCTCGGCGAGGATGGCCACACCGCCTCCCTGTTCCCCGGTTCACCGGCCCTGGCGGAACGGTCCCGCTGGGTGGTGCCCGTCGCCGGCCCCGCCGCGCCGGCGGGAGGGTCGCCTCAGGTGCCCCGTCTGACCCTGACCCTGCCGGTTCTGGACGCCGCCCGGTGCCTTGTCTTCCTGGTGCAGGGAGGAGCCAAGGCCGGCGTGGTGCGACAGGTTCTGCAGGGGAAAGACGATCTGCTGCCGGCGGCGCGCCTGGTGCGGCGAGCCCGGCGGGCGGTCTGGTTTCTGGATACGGCGGCGGCGGTCGGCCTCTCCCTGTGAGCGGCCTCAGGCGCCGGGTCAGGGGGTCAGGCGGTGGATCATGCGCGGGTAGGGGATGGTCTCCCGCAGATGGTGAACACCGCTCACCCAGGCCACGAACCTCTCAAGCCCCATACCGAAGCCCGAGTGGGGCACGCTGCCGTAACGGCGAATATCCAGGTACCAGTTGAAGGCTTCCCGGGGCAGATCGTGGTCCCGGATGCGCGTCTCCAGCAGCTCCAGGTCATGGATGCGCTGTGAGCCACCGATGATCTCGCCATAGCCTTCCGGAGCCAGGACATCCACGCAGAGCGCCTTGTCCGGGGCGTCCGCCGCCGGCTGCATGTAGAAGGCCTTCACCGCGGCCGGGTAGTGAGTCACCAGAAGCGGCTTGTCCTGGTCTTCGGTCAGGGCGGCTTCATGAGGAGCGCCGAAATCGTCACCATAGGTGAAAGCCAGATCCGGTCTCTCTTTTGACTTCTCTGCCAGGATGCGCGCTGCCTCGTCGTAGCGCATGCGCGGGAACGGCGGCGTGATCTTCTCCAGGCGGCTGATGTCCCGCTCCAGGGTCTTCAATTCTTCGCCACGGGATTCCAGGACGCGGGCCATGACGGTGGCGATGAAGTCCTCCGCCAGGTCCAGCAGTCCGTCCAGTTCCATGAACGCGACCTCCGGCTCCAGCATCCAGAATTCAGTGAGGTGGTGGCGGGTCTTGGATTTCTCGGCGCGGAACGTGGGGCCGAAACAGAAGACCTTGCCCAGAGCCATGCAGGCAGGCTCCAGATAGAGTTGCCCCGACTGGGTCAGATAGGCTTTCCGGCCGAAGTAGTCGGTCTCGAAGAGGGTCGAGGTTCCTTCGCAGGCGGTCGGCGTGAAGATGGGCGCGTCGATGAGGGTGTAGCCCCGGGTGAGAAAATAGTCGCGGCAGGCGCGGACCACCTCGCTGCGGATGCGCATGATGGCATGCTGCCGGCGCGAGCGCAGCCAGAGGTGGCGGTTGTCCAGAAGAAACTCGGGCCCGTGTTTCTTGGGCTGAATGGGGAATTCGGGCGCGATGGACAGAGGTTCGACCCGGGCCAGGGTCAATTCGCAGCCGCCGGCAGCGCGCTTGTCGGCGCGCACTTCACCGGTGATCCGCACCGACGATTCCTGGGTGAGACGGTCGAGATTCTCCCAGTCTCTTGCAGGCAGGTCCTGGATGGAGGCCACGCCCTGGATGTAGCCGGTGCCATCCCGCAGGATCAGAAAGCGGATCTTCCCCGATGAACGCTTCTGGTCGACCCATCCACGCAGGGTGACGACCTGGCCGATATGGTCGGCAGCCTCTTCAATCCAGAGAACTGGTGGCGCATCACCCACCTCTAACTCGCCCCTTCCTTCTCTTTGGCCAACTCGGCCAACAGTTTCTTCTGGATGTGGGCCGGGACCTGTTCGTAGTGATTCAGGGTCATGTGAAAGCTGCCACGGCCGCCGGTGATCGATTTGAGCGTCTGGGAGTAGGTGAGCATCTCCGCCATGGGCACCTGGGCCTTGATGACCTGGTTCTCGCCGCTGTTGTCCATGCCCTGCACGCGGCCCCGGCGTGAGTTCATGTCGCCCATGATGTCGCCCATGAACTCCTCGGAGATGGCCACCTCGACCTCCATGATGGGTTCCATGAGGATGGGCTGGGCCGTTTTCATGCATTCTCTGAAGGCCATGGAGGCAGCGATCTTGAACGCCATCTCGGAGCTGTCCACCGGGTGCTCCTTGCCGTCCAGCAGGGTCACGCGGAAATCCGAGAGAGGGTAGCCGGCGATCACGCCGCGGGCGGAGGCCTCCTGGACACCCTTGTTCACGGCCGGCCTGTAGCCCTGGGAAATGGATCCGCCGAAGATCTTGTCCACGAACTCGTACCCGGCGCCGGACTCCAGGGGCTCCACCGCGATCCTGCACTCGGCGAACTGGCCGTGGCCGCCGGTCTGCTTCTTGTGGCGCGCAGTGGCTTCCGCCCTCTTCTTGATGGTCTCCAGGTAGGGGACCTTGGGCGGCCTGAGAAGGCAATCGACACCGAATTTTTTCTTCATCTTGGCGAGGGCCACTTCCACATGCGTGATGCCGGTGCCTGAAAGCAGGATCTCGTGGGTTCGGGGATCCCGGGAGTGGCAGAGCGCCGGGTCTTCTTCGATGATCCTGGCCATGGCGTTGCTCAGCTTGTCCTCGTCACCACGGCTCCTGGGTTCGATGGCGAAGGAGATGGCGGCTTCAGGCGGCTCGACCGGGGCGTAGATGATGGGTGCCGCCGCGTCGCCCAGAGTGTTGCCGGTGATGGTGTCCTTGAGCTTGGTCAGGCAGCCCAGATCGCCTGCCCTCAGTTCCTGCACCTTGCTCAGGTCCTTCCCCTGCATCAGGGACATGTTGGACAGCTTCTCGTTGCTGTCTCTGGAGAAATTGTGCACCGGGCCATCCAGCCTTGCGGTTCCCGACATGACCCGCATGAGGCTGATCCGTCCGGAGAAGGGGTCCGCCAGGGTCTTGAACACGAAGAGGGAGAGGGGCTCCTGGCTGTCCACCGGCCGCGTGCTCTCTTCCTGGCCGCCAGGGACGGTGCCCCTGGCCTCGCCGAGGCCGGCGGGGTCGGGCAGCAGGGAGGCGACGAACCCGGCCAGGCGGTCGCTTCCTATGCTCTTGAGGGCCGACGCCGCCAGGACCGGAACGATCTTGCGTTCCCGGATTCCCCGGCGTAATCCTTCGGTCATCTCGTCGGGCGTCAACTCGCCGTTCTCGAAGAAACACTCCATGAGGTGGTCGTCGACCTCGGCGATCGCTTCCATGAGAGTCTCCCGCGCCGACTGGGCTTTCTCGTTCAAGGCCGGGGGGATGTCACCCTCTTCGCCCTTGCCGGAGTCGTCGCTGTAGGTGTAGGCCTTCATGGTGACCAGATCGATCACGCCGCTGAACTCGTCTTCCGCCCCCACGGGCAGGTGAAAGGCGACGACTTTCCGGCCGAACTTGTCCTGCAGGTTGGCCAGTACCCGGTCAAAATCGGATCGCTCCCTGTCCAGCTTGTTGATCACCACGGCCTGGGCCAGGCCGTGGTCAGTGGCGAAGCGCCAGGTCTTCTCGGTCTGGACCTCGACTCCCGCCACGCCGCAGATGACGGAGATGGCCGTATCGACAACTTTGAGGGCGGCCTTGGCCTCGTGGACGAAGCCGGCGGCGCCTGGAAGGTCAAGAATGTTGATCTTCCTGCCATCCCATGGGAAATGGGCCAGGGCGACGGCGATGGACATCTTGCGCTCGATCTCTTCAGGATCGGAGTCGGTGACAGCACTGCCGTCGTCCACGTGGCCCAGGCGCTTTACGGCCCCGCCGGTATAGAGCAGCGCGGAGGTCACGGTGGTCTTGCCACAGGAACCGTGCCCGATGAATCCCACGTTCCGGATATGGACGGTGTCAATCGCGCTCATGGGTAGCTCCCTGACTTCTTCTGTGGTTCGTCACAGGAAGCGGGATCCTACCATCTCTGGCAGGGGCGAGAGAGCCGGTGGCGCGGCATCTCCGCCGTCCGGGGAAGGTAGTTCGCGCCCCGGTGCGTCTTCAGTTGGACGGTGCCGGCCTGGCTGGATTCTCGGCGGCGGAGGCCTTGGCGGCAATCCTGGCCGCGTCCAGTTCCTCCTTGCTGAGCTGGCCCGCGCGCGCCAGTATCTTGTCCAGCATGTTGCGGGCCGTCTGGCAGGTGGGATCCAGGACGACACAGCGTGCCACCGTGTCGCCACGGCATCCGCACGTGCAGTAGACACCGTTGGCCCTCTTCAGGAGCCAGTCCCTCTGTCCGTCGCTCAGGTTATCCATGTCGTAGCCCGGGAATTCATCGAAAAACTGATTCTCGACCTGGATGTTGAGGTCGCCGGTCTGGGACACGATCCTGCCGGAGTGGCGCAGGGCTTCGGCCGTGACCTCGGCGGGGGCTAGAAACAGGTCCGTGCCCTCTATGCGGGACGTCTCGGCGTCGGCCGGTTGCTTGTCTTCCCCGGAGGCTTTCTCGCCCTCCCCATGAACCGGCGCCAGGCAGACGGCAGCGCCCAGAAAGACAGTCAGGGCCAGGGTGCGAACGGTCTTCAGACGGCTTTTCATCCTGTCACTCCACATGTTCGAGGGGGGCGGGAACAGGAAAAAGTCTACGGTGGTGCTGTCGCAACGTCAAGGTGAACCCTCTTCAACCCGGTCGAGACGGCGGAACATGTAGGCTTTCCGGCTGCTGGAACCAGCACCTTCGCCGATTTCCAGTTCCAGGGTCCCGTCGCTGGCGAGGATCAAGGGCTCGTCCACCGAGTCCAGGATGGTCCATGTCATCCGGTCATGGCGGGCCAGTCCCCGGGCCCGCTTCCCGTCCGGTCCCGGGCGCCACTCCACCGTCAGATCCATCTTCACAGCCACCGCGAGGGCCGACAGTTCGACCTGCTCATCGGGCTGCTGCACCGGTGCCTCCATGGCGACGTCGGCGGGGGGAAGGGTTTGGCGCCAGGTCACCCTGAACGGTTCCCGTCCCAGAGGCCGGTACTCGGTGTGCCCCCGTACCCGGCCTCGGGCGTCCGCCGGCGGCGCGGCCGGCTGAGGCTCCGCCGCCACGATGCCGAGATCCTCTCCCGGGGAGTCTTTCACCAGCCAGAAGTCGAAGTCATGAACGACCGTCTCGCCCGCCGCCAGGGCGGCAAAGGTGGCCGGCGGCAGGACCAGGGAGGCCAGCCCGGCAGCGCTGCGTGCGGCGGCGTTGAGACCAA
This sequence comes from Acidobacteriota bacterium, assembly GCA_004356015.1. GTDB lineage: Bacteria > Acidobacteriota > Polarisedimenticolia > SMYD01 > SMYD01 > SMYD01. The sequence continues at coordinate 11,994 of SMYD01000047.1, read as the reverse complement.
GACCATCGTCCGTGGTCCGCACCGTGAGGGCGCGGGCGCGGTTGCGCGAGTCCGCGGGCGGGCGGGTTATCTGGGGCTCCATCCTGACCCGGCCCTCTGCCGGATTGATATGGATGAGGCGAGTGCGCCGGTCGCGAGGCGTTCCCAGGCGGCTGAGAGAATTCCCCTCCGCCGAGTAGAGGGCGTTCTCCTCTTCCAGGGTGAACCCCCCGTGCCCGTCCACTTCCTTGATGAGCAGCCGGGAGAGGAGATAACCCACCTGCGGAGCGGGCGCCAGGTTCGGTTGCGAGATGTCGGTCTTGCTGTAGCCGCGAAAATGGAGACTCCGCCCGGCGCGCAGGAGGGGAAGGCGAGGTATGGATTCACGTCCCTCCGGGGCGGAGTGGGAGGGAGCCGGCGCCGCCGCGCAGGCCCAGAGGGCGACTGCCATGGCGGATGCGCCTAAAGAGTACGAAATGCGCATGGGTCGACCGTACCGGTCACTTCTCGGGCCGTCAAGAGGCTGTAGACTGGATAGGTGATGCTGGCGCCTGCTGCTCTGCGAGCCGAGAACCTGTCTGATTTTTTCTTCGCCAGCGCCGCCGCCCATGCCTCCCTCCCGGTTCAGCGCCGGCGCCAGGGAAGTGGCTTCTCCTCTATCACCTACCGGGAGGCGGCTGAACAGGTGCGCTGTTTTGCTGCCGGGCTGACCCTGCTGGGCGTCCGGCGCGGCGACCGGGTCGGTCTCATTTCCGAGAACTGGGATCGGTGGTTGCTGGCCGACCTGGCCATCCTGGCCTGCGGCGCGGCGGATGTGCCCTGTTCCTCCCGGCTGACCGGTGAAGAACTGGCCATGACCCTTGCCCATGCCGGTTGCCGGTTCATTCTCGTGGCAGGACCCGAGGAGCTGGCACGGGTTTCGAGGATGCGCCGCCATCTCCCCGGCCTGGTGGAAGTGGTGGACCTCTCCGATGGCCGGGACCCCCGGCATACAGTCCGAAGCTTCAGCGAACTGTCGGAAGCAGGGCGAACGGCCCTGGACCAGGGGCGGCTCCCGGAAGGCTTCCCGGCGCCGAATGTGGGCAGGGGCGACCTGGCGACCATCGTGTACACGTCAGGGACCACCGGTCGTCCCAAGGGCGTCATGCTGACCCACGGCAACATCCTGTCCAACATCGCCGCCATCCTGACCATCATCAAGATTCCGGAAGGAGAGAGCCTGCTCTCCATTCTCCCGAGCTGGCACATGTACGAACGGACCGTGGAGTATGCCGGCCTGGGAGCCGGGGCGGAGATTGTCTACTCCTCCCTGCGCACTCTCAAGGACGATCTGCGCCAGGTGCGGCCCGGTTTTTTTGCTTCCGTGCCCCGGCTCTGGGCCGGCATTCATGAGCGGGCCATGGCCGCCATCGCCGAGGCGCCGCCCCTGCGCCGGCGCCTGGCCCTGGCAGCCTGGAGCGCCGGCACCCGGGCGGTTCTGGCCCGCCGCGTCCTGGCCGGCGAACCTGCCCCGGGAAACGGCCCTCAGCGCCCCGGCAAGCTGCGGGCGCTCCTGGAATACCTGGCGTTCACGCCGATCCTGCACCTGGTGACCCGGCGCCTGGTCTTTCGCCGGGTGCGCGCCGCCACAGGCGGCCGCTTGCGGGGCGCCCTTTCCGGGGGCGCCACCCTTTCCATGGACCTGGATCTCTTCTTCGAGGTCGTGGGCCTGCGCCTGCTCAACGGTTATGGCCTGACCGAGACCTCGCCCGTCCTGACCTGCCGGCGGTTCTCGCACAACCTTCCCGGCACGGTGGGGCGTCCTCTGCCCGGCACCGAGGTGCGAATCGTGGATGAGAAGGGTGGGGACCGGCCGGCCGGCCGGCAGGGACGGATTCTGGTGCGCGGACCCCAGGTGATGCGCGGGTATTACCGGGATCCGGAGGCCACTGCCGCCGTCCTGGACCGGGAGGGATGGTTCGATACGGGCGATCTGGGCCGGTTTCTGGCCAGTGGCGATCTGGTCCTCACCGGCCGTCTCAAGGACACCATCGTCCTCGCCAACGGGGAGAATGTGGAACCCGAACTCATCGAGGAACGCATCAAGTCCAGCCGCTACGTGGACCAGGTCATGGCCGTGGGGCAGGATCGGGACTATCTGGCCGTCCTGGTGGTGCCCGCCTTTGCCGAACTGCGCTCCTGGGCGCGGCGCCACGGGCGCCCTGACCTCGCACCCGCCGCCCTGGTCGACGACCCTGAGATTCAGAACCTCATGCGCCGTCAGGTGGCCAGGCGCGCCGGCTCGGGGAGTGGTTGCCGCCCGGCCGAAGTGGTCAAGAAGGTTCATCTGCTGCCCCGTGAATTCTCGGTGGACGACGGCACCCTGACGCCAACCCTCAAAGTCCGCCGGGCCGCGGTTCTCCGCCTTTACCGGCGGGAAATCGATGACCTGTTCCAGCGATCGTCATCCTGAGGGCCGCTTGCGGCCCCGGCGCGGCGGCCGATAGAATGACTTTGCCGCACCCATCATCACCCGGCCCTCCGGGGTCACGGGGAGGACTCAAATGTGCCGCATGCTGCAAGGCCCGTGGAACCGCTTGTATTCTTTGATTCTCTCGCCTGCTCTGGGTCTGCTTCTGGTGGTGATGGTTGTCTTGACACCAGTGGCAGGGGCAGCGGAAGACGCCGAACTTGCCCGTGTCTTCGACGCGTTCTTCAGTCTTGGGTTGGACAGCACGCGCTCCGCCGCGGTTGAGAACGTCAAGATCGAGCGGGATGGCCTGGAAATCGAACTCAAATCCGGCCGCCTCTGGTTTGCCCAGCCACTCCTGGGCCGGGTCACCGGGGCGCATTTCGTGGGTGACGGAGTTGTTTCCATGCGGGCCAACGGCATCGCCGGGGTCAACATGCTCAAGGCGACTCTCAGCGGCAAAAATTCCGGTGTCAACTTCCCGGGCAAGATGCCGGCCGACGTGATCCTGCAACCTGCCTCTGGTGAAAAGAAGTTCGACATTTTCCAGGCGCGGTTCACGGAGGTCTTCTTCCGCTTCACCGACGGCCTGGATGAAGAACTGGCGGGATTGATGGCGGACGGTGATGCGGATGCCGGCACGGCAGAGGACAGCTTCAAGAAACGGAACAAGGAAGCGTTCTACGTCGACGGTGCCAACATGGAGCGGGATTTCATCCTGCAGGAGTTCACCGGCATCGATCGGTTTTCCTTTTTCCTGGCGGAGCTCAAGATCGGCTCCGAGTGGTTGACCTACTCCCTTGCCCACTCCAGCGGGCAGGAGGTCTGGATAGGGACGCATCCGAGCCAGGGCGCCGGAGTCAACCAGCGCGTCTTCACCTGGACCGCGTTTGATCTTGCGGAAGATTACGACAACAAAGGGCGCTGGGACGCGGACCTGCTCCTGGATCAGAAGCCGTTGCTGGACATCAGCAAGATCGAGATGACCATCGATATCCCCACCACCATCATCTTCAGCATCGACGCCAAGGTGACCTTCGTGCCCCTTGCCGAGGAGTTGAGCGTGGTGCCGTTTGCTCTGGTCAACAACCTTGGCTACGGCTGGTGGGAAAAGGGCGGCCGCCCGGTGACCCTCAAATCGGTACAGGATGCCGAAGGCCACGAGTTGCCGTTCGTCCACAAGAGGAACTCCGTGCTGGTGCGCATGTCCGAGCCCCTGGCGCCCGGGCAGGAGACGACCCTGCGTTTCCAGGCCGATGAGAAGACCATCATCCAACTGACCGACTACTCATGGAACATCATCAATACCTATCCATGGTTTCCCCAGCACGGTTACCTGGGGGGGAAGTACGCCATCGACTGGACCATCCGGGTCAAGAGCCCTCTCAGCGCCATCGCCTCGGGCAGGCTGGTGGAAACCAGAGAAGAAAAAGGCATGCAGGTCACGCGTTGGGTGATGGATCAGGAGGTGGCTTTCCCCAGTTTCATCTTCGGGAGATTTTCCAGCCGGGAGGACATTTACAAGAGTGAGAAGACCGGGCGGGAGATCACCGTGGGAGTCCATGCCACGCCCCTGGGACGTCTGCGGGGCACCACCAAGATGAAAGCGGTGAGCAAGGAGGCCATGGCTATTCTCAAGCTGTTCGAGGAGTTCTTCGGCCCCTACCCCTATGACCGCCTTGATATCACCCAGATGGCGGTGGGGGTGGGTTTCGGCCAGGCACCACCTGGATTGCTCTTTCTCACCGGAGAAGCCTTCGTGTCCGCAGGTCTGGCGGCGGAGCTCATGACGCGCTCCGCACGGGGTCCTTATTTCCACGATTTCTTCGCTCATGAGATGGCGCACCAGTGGTTCGGTCATGAAGTTCTCTGGGGCCGAGATGAAGACGTGTGGCTCTCAGAGGCGTTCGCCGAATATGCCTCAGCCATTTATGTCGATCAGATTGACGGATCCAAGAAGTTCCAGGAGAAGCTCAAGCGCTGGCTTGACGGCGCCAAGATGGGCGAGCGTTCGGGTTTCCCCATCGCCGGAGCCATTTACGCGTCCGCGCCGTCCGCGGTCTTCGCCGGGGACTATCGGACCAATCTCATCTACAACAAGGGCGCCTACGTGGTCCATATGATTCGCACCCTCCTGGGGCCGGACAAATTCCTGGAGGGAATGAGAGCGTTCCTGGAAGCCCACAGCGGTGGCATGGTGACCACCCAGATGCTCAAGACCGATATGGAAGAGGTCGCGGGCATTCCCCTGGGCTGGTTCTTCGATCAGTGGTTTTACACGGCTGAGATACCGACGGTGAAGTTTTCCTATTCCACCCAGCGCAGCGAAGACGGCGGTTATCTCCTCACCGGCCGCATCGTCCAGGACGAGGATAACTGGAAGCAACTGGTGGTTCCGGTCTACTACGACCTGGGGGGCAAGCAGCCGTCCATCCAGCGCCAGGCCGTGAGCTCACCCGATTTCACCTTCAAGGCAAAGCTGCCGAGCAACCCCAAGCGCGTCTGGCTGGACGAGGAGCATACGGTGCTGGCCAAGATGGTCACCGACAGCAAAAAGTGAAACTCACTCGTGCCAGCAAGAACGGCAGGCCTCTGCTGGGAGCCCATATGAGTATCGCCGGCGGTCTGCCCCGGGCGGTGGAGCGGGGATTGCGAGTGGACTGCACGGCGCTGCAGATCTTCACCAAGTCCTCCAACCAGTGGAAGGCTCGAGAGCTGGGGGAAGAGGAGATGGCGGCTTTCCGCGCTGCCGTGGAGGAGAGTCCCATCGGATTCGTGGTGGCCCACGATTCCTATCTCATCAATCTGGCCAGTCCGGATGAAGAGTTGTGGGAGAAATCGGTCAAGGCGTTCATCCTGGAGATTCGCCGCTGCGCCGATCTGGGCGTGCCAGTCCTGGTCCTGCATCCGGGTGCTCACAAGAACACAGGGGAGGGGGCCGGTCTCAAACGCATCTCCCGGGCTCTGAACCGGGCACACTCCGAGACCTCTGATTGCCCTGTGACCACGGCTCTCGAGACCCATGCAGGGCAGGGCACCACTCTGGGCCACCGTTTCGAGCACCTCCGGGACATCCTCGCGGGCCTGAACAATCCCCAGCGGGCCGCGGTCTGCTTTGACACCTGCCACGTTTTTGCCGCCGGCTATCCCATTCACACCGACGAGGGCTGGAACGAGACCCTGGAGGCGTTCGATGAACGGGTGGGCCTGGACCGCCTGGCCTGCGTTCATGTCAACGATTCAAAAAAAGGGCTCGGCTGCCGCGTGGATCGTCACGCCGGCCTCGGCCAGGGCGAGATGGGACTGCTCCCGTTCTGGCATCTGGTCAACGACCCTCGCACCCGCGATCTGCCCATGGTCCTGGAAACTCCCAAGGGGGAGGATCTGGCCGAGGATGTGGTGAACCTGGGGATCCTGCGTTCTCTGGCCGGTGGCGACAGGCCATGAGCGGTGTGCTCGCCGGCAGCCGGGTGGCCGCGAATGAGACCGGTCGCGGGGGCGGCCAGAGCGTTGCCACCCTGGTCATCAGCGAGATCTATCGCAGCCTGCAGGGAGAGAGCACCCGGGCCGGGACACCTTGCACCCTCGTTCGCCTCACCGGCTGCGGGCTGCGTTGTGGCTACTGCGACACCACCTACGCCTTCAGCGGCGGCGACAGCCTGGCGGTGAGCGAAATCGTGACACGAGTGTGCGAACTGGGCGCCGATCTGGTTCTGATCACAGGTGGTGAGCCGCTGGAACAGAAGAATGTCACCCCCCTCATCGAAGCTCTTGCCGCCCTGGGGGCAACGGTCATGGTGGAGACCGGCGGGCACGTTTCCGTGGTGCCGGCGGCTGCAGCCGCCACGGTGATCCTGGATCTGAAGACGCCCGGCAGTGGTATGGAGAAACACAATCGCTGGGAAAACCTGGAACTCTTGCGCTCTTCTGATGAGGTGAAGTTCGTGCTGACGTCCCGTGAGGATTATCTCTGGGCACGGGAGGTGCTGGCCCGGCGGCGGCCTCAGGGGCGCAAGCTGTCCCGGATCTGTACGGTTCTGTTTTCGCCGGCTCAGGGCTTGCTCGATCCGGCGCTCCTGGCCGGCTGGATTCTGGAAGACCGCCTGCCGGTCCGACTGAATCTGCAACTCCATCGCATCCTGTGGCCGGCGGCCGAAAGGGGAGTGTGAATGCCCGCCGCGGAGGAGAAACCTCTGGCGGTGGTGCTCCTTTCGGGGGGAATGGATTCAGCCGTGGCTGCCACCATGACGGCCAGGACCCACCGTCTGGCCTGCCTCCACGGCACTTACGGGCAGCGCACCGCCAATCGGGAAAGAGTTTGTTTCGGTGCCCTTTCCCAGTTTCTCGGTGCCGTGAACCGGCGCGTGATGGATATGTCACAACTGGGCGCCCTGGGAGGTTCGTCCCTGACGGACCCCGGGTTGCAGGTGGCCGATGCCGATCCGGCCCGCACCGGGATACCGGCCACCTATGTGCCGTTCCGCAACGCCCATCTCCTGGCCATGGCCGTCTCGTGGGCGGAGGTTCTGGGCGCTCACCTGGTGGTCATCGGTGCGGTGGAAGAGGATTCATCGGGCTATCCCGATTGCACCAGGGCGTTCTACGCCGCCTTCCAGGAGGCCGTGCGCCTGGGGACGCGTCCAGGGAGCCGCATTCAACTGGTGATGCCGGTGATTGACTTGAGCAAGGCCGAGATCGTTCGCCGGGGACAGGAACTGGGGACTCCGTTCCACCTCACCTGGTCCTGCTACAGGGACGAAGCCCGTGCCTGTGGCCGCTGCGACTCCTGTGTCCAGCGCCTGCGTGGCTTTGCCGCCGCCGGGCTGCCCGATCCCATCCGGTATGCCCCTCATGTGGAGATGCCGGGAGATGCGGGCCCGGGGCCGGCGGCGGCCGCTCCCGGTGGCGGCGACGCCGCCAGGGTCCGCCGGACTGCTGTTCTGACGGCGTTCCTGGACCGCCTGCGCCGCACCTGACCATGGACGTGAGGCTCTTCGACTATTCGCTGCCGCCGGAGCGGATTGCCCAGGAACCGCTATCTCGCCGCGACTCCGCGCGGCTGCTGCTCCTGCCGCGGGAGCCGGGGCCCCTCAGTCATCATGTGTTCAAGGACCTCCCGGACCTGCTTGAGCCCGGGGACCTCCTTGTGCTCAACGATACCCGGGTCGTGCCGGCGCGCCTGCAGGGCCGCCGGCCCAGCGGTGGGCAGGTGGAAATTTTTGTCCTGCAGGGGAGGGAAGAACAGGAAGGCGCCCCGGAGGAGAAGCAGTGGGAACGGGACTGTTTTCTGCGCGCTTCCCGGCGGCCGAAGCCAGGCGAATCCCTGCTCCTGCCTGATGACGCCACCGCCCGGGTGCTGGTCGATCATGGCGACGGGCGCGCCCGTCTGCTGTTCACCGGCCAGCATCCCGCGCGGCTGCTTGCCCGGCATGGGTCGGTGCCGTTGCCTCCCTACATCAAGAGGAAGGCTGGCGACCCCCGGGCAGCGCAGGACAGAGTACGCTACCAGACGGTCTTCGCCCGCCGCGAGGGTGCAGTGGCAGCGCCCACCGCCGGGCTCCATTTCACCCGGGCTCTCCTGGACCGTCTTGCCGCGGGCGGTGTGGAAACCGCCTGGGTGACCCTGCACGTTGGTCCGGGAACGTTCCGGCCGGTGACGGCTTCCCGTGCCGAAGACCACCGGCTCGACCCGGAGCAGTTTGTTCTGCCTCCCGCCACCGCCGCCGCCGTGGCGGCCACCCGGGCTCGCGGCGGGCGGGTCATTGCCTGCGGCACCACGGTGGTGCGGACCCTGGAGAGCCGAAGCAATTCCGCCGGCGTGGTGAGCCCGGGCGCCGGCCTCTGTGAACTGTTCATCCTGCCGGGCTACCGCTTCAAGATCGTGGATGGATTGCTCACCAATTTTCACCTGCCGCGTTCCAGTCTGCTCATGCTGGTGAGTGCCATGGGTGGCCGTGAGCGGGTCCTGGACGCTTACCGGGAGGCCATGGCCTCTGGTTATCGTTTTTATTCCTACGGTGACGCCATGTTCGTGGCGCCATCACCCGCCAGTCCGGCATGAAGGAAGGCTTCAGCTTCCAGGTGCATGCCGGCGGCGACACCGGCGCGCGCACGGCCACCCTGGTGACACCAAGGGGTGATCTGGCCACGCCCGCTTTCATGCCCGTGGGAACCGCCGCCACCGTGAAGGCCGTCTCCCCGGCGGAGGTCCGGACCTCCGGCGCGCGCATGATCCTGGCCAACACGTATCACTTGATGGTGCGCCCCGGTTCCCAGGTGGTGCGCCGGCTGGGCGGCCTGCACACATTCTCCGGCTGGGATGGTCCCATACTCACCGACTCCGGTGGTTTCCAGGTGTTCAGCCTGGCAGCGTTGTCCAAGATCACGGATCAGGGTGTGGTGTTCCGCTCCCATGTGGATGGCAGTCTCATGGAACTGACGCCTGAGAGCAGCATCCAGGCCCAGGAAGATCTGGGCAGCGACATCATGATGGTCCTGGACGAGTGTACCGGCGAGCCGTCGGATCGATCGGCGGCTGCAGCGGCCATGGAGCGCAGTCTGGCCTGGGCCCGACGCAGCCTTGAAGCCAGACGCGGAGGCGGGGCGTTGTTCGGCATCATCCAGGGTGGCATCTTCCCCGATCTGCGCCGGCAATCCGCGGAGGCAACAAGCGCACTGGCGCTGGACGGCTTTGCCATAGGCGGTGTCAGCGTGGGTGAGGCCCGGGAGCATGTTTCCGCAGTCGTGGAGGCGACGGCGCCGCTGCTGCCGGCGGATCGCCCCCGCTATCTCATGGGCATGGGGACCCCCGACGATCTTCTTGAAATGGTGGGTCATGGCATCGATCTCTTCGATTGCGTCATGCCGACCCGGAATGCGCGCAACGGCACCCTTTTTGTCCGGGGTGGACGCCTGAATCTGCGCAACAGCGCCTGGCGGGAAGACCCGCGGCCGGTTGAAGAGGACTGCCCCTGTCCGGCGTGTCGTGAGTACAGCCGCGCCTATCTGCGGCATCTCCTGGTCAGCCGGGAGATCTATGGCCTCCGCCTGAACACGCTCCACAATCTCACCCATTATCAGCGTCTCATGGCGGGAATCCGCCAGGCCATCGGCGCCGGCAGCCTGGCGGCCTTCGCGTCGGCGTACAGGGCCGGTGAACCGTGGCCGCGTTGATGGTCAGCCGGCCCTCTGGTACCATGTGGTCCATGAGAAAATTCGCCGTGTTGACCTTATGTATTGCCGTCCTGGCGGTCGCCTGTGGCCCTGGTGAAGCGGAGCCGGAAGAGGCAGGGGATGTCACGGGCAAGAGCCCGGCCGAGATAGAGGCCAACTTCAATAATATCCGTCAACGGCAGCAAGAGGTCTTGAGTGCGACTGCCGACGTTGTCGCCAGGGCCGAGACGGCATCGGTGGAGGAGCTGGAGAAGGGCATGAAGGAACTCAATCTCGTCCTCTTGAGAGCTCTCCAGGAATCCAGCTACATGCGCAGCCTGCGCACGGAAGAGGGCAAATCCCGGATGAACGAACTGCGCGCATCCAACCTTCTCATCCGCGAGGCCTACGCAAAGCTGATGGACCAGCACCCCAATCCGACTCCGGACCTCATGCGCGCGAGCGACGCCCCGACCCAGTGACCGATCTGGTCTTCGTCGCCGATGTCCACCTGGTGGAAGGTGATGAGGAAGCGCCGGTGTTCATGCGTTTTCTGCGTTCCCTGGCGGGCAACACAAGCCGCTGCATCATTGTCGGTGATCTGTTCAACGTGTGGATCGCCAGGCGCCGGTTCATGAGTCCCGGCCAGATGCGGCTCATGGATGTCATGCGGGACGTCGCGGCCGACGGCGTGCGCTTCGAATATGTGGAAGGCAATCGGGATTACTTTGTCGCCGAGAACTGGAGCGGTGATGCCTTCGACCAGGTGACCAGCGGCTGCATGACGGCCATGGCCGGACCGACCCGCCTTCTGGTGACCCATGGCGATCAGGTGAACAAGGCCGATCTCCCGTACCGGTTCTGGAGGGCTCTGTCCCGCTCTCTGCCGGTGCGCTCCTTGCTTTCCCTGCTGACCGGTTCCGCCGGCCGCCGCCTGGCCGAAGGCCTGGAACGGCGGCTCCGGGGCACCAACCTGCGCCGGAAGGCCCAGCTCCCCATGGCTGATCTGGATACTTTGACCCGCCAGGCCGTGGCCGACGGCTGCCAGGGCGTTGTCCTGGGTCACTTTCATACCGAGATAGAGCGCCAGGTGGGTGGGGGGACGCTGTGGGTTCTGCCTGACTGGCGAAGTGGACGCCGCTATCTGCGTTTCGGCCAGGATGGGCGGGGCCGTTTCGTGAGCTACGACGAAGTGGCGCCGTGATCGCCGGCCGCGACCAGGCGGGTTTCGGCTTCGGCGAAGGCCTTCATGAGCCTGTAGGTGATGGGGCCGCGCCGTCCGTCTCCCAGGCGGACATCATCCACGCTGAGGATGGGTTGCACGGCGCGCGTTGTCCCGGTGAGAAAGGCTTCGTCGGCGGCCAGCAGATCCGCCGGCGGAAAACTTTCTTCCCGAACCGGCACCCCGGTCTCCCGGGCCAGCTCAAGGACGAACCCCCGGGTGATGCCGGGGAGGATGCCATCCTCAAGGGGGGGAGTGCGGACCACACCGTTCTTCACGATGAACAGGTTGGTCATGGTCCCCTCGGCCACCTGGCCGGCCGGGTTGAGCATGATCCCCTCCTCGACGCCGCGCTCTTCGGCTTCGTGGGCACCGAGGATATTGTTGAGCAGATTCCCGGACTTGATGGCCGGGGAGACGGTGCGCGGGTCGTTGCGCAGGATGCTGAGAATGACGACCTTGATCCCCGGCCGTGTTTCGGGATCCTGGAGGGGTTTCATGGGCCGCACATAGATCAGGGTGGCAGGTCGCCGGCAGAGATCCCGGCCGTAGCCGATATCGCCTTCACCCCTGGTCACGATGATCCGCAGGATCGATTCAGGGTTTGCGGCGGCCGCCAGGGCCTCGTCCACCGCCAGGCGATCCTCCTCCAGGGTGCGGTTCAGGTCGAGATGGAGGGCCGCTGCGGAGGCCCGCAAGCGTACAAGATGGCGCTGGAGAAGGAACGGGCGTCCACCGGAGGTACGGACCGTCTCATAAATGGAGTCACCATACAGGAGTCCATGGTCAAACACCGAGATAACCGCTTCTTCCCGGGGATGGATATGACCATTGATCCAGACGATTTCCGGCATGGGCGGCGAAGCTAGCACGCGCTCCGGCATCGGGCAAGGAGCGCTACAAAGCGGGCGTCGGTTCTGTCATGATAAGGATGGTTTTCACGTGGTCCCGGCCGGTGCAAGGCGGCGGCCCAATTTTTGCGGGAGGGGAATGTGGTGAAGAAGGCGGCCAGGAAAAAGACCACTAAGAAAGCTGTGCGCTCGACGGCAAGGAAGAAGGCCACGAAGAAGGGTGCGCGACCGTTGGCCCGGAAGAAGGCGGGGGTGAAGAAGGCCACGAAGAAGGGTGCGCGACCGTTGGCCCGGAAGAAGGCGGGGGTGAAGAAGGCCACGAAGAAGGGTGCGCGACCGTT
>SMYD01000046.1 GCA_004356015.1 Acidobacteriota bacterium | reverse complement strand
GCCCCATCGGGGTCTGGCCATGGCGGCAGGATTGCTCATGGCGGGTGTGATCATCGGTTCGATGATGAGCCGTGGCCTGCCCGGCGGCGATGCCTCTCCGGCAGCGCCGTCAGGGTCCACCTATGCCGCCGGGACGGTGGCTGTCGCCAACGATCCCCTGGCCGGTCTGCGTGCGGCCGAAGTCGACTTTCAAGATGCCACCCGGGCTCTGCTGGACGCCATTGCAGCTAACCGGGTGAATTTGCCATCAGGTGCGGCCGACACGGTGGAGGTCAACCTGGATCTGATCCGTGCCGCCATCGATCAGGTCTGGGTGGCTCTGGAGGCCGACCCGGACAACTCGGACAATGCCCACCGCCTGGTGGATCTCTACCGCACCCAGATTCGGATGCTGGAACAGACCGCCCGGGTTGAGCAGAACCTCAGCGGCGCGCGCCGGACAGCTCTTTGACTCCCGTCTCCGGGACCCGGCCTTAAACCAAACATGCGAGCGCGGCATTGAGAGAGATAGAGGAGAAGCGAGGAGCAGGTATCAACCAATGAACAGCATATCTGAGAGAGAAGGAGCGACAACATGAAGACGAAGATGACGAAGGGCTGGATCCTGGGCATGGCCTTGCTGCTGATGGCGGCCGGCCCCGCGATTGCGGACCAGACGGTGAATGAGTCGGTGGATATGGGGAGCGGATCTCGCATCAGTGTGGAGAACATTGCGGGTTCTGTGCGGGTCGTGGGTCATTCGGGTTCAACGGTTGAAATCACGGGTACTCTTGGCGACGATGTGGAAGAGTTGCTGGTCGAGAAGCAGGGCAACCGGCTGAATATTTCCGTGGAACTGCCTCAAGGCGGTCACAAGCGAAATCTCGATGCGGAGGCGGACCTGGTCATTCACGTCCCGTTCGACAGTGAACTGGAGGTGGAGACCATCAGTGCCATCATCGAGATCAGCGATGTGCGCGGCGAGATGGAGTTGGAGTCCATCAGCGGTTCCATCGATGTTGATGGGGAGATGAGTGTCATCGAGCTCAGCACCATCAGCGGCAATATCAGCGTTGCCGCCGGCTCCAGCCTGCAGGAAGGCAGTTTTGAGTCGATTTCCGGCTCCATCGAGTGTGCCGCCGATCTCAGTGACAATGGCGAGTTCGATTTTGAGACCGTGAGCGGCGATATCACCTTGTTCGCGCCGAGGGATTTCGCCGCCGAATGGGATATTGAAACATTTTCGGGAGCCATCGAGAACATTGTGGGCCCAGAAGCCGAGCGCACATCCCAGTATGCGCCCGGCAAAGAGCTGCGCTTCACCACCGGCGGCGGTGGTGCCTCCATCTCCATGGAATCCTTGAGCGGCCGGGTGGTGATCCGCGAGAACTAGAATATCGAACGAAAGGGCCGGCTGACGCCGGTTCCTTGAGCCTCTCCACGGAGTCTGCCGCCGTCCTGACCGGGATGGGCGGCGTTTTCTTGCGGTAACCCTGCTCCCCCCCCCTCGATGTTGTTGGCCATGCCACGAGAACATCCGCGTGCTGGGAACTTGACGAATATTCATACATACGTATAATTCAAGCAAACGTACGTTTAAATATATCTCCCCATGAAAATGGAGATCTTCTTGAATCCGAGCCAGAATGAGGGGCCACGAGCAGAGCGGGATCCTGACCAGGATGGGCGTGATACCAAGGTTCGCATCCTGGACGCGGCCGAGAGGCTGTTCGCGGCCTCCGGCTTTGCTGGAACTTCCCTGCGCAGCATCACCGCGGAGGCCCGCGCCAACCTGGCGGCGGTGAATTATCATTTTGGATCCAAAGACGACCTCATCCGGTCCGTTTTTGCACGCCGGCTGACTCCTCTCAACTCGGAGCGCCTGCGCCTGCTGGATGATCTGGAGACGGAAGCCGGTGCTGAGAGCCCGGATCTGGAGGCGATCATCCGGGCCTTCCTGACCCCGGCGCTACGCCTGGCCGGCACCAGTCCCGCGAGGCGGGTGGTCATGGGGCTCCTGGGTCAGGCCATGTCCCAGCCCGACGAGAAGATACGGCGCCTTTTCATCACCCAGTTTTCCGAGGTGGGTCGCCGTTTTCAGGCAGCGTTATCCCGGGCCGTGCCGTTCCTGTCGGCGGAGGAGATCTTCTGGCGTCTGATGTTCATGGTGGGCGCCATGGTGCACTCCATGAACATCTCCGAGAGCCTGGAGGAGTTCTCCGGAGGCCTGTGCCACAGCCGTGATGCCAATTCCATCGTGGAACGCTTGGTGCCGTTCGTGACGGCGGGGATGCAGGCGCCGGCGGTGATCGACGGAGATCTGAAATGAAGTGCGTGTCTGGGATCTCCGGTCACAGGGCTCTCCGCCTGACTCTTACCATGGCTCTGCTGACCGGCCTGGCTTGCGTGAAGCTGCCCCCCCAAGATCTTGTGGAGATCAATCTGGATAGACCTGAACGCTGGCAGCAGGAGGACGTCCCGTCAGCCGCGGACCCCCCGGAGGATGCCTGGTGGATGACGTTCAACGATGCCCGTCTTGCTGAAATCATCGAGCACACCCTTGAGGCCAACCACGATCTGCAGGCGGCCGTTGCGCGCGTGGCTCAGGCTGTGGCTGCGGCGCGTATCGTCTCCGCTGACCTCAAACCCACCGTGGGCGTTGGCCTGGCAGGAGGCCGCCAGCGTCAGAATTTTGTCGGCTTCCCGGTCCCGGGCGGTGGCAGTGTGCTCAGCACGACATCCACCCGCTATGGTGTGTCCTTGGACGTGTTCTGGGAGGCGGATCTCTGGGGCCGCCTGCAAGCCGGCACTCGCGCGGCGCTGGCCGACGTCCATGCCATCACCGATGATGTGGAGTTCGCCCGCCAGTCACTGGCTGCCCAGGCGGCCAAGGCCTGGTTCTCGGCCGTTGAGGCACGTGAGCAGGTGGAGTTATCTGCCGGTACGGTGGCCAGCCGGCGGGAATCCCGCGATCAGGTGAACGCCCGCTATCGCCTGGGCCTGCGGCCGCCACTGGAACTGCGGCTGGCGGAATCGACCCTGGCCGACGCCCAGGCGCTCGAGGCCTTGCGCCGCAGCCAGTTGAATGGTTCGGTCCGACAGCTCGAGATCCTCATGGGTCTCTATCCTTCCGGGACCTTCCTGGCCGCTGACGACCACGCAACTCTGCCGCCCCCGCCACCCTCCATCCCGGCGGGCTTGCCTGCCGATCTGCTGCAGCGCCGCCCGGATCTTCGGGCTGCGGCGAGCCGGGTGCAGGCGGCGGATCAGCGCACCCTCTCGGCCAAACGGGCTCTCTATCCGCGGTTGACCCTGACTGCCAGTGGTGGCACCGTGACCCAGCAGTTGCAGGATCTTGTCCAGGGTGACTTCAGGGTCTGGTCGCTGCTGGGTGGGCTGACCCAGCCGCTGTTCCAGGGTGGCCGCCTGCGGGCCGGCGTTCGGCTGGCCGATGCAGTGGGCGACGAGAGCCTTGAACTGTATGCGAGCTCGGTTCTGCGCGCCTTCGCCGAGGTGGAGACCGCGCTGGCGGATGAAAACTGGTTGCGGGACCAGGAAAGCGCCCTGGCCTTTTCCTCCGACCAGCTGGCTGCAGCGCAGCGGCTGGCCCTTCAGCGCTACAGCAATGGCGTTGGCGATTTCCTGACCGTGCTGGAATCCCAGCGCCGCGAGTTCCTTGCCCGCAGCGCCCTGCTGGCGGTGCGGCGGCAGCGCCTGGCCAACCGGGTGAACCTGTTCCTTGCCCTGGGCGGTGGCTTCGGAGATAACTCATGAGCTCGTCCCTCAAATGGATACTCCCCCCGGTGGTGGTTGTTGTGGCGGCCGGCATGGCCTATGCCATGTATCTGGCCCGCCCTGCCGCGGAGACCCGGCCCCCGGCGAAGGTCATCCCTGTGGTGCGCGTGGAGATCATCACTCTTCGCGATCTGGTTCTCACGGTGACCAGCCAGGGCACGGTCAGTCCGCGCACCGAGAGCAACCTGGTCCCCGAGGTTGCGGGCCGGGTGATGGAAGTGGCACCTTTTTTCGCTGCCGGTGGCTTCTTTGCCGTCAACCAGGTTCTGCTGCGCATCGATCCCCATGACTATGAGCAGGCCGTGGTGGGTGCCAGAGCAAGAGTGGCCACGGCGGATCTGCGCCTGGCCCTGGAGCAGGCCGAAGCCATGGTTGCCGCCGAGGAATGGCGTGACCTGGGGCGGGAGGACCAACCGCCGTCACCGCTGACCCTGCGCATCCCCCAGATGGCCGAGGCGAAAGCCGCGTTGGCGGCGGCGCGAGCGGACCTGGGACAGATGGAGCGCAACCTGGAGCGGACAGTGATCCGCGCTCCCTTCGCCGGCCGGGTGCGCACCAAGAACGTGGATGTGGGCCAGTACGTGACACCTAGCGTCGTCCTGGCGACTCTCTATGCTGTGGATGTGGCCGAGGTTCGTCTGCCCCTCCCCGACGCCGATCTGGCCTTTGTGGATCTGCCGCTGGTCTACCGGGATGGGGAAGGCGACGGAATCTACCCAGGAGTGACCCTGCGGGCCGAATTTGCCGGGCGTACCTTCTCCTGGGAGGGCCGTATCGTGCGCACCGAGGGGGAGATCGACCGGCGTACCCGCATGGTCACGGCGGTGGCCCAGGTGATGGATCCCTATGGCCGAGGTGACGACTCGCGGCGCCCGCCTCTGGCGGTGGGGATGTTTGTGCAGGCGGAGATCCAGGGCCATCGCGTCGTCGACGTGGCGGTGATACCCCGGGCGGCAATGCGCGGTGAATCCCAGGTCCTGATCGTGGATCCTGACGATCGCCTCCGTTTCCGTGATGTGTCAGTTCTGCGGCGCAGTCGAGACGAGGCGATCATCGACGGTGGCCTGAACGACGGAGACAGACTCTGCCTGTCGTCCCTGGGGGCGGTCATGGATGGCATGCAGGTTCGCGTGGATCCACCCTCATGAAAACCATCGCCTGGTTTGCCCGCAACGGTGTGGCCGCCAATCTGCTCATGGCCGTGGTCATGGTCGGCGGCCTCATGACCATCAGGTCGGTGAAGGTCGAGGTCTTCCCTGAGTTCGATCTGGGCTTGATCACGGTCACGGTTCCCTACCTGGGCGCCGCCCCGGAGGAAGTGGAGGAGGCGGTGTGCGTGCGCATCGAGGAGGCGGTTCAGGGTCTGGACGGCATCAAAGAGGTCCGCTCTGTCGCCGCGGAAGGCATGGGTACAGTCACCATCGAGTTGACGCTCAGCGCCGACTCCCGCAAGGTTCTGGACGAGATCAAGGCCCGGGTGGATGCCATCAGCACCTTCCCCGAAGAGACCGAGAAGCCGATCATCACCGAGTTGTCCAATCGCCGCCAGGTGGTCTATGTGGCCGTGGCGGGGGATGCGGACGAAAAGACACTTCGCCACATCGCCGAGAACGTTCGCGACGAGTTGCAGCAGATGCCCCAGATCACCCTGGTGGAGCTGGCGGCAGCGCGGCCCTACGAGATCGCCATCGAGATCGCGGAGAAAGACCTGAGACGCCACGGCCTCACTTTCGACCAGGTGGCCGCGGCCGTGCGGAATTCATCGCTGGATCTGCCCGGTGGATCGTTGCGCACCGCGGCTGGCGAGATCCTGCTGCGCACCAAGGGCCAGGCTTACGAGGGAAGGGATTTCGAAGACCTGGTCCTGCTGACCCGGCCTGACGGCACCCGGTTGCGGCTGGGGGAGGTGGCTCGAGTGGTCGATGGTTTCGCCGAGACCGATCAGATCGCCCGCTTCGATCAGAAGCCGGCCATCCTGGTGGAGATCTTCCGCAGTGGCGATCAGAGCGCCCTGGCCATCTCCGACGCGGTGAAGACCTACCTGGAGCAGGCCCGCACACGGCTGCCTCCGGGAATCGCCCTGACCATGTGGCAGGACAGCAGCGAGGTCCTGCGCAGCCGTCTCGATCTCCTGGTCCGCAACGGCCGCAACGGCTTCATTCTGGTTTTTCTCACTCTGGCCATCTTTCTGCGCTTCCGGTTGGCCATCTGGGTCAGCCTGGGCCTGCTCATGGCCTTTCTGGGTGCCATCTGGCTCATGCCGGTGCTGGGTGTGTCCATCAACCTGATTTCTCTTTTTGCCTTCATCCTCGTCCTGGGCATCGTGGTGGATGACGCCATCGTGGTCGGTGAGAATGTCTTCACGGAACAGCATCGCAGCGGCGACGGCCCTGGTGGTGCTGTGCGAGGGGCCTCCGAGGTGTCGCTGCCCGTGGTCTTCGCGGTACTCACCTCGGTGGTGGCCTTCCTGCCCATGTTGGGGGTGCCCGGGGCCACAGGCAAGGTCATGGGGGTGGTGCCGCTGATTGTCATCCCATGTCTTTTATGGTCGCTGGTGGAGTCGCTGTGGATTCTGCCCTCGCACCTTTCCCACTGGCGTCCGAAAGAAGATCTTGCCAGTGATGGTTGGCACCTCTGGCGTCGGTTCCAGAGCGCCTTCGCCCGCGGTCTGGATGACTTCATCCGGCGTGCCTACCGGCCGGTCCTGAGAATGGCCCTGGAGTGGCGCTACCTCACGGCGGCAGTGGCCATGGCCACTCTGTTGATCACCGGCGGATTGGTGGGCATGGGAGCTCTGCGCTTCATTTTTTTCCCGGAGGTTGAATCCGATTTTGTCTCGGCAGCGGTGACCATGCCGCCGGGGACTCCGGCGGAGGTGACGGCCCGGGCGGTGGTGCAACTGGAAGAAGCGGCGGAGAAAATGCGTCTCGAGCTGGAGAGTCGCTCCGGGCAGGGTGGCATGGTGCGGCACATCTTCTCGGCGGTGGGAGAACAGCCATTTCTTCTGGGGCAGCGGCGCAATGCGGGCATCGTCGCCCAGCGGGAGACCTTCTCGCACCTGGGGGAGGTGACTCTGGAACTGGCGCCCGCGGAAGAGCGGACGGTCTCGAGCGCCGAGATGGCCACCCTGTGGCATGAACTGGTCGGTGGCATTCCCGACGCCGTGGAGCTGAAATTCACTGCCACGCTCTTTGCACCCGGTGAAGATATCAATATCCAACTCACCGGGGCCCATCTCCAGGACCTCCAGGAGGTTGCCGGCGCCCTGAAGCAGATCCTGGGAGAATATGCCGGTGTGTCGGAGATCGCCGATTCGTACCGCATCGGCAAAGAAGAGCTCAAGCTGCATATCAAGCCGGCGGCGGAACTTCTGGGTTTGACGCAGGCGGATCTGGCCCGCCAGGTGCGCCAGGCTTTCTATGGTGAGGAGGCCCAACGGCTGGTGCGAGGCCGCGACGAGATCAAGGTGATGGTGCGTTATCCGGCGGCGGAGCGCCGCTCCCTGGGCGACCTGGAGGACCTGCGCATCCGCACCGCCGACGGGACCGCGGTGCCGTTTCTCGAAGTGGCCGAGGTGGTTCGTGGCCGTGGCTTCGCCACCATCCGGCGAGTGAATCGCAATCGCACCATCAACGTCACCGCCGACGTGGACTCGGCCCAGGCCACGCCCGCTGATATCATCGCCAGTCTGCGGAACGAGGTCCTGCCGGACCTGGCGGCCACCTACCCGGGGGTGCACGCCACCTTCGAGGGACAGCAGGCCGAGCAGAGAGAAACCCTGGGCGGCCTCCAGCGTGGCTTCGTCATGGCCCTCATTCTCATCTTTGCCCTGCTGGCCATCCCCCTGCGCTCATACCTGCAGCCGTTGATCATCATGTCGGCCATCCCATTCGGCCTGGTGGGTGCCATCTGGGGGCATCTGCTCATCGGCCTGGACCTGACCATCCTCTCCATGTTCGGGTTGGTGGCCCTCACCGGCGTGGTGGTCAATGACAGCCTGGTGATGGTTCACTTCATCAATCGCCGGGTCGGCGCCGGCGATGACCTCCAGGGGGCGGTCCGGCAGGCAGGTGTGGCGCGCTTTCGCCCCATTCTGCTGACGTCCCTGACCACATTTGCCGGCTTGTCCCCGCTCATGCTGGAACGCAGCATGCAGGCGCGGTTTCTCATTCCCATGGCGGTGTCCCTGGCGTTCGGGGTGCTCTTCGCCACTTTTATCACGCTGCTCCTGGTGCCAGCAAGCTATCTGATCCTCGAGGATCTGAAAGCGCTGCCGCGGCGAATCTTCGCCGGGAGCCGGCGCCAGATGACCGCCAGGCCGTAGCCGGATTGGTGCGGGATCAGGAGTGGCTCGCCACACGTGGACTACTACAGCCTTCAGCGAGAACAAAGAAAAAGGGTGCGGCCAACCAGGCCGCACCCAGAAGTGGTATGTCGTTTTCTCCAAGCTAGCAACTGCGCTCTGAAGGGTGGGGTCAGGATGACCGTCCCCTCTGCCTGGGCTTGCTGATCAGCCTCCATCCTTAGCGCCGTCGAGCTCGAAGTTCACATGGATACCGAAGGTACCGTCGCCGAAGG
>SMYD01000006.1 GCA_004356015.1 Acidobacteriota bacterium | reverse complement strand
CAGCAACTTGGCGGCAAGGCGGGCACGTGCTTTTGGGGCTAACTTGAGGGCTTCATCTTCAAGTTCTTTTGTGGTCATGATGGCTTATTTTACACGAATCAGAGCAGGGCGGCGGGAACGGCCAGGCCCATGCGCTCCTTGACCTGGATCAGCTTGGGCTCGGCCACGGCGCGGGCACGATCAGCACCCTTTTGAAGAATCCGGTCCAGTTCCGCCGGGTCGTCCAGGTAGCGCGTGCAGGCTGCGCGGATGGGCGCCAGTTTTTCCACCACCAGGTCGGCCACGGTGGTTTTCAGGTCGCCATAGCCGCGGGCGTCCTTGAAGTCGGCTTCCACGCCGCTGCGGTCCTTGCCGGTGAGCAACTGATAGATCGTCAGCAGGTTGTTGACCCCGGCGCGCTCGGCATCCTCGCTGAAGGTAATCTCGCGCCCCGAGTCGGTGGTGGCCCGCTTGATGGTCCGGCGCAGGACCACCTCCTCGTCGGTGAGCAGCAGAGCATGCCCGCTGCCGGCCTCACTCTTGCTCATCTTTGAGCGCGGGTCATCCAGGCCCATGATGCGAGCGCCGTCCTTGCGAATGACCGGCTCGGGCACCACGAACGTTTCGCCATACATGTGATTGAAGCGCTGGGCGATATCCCGGGTCAGTTCGATGTGCTGTTTCTGGTCCTGTCCCACAGGCACTTCATGGGCGTCGTAGAGCAGGATGTCGGCCGCCTGCAGCACAGGGTAGGTGAGCAGGCCGGTCATGACGCTCTGCTGCTTCGCCGACTTGTCCTTGTACTGGGTCATGCGCTCCAGCCAGCCCAGGGGCGTGACGCAACTCAACAGCCAGGATCCTTCCGCGTGAGCGCGCACGTGGCTCTGGACGAAGAGGGTGGTCTTTTCAGGGTCGATGCCGGCGGCCAGCAGCACCGCCGCCAGTTCCCGCACTCTTGTCGCGAGCTCCTTGGGGTCCTGGGTGACGGTGATGGCGTGCAGATCGACGATGGAGATGAAGCTGTTGCGGTCCTCCTGCATGCGCACCCATTGCTGGATGGCGCCCAGGTAGTTGCCCAGGTGCAGGTTTCCCGAGGGCTGGATACCGGAGAAGACGGTCTTGCGGGCAGGGGTGAAATCGCTCACGGCAGGCAGGATAGCAGGAAGAGGTCGAGGGTCCTCAGGCCACAGAGGGCGGCACGTGGCGCTGGCTGCGCCGGGCGTCCATGGTGACCAGGCCCAGCAGCAGGAGCAGACCGACGACATTGAGAACAGGGATGCCCAGGCCGGCAACGTCCACGTGGGGACCCGGCAGCAGGAGCAGGGCGGCCACCAGAAGCAGCGCGGCGCGAAATCCCGCCGACAGGTCGGTGAAGAGGCGCCCGGCAATGGCCGCGGCAAACGGCACGATACCGGCCACCGCCAGCAGGAAGGCCACGACGATGGGGATGAAGCCCGCCATCTCTCCGGCCGCGTCGAGCATGAGAAGCTGAGGCCTGTAGACAAAGAGATAGGGGAGGGTGAAGCCCACCAGGGCGAAACGGAAGGCGGCCATGGCGGTGCGCATGATGGGTGCCTTGGCGATGGAGCCGGCGGCGTAGGCGGCCAGGGCCACCGGCGGCGTCACCATGGACATCATGCCGAAATAGAAGATGAACATGTGCGCCGCAAGCGGCACCACGCCCAGCTTGCCCAGCACCGGTCCCACCATGGTGGCCAGCAGCAGGTAGCAGACTGCGGACGGCAGGCCCATGCCCAGAATCAAGGACGAGATCATCAGGGCGACCAGGGCCAGCAGCAGGCTCTCCTGCGCCAGTGGAACCAGCAGCGACGGCAGGCGAGTGCCGATGCCGGTGAGAGTGACCACTCCAAGAATGATGCCGACGCAGGCGGCAGCGGCGATGAGCGGCATCACGTCGCGGGCGGCCTTGGCGGCGATGGTGCCCAGGCCGCGGATGCCGGTGCGGGTGGAGGGGGAGACAAGGCTGACCAGGAAGCCCATGGCCATGGCCAGGGTCACCGCCCGGAAGGCGGTGTAGCCCATGAAGAGAAAGATCAGCATGGCCACGAACGACGCCCCGAACACAGCCCCCTGCATCGGGTCGAGGGGAGCCGGAGCTGCCAGGCCATCGTCACCCGTACCTGCTTTCTGGCGGCGGGCGGTGAAGTGAACGATGAAGAACAGCGACATGTAATAGAGGATGGCCGGGAGGATGGCGGCCCGGATGATCTGCAGGAAGGTCACCGGCGGGTCGATGATCTCCAGCATCATGTAGGCGCCGGCTCCCATGACCGGGGGGACCAGGGCGCCGCCGGTGCTGGCCGCCGCCTCCACGCCGCCGGCGACGACAGCGGAGAAGCCGGCGCTGCGCATCATGGGGATGGTGAAGGTGCCGGTGGTGGCTGTATTGGCGACGGCGCTGCCAGAGAGCGAGCCCATGAGTCCGCTGCTGAGCACCGCCACCTTGGCCGGGCCGCCGGGGCTGTTGCGGAAGAGACGCCGGGCGGAGTCGATGATGAAGCCGGTGGCACCGGTCTGTTGCAGGAAGGCACCGAAGAGCACGAAGAGAAAAACGTAAGTGAACATGACGTTGAGGGCGATGCCGAAGACGCCCTGGCTGTGGAGGAACGCCTGGGAGACGATGCGCTCAACGCTGTATCCCCGGTGGGGCATGAGCCAGCCCGGCAGCCAGGAGCCCAGCGAGGCGTAGGCAATGAACGTGCCGGCCAGCAGGGGCAGGGCCCAGCCCAGAGTGCGCCGGGCCGCCTCCAGAACCAGCATCAGCCCGATGATTCCCGCCGCGATATCCGTGGCCGTTTCGTTACCGGCGCGGTTTCCCAGCGATTGGCCGTCCACCCAGAAGCGTGCGAATACGGGCTCGCTCTGGACCAGGACCCATCCCCACGCCAGGAGGGTCAGCCCCATGAGACCGAAGTCCAGGTAGCGCAGTGCCCGGTTCCCGGCCAGGCGCGAGTGCAGTGGTACGGTGCCGAAGCACAGGCACAGGCCCAGCAACGAGAAGATGGCCAGTCGCGACTGGGGGGCCAGTACGGGATAGTTGACCTCTGCCAGGACGAACAGGCAGAGGACGGCCCCCACCAGGATGACCGCAGGGGAGATGCGCTCCTCGGTCATGCCGAAATCTTCAGGAGCCGGATTCCGGCTCGGGCCAGATACCTATCTCCCGGTAATACCTGATGGCGCCGGGATGAAAGGGCGTGCCGGTGTCCCGCACGACGACCCTGGGGTTGATGGCGCGGCCGGCCGGGTGTTTCTCGACGACCTTTGCACGATTCTCGTAGATGGTGCGGGTGATCTGATAGATGAGGTCCTCGTCGGCGGGCTCGGACGTGATGAGGTGCATGGAGCCGACGTTGAGCCCGGCGAACTCCTCTTCCTGCCCGCGATAGGTGTCTGCCGGGATGGTGGCCGTGTCGAAGAAGGGGTATTCGGTCGTGAGCTTCCGGACCGCAACAGGATCGAACGGGATGAACAACGTGTCACGGGAAGCGGTGGCCTGGGTGATGGACGCCGTGGGAACGGCGCCGCCCAGAAAGGCGGCCGCGGCCGAGCCGTCGGCCAGCATGTCCACGGCGGCGGCCTGGGTGTTGTGAACCGGGGTGAAATCGTCATAGGTCAGGCCGTGGGCGCCCAGCAAGGGACGGAGGAAGTAGTTGAATCCCGCGCCGGCCGGGCCGACGACCACGCGCTTGCCCTTGAGGTCGGCCAGGGTCTTCACGCCGCTGTTGGCCGGGGTCAGGAACAGGGCCACGTTGGGTGCCAGGGTCATGACGGTGCGCACCGGATAGGCTTTCTCCCAGCCTTCGCTGCCGCGCACGGCAAAGTAGCTGATGGCGGCGTTGGCCAGGGCCACATCCAGTTCCCCGGAAGCCAGGCGGCGGATGTTCTCCTGGCTGCCCTTGGTCGCCTCGGCGGTCACGGACCAGCCTGCCGGCCCGTAGGTGTCCAGCACTTCGCTCAGGGCACCTCCGACCACGAAGAAAGCCCCGCCGGGAGGGGCCGTGCCGATACTGAGGAAACGGGTGCCGCCGGTGTCCCCGGTCGCGGTGCTGTCACCGGGAGGGCCGCCACTACCATCGCGACTGCAGGCCATGGTCAGAACAATGAGACCCATCAGGGTGATTGCGATCGGGCTACGACGATGCATGGTGTTTCCTCGTTTCTTCATGGCGGCCTACGCTAAAGAGGAAGAGTGGTGCTGTCAACGGCCGGAAAGCTGATTCATGCAAGAAAGAGGTCAGCCTTCTCTTATCTTTACAACACTTTACAGCAGTTCTCGCCGCCGGGCCGGGCCCTTGTAGTAACCTTCGCGTTCGTAGCCGGTCCGCTCTGTCAATCGTGGGTAACGCCTTCGACCTGAGAAGGTTGTCGGTCGCAAGGTGAGGTGCGGACGATAAGGTGACTGGCGCGCCCAGGATCGCATGGGGCGCGGAGGAGACGTTCGGGAATGAGAACCGTGGGTGGGACCTTCAAACTGGTGGCAGCGGCCGGACTTTGTCTGACTCTGGCCTGCACGGGCGCGGATCAGGGGGGATATGCCGAAGACTGGCCTGCCTGGCGCGGGCCGCAGCAGGACGGCACCTCCACGGAGACCGGCCTGGTTTCTTCGTGGACGCCCGGCGGCGAGAACATGATCTGGAAGGCGGACTTCATCGGCCGCTCCACGCCGGTCGTGGTGGATGGCCGCGTCTGCGTCATCGGCCGCGTCGGCGAAGAGATCGATCGGCAGGAGCGGGTGGCCTGCTTTGACGCGGAGAACGGTGACCTTCTCTGGGAGGATCGCTTCAACGTCTACCACACCACCGTGCCGTTCAACCGGGTGGGCTGGGCCAGCCTGGCGGCCGATCCGGCCACCGGCAACATCTATGCCCACGGTGTCTCGGGGCAGATGATCGGCTATGCCCCCGACGGGAAGCGTCTCTGGTCCCGCTTCATGGGAGATGAACTGGGGCATTACTCCGGCTACGGAGGCCGCACCCAGACGCCCCTGGTGGTGGACGACCTGATGATCATCAGCTTCATCAGCGTCGGGTGGGGAGACCTGGGCCGCCTCAGCCATCGCTATTACGCCATGGACAAGATGACCGGCGAGATCGTCTGGGTGGCGACGCCCGGCGGCATGGCCTTCGACTTCAATACCCAGTCGACCCCGGTGGCCGCCGTCATCGACGGCCGCAAGATGCTGGTCACCGGCAGCGGCGACGGCTGGATTTACGGCCTGCGTTTGGAGACCGGCGAGAAAGTGTGGGGCTTTCAGCTGAGCAAGCGCGGCCTCAACAGCACGGTTCTGGTCCACGGCAATCGGGTGTTCGCGTCGCACAGCGAAGAGAACCTGGATGCCACGACCCAGGGCCGCCTGGTCTGCTTCGAAGCCAAAGGCGAGGGCGACATCACCAAGACCGCCGAGGTGTGGCGCAACGACGAGGTCTTCGCCGGCTTTCCTTCGCCGGCCTATCACGACGGCGTGCTCTACCTGTCGGACAACTCGGCCAACCTCCATGCCCTGGACGCCGAGACCGGCACGGAGAAGTGGGAGTATTCCCTGGGCACGGTGGGCAAGGCCTCGGTGGTGGTGGCCGACGGCAAGATCTACGCGACCGAGGTCAATGGACGCTTCCACATCCTCGAGCTGGGCAGAGACGGTGTCGAGAGCCTGGACATGGACGAACTCAAGGTTGAAGACGGTCGCTACGCCGAGATCTACAGTTCACCGGCGGTGGCCTATGGCCGGGTCTTCTTCGCCACCGAGGGCGGTCTCTACGCCCTGGGTGACAGCACGCGGCCTCTGAACAACGGCCCGTTGCGGGCCGCGGAAGCACCGGCGCCCGGCCAGGGTGAGGCCGACTGGCTGCAGGTTGTGCCGGCCATTGCTGTGGCCACTCCCGGCCGTCCGATTCATTTCACGGTGCGGGCCCTGGACGGTGAGCGACAGCCCGTGGCCTCTCCCGACCTGACATGGTCGCTGGATGGACTGGATGGGACGGTTTCTCCCGAAGGTGTCTATACCCCTGGAGACGGCGGTGGCCCCCGAACGGGCACCGTCAAGGTGAGCGCCGGCGGGGTTGAAGCCAAGGCCTGGGTGCGAGTGCTGCCCGTAGCACCGTGGTCTCTGGACTTCGAGAGCATGGAGACGGGCATTGTTCCGCCCACCTGGGTCCGGGCCGGCCGCAGCTTCAAGGTGGCCGAGCGGGATGGTGGCAAGGTGCTGCATCAGGCCCCCAGTGCGCGCGGCATCGACCGCCGTACGGCTTTCATCGGGCGCCCCGATGCATCCGGATACACCATCCAGGCCGATGTGTTCAGCTCCCAGAAGGGCCGCCGCCGCGCCGACCTGGGGCTCATCAACAGCGGGTACATCCTGGACCTGCAGGGTGCTCACCAGAAGGTTCAGATCCGCTCCACATCGGCGGATCTGCGCATGTCCCAGGAGACCAAGTTCACCTGGGACATGGACACCTGGTATGTCATGAAACTGCGCGTGGAAACGAGCGGAAAGACAGCCCAGGTCCGCGGCAAGATCTGGAAGCGAGGTGAGGAGGAGCCGGGGGACTGGACCCTGACGGCCGAAGATCCGCATCCCGTTACCTATGGGAGTCCTGGCGTGGTGGGTCACGCCCGGGCCGATGCTTACTGGGACAACATTCAAGTGACGGTGAATAACTGATGAGAAAGAACTCTGTGTGGTTGATTCTGGGGGGAATGCTGCTGGCCGCAGGGACGGTGCCGGTGGCGGAGGAGGCCATGTACGGCAACACACCGTCCCACAACATGGTCAGCGATGAGAAGAACCTGCCCACCAGGTTCGATGCCGCAACAGGGCTCAACATCCTGTGGTCCGCTGAACTGGGCTCGCAGAGCTACGCCGGACCGGTGGTGGCCGACGGCCGAGTCTACGTGGGGACCAATAACGAGCATCTCTACAATCCCAAGCTGACCGGTGACCGCGGCAATGTCATGGCCTTCGACATCAAGACCGGCAAGCTGATCTGGCAGTCGGCCCACGCCAAGCTGCCGGCGGGCCGGGTCAACGACTGGCCCCTGCAGGGCGTATGTTCCACGCCGGCCATTCATGACGGCGTGGTCTACTACACCTCCAACCGGGCCGAGATCATCGCCGCCGACGCCGAAGGCTTCACCGACGGCGAGAACGACGGCCCTTATAGAGATGAGACCGCCACCGGCCCCATGGATGAGGACATCATCTGGAAGCTGGACATGATCGAGGAACTGGATGTGTTCCCGCACAATCTGGCCGCCGGCAGCCCCCTTATCGTGGACGGCATCCTCTTCGTGATCACCGGCCAGGGTGTGGATGAAGGGCACGTGAACATCCCGTCGCCGCTGTCGCCCAGCTTTCTGGCCATCGACATCAAGACCGGCAAGGTGGTGTGGGAAGGGGTCGAGCCGTCACCTGATGTCCTGCATGGAAGCTGGTCCAACCCCTCCTACGGCGTCATGGGTGGCAAAGCCCAGGTGGTCTTCCCCGGTGGCGATGGCTGGCTCTATTCCTACGAGCCCAAGACCGGCAAGCTGATCTGGAAATTCGACCTCAATCCCAAGGATTCCAAGTGGGTGCTGGGCGGCTCGGGCACGCGCAACAACATCATCTCGACAGCGGTGATCTACAAAGACCGGGTCTACCTGGGAGTCGGCCAGGATCCGGAGCACGGCGAATCCGGCGGTCATTTCTACGCCATCGACGGCACGATGACTGGCGATGTATCCGACAAGGCCACTGTCTGGCACGTGGGTGGCGACGACTTCCATCGCACCATGTCCACCGCGTCGATTCATGATGGACTGCTCTACATCGCCGATCTGTCCGGGTTTGTCTATTGCTTCGATCTGGAGACCGGCAAGCTGCACTGGAGGTACGATACCTTCGCCGCCATCTGGGGCTCCACATGGGTGGCTGACGGCAAGGTCTACATCGGCGACGAGGATGGCGACATCGCCGTGCTCAAGGCCGGTACGACCATGGAACTGCTGTACGAGACCAACATGGGGGCGGCGGTTTACACCACACCGGTGGCCCGGGACGGTGTCATGTACGTGGTGTCCCGCAACAAGATATTTGCCCTCAAGAAAGGGATCGCCCCGGCCGGCGGGGCTCCGGAATCCCGCTGAAGATTCTGGCCGGTGTCGGCCGGTGAGCGCCACGAAAGAGAGCACCATGGATGCCTCCCTGGAGAAAGAGATTGCCGCCGGGCGCCAACGGCTGGATGCCCACGTCCGTGAGATTGTGCAGTGGCACTTCAATCCCGACACGGGCTGCGAATTCTGGCTGAATTATGCGCAGAAGATGGACTTTGACCCACGGAAGACGATCCAGGGTTACGACGATCTGAAGAAGCTGGGGCATTTCCAGGATGATTGGCTGCGGGGCGGGCCGGTGCGCAGGTGGCTGCCCAGAGGGCTCCAGGGGCAGCCCTTGTGCGTGTTCGAAACCGGCGGCTCCACAGGGGTTCCCAAGACTCGCATCAACATCAACGATTTTCGCGTCGACTATGAAGCGTTCGGCGATCAACTCTCCGACGAGGGGTTTCCCAAGGGGTCCGACTGGCTCATGCTGGGACCCACCGGCCCCCGCCGCCTGCGCCTGGCCATCGAGCACCTGGCCCAGTATCGCGGTGGGATGTGCTTCTTCGTGGATCTGGATCCCCGCTGGGTCAACAACCTGGTCAAGCGCCAGGCCTGGGAGGAGATGAAGGCCTACAAGGACCACGTGATCGATCAGGCCATGAAGATCATGGGTGCCCATCCCAACATCAAGTGCCTGTTCACCACCCCCAAGCTGCTGGATGCCCTCTCCCAGCGCTGTCCCCTGGGGAAGCTGGGATTCACCGGCATCTTCTGTGGGGGGACCGAGATGACGGCCCAGTTCAACCGCTTTGTGCGCGAGGAACTGGCTCCCGGCATCGATTTCGTGCCCACCTACGGCAACACCCTCATGGGCCTGGCCGTCGCCAAGGCGTACGACCCGGCAGATCACTACGCCATCATCTATTACCCGCCGCTGCCCCGGGCGGTGTTTGAAATCGTCAACCCCGACAACCTGGATGAGACGGTGCCCTACGGAGCCACCGGGCGGGTTCTCCTGACGACGCTGACGAGAGAATTTTTCATGCCCCGCTTCGCGGAGCGAGACGAAGGCGAGAGGGCGGCACCCTGCGAGCAGTTCCCGTGGGACGGGGTCAGCAATCTGGGCCTCCTCTCCTCTCTCAAGACCTCGGTCGTGGTGGGAGTCTACTGATGCTGCACCTGCCCGTTCTCCGCGGGGGCAAGCCGTATCTCAGCCTGGATACCATCCAGCTCAAGCATGTGGGAACCGGCGAGACGGTTGCCCTGGTCAGCCAGGCCAACCCGGGTCTCATCGCCCGGGATCTCATCCTCGATGCTCGTCACAACCGGCAGATCCTGGCGGAACGGCCTGTCTCGGAACTGATCTCCATGTCCCGGCGTGCCGCCGATCTGTTCATGACCGGCCGCCTGCCCATGGGAGACGTCATGCAGGGGCCGGATGAATTCGTGGCCATCCAGTCGGCCACCACCGGTGTGCCTCGCGCCCTGTGTCATCGCAATATGGAGAAGATTCGTTTTGTCCTGGCGGAGATGGAGCGGATTCTCATGGGCCTGACCCGCGGCCTCGACCTGTCGGTCCTGGATGAAGGGTGGAACGGTAACGCCCAGCGTCCGGTGAGCTATCTGAGCCAGGCCGACATGCTGGGCGCGGTGCTGCCCAGCAATTCGCCGGGAGTGCACGCCCTCTGGCTGCCGGCTGTGGCCATGAAGGTGCCGCTGGTGCTGCGGCCAGGCCGCCAGGAGCCGTGGACACCTTTCCGGGTCATTCAGGCGTTCCTGGCCGCGGGTTGCCCCCCGGAGGCACTCAGCTTCTATCCAAGTGACTATGCCGGTGCTACGGAGATCCTGAGCCGCTGCCATCGGTCGCTCTTCTTCGGGGATGCCGCCACGGTGAAGCCGTGGCTCCATGATCGCCGCATCGAGCTGCACGGTCCCGGCAAGAGCAAGGTCCTGCTGGCTCCCGATCAGATCTCCAGGTGGGAAGACCACGTCGAGCTCATGGCCGCATCGATTGCCGATAACGGGGGTCGATCGTGCGTCAACGCCTCAGGCGTGTGGGTCGGTGGCAGGGCGCCGGGTCTGGCGGAGGCTCTGGCGGAGAAACTGGCAGCCATGGAACCGCTGCCGCTGGACCATCCGGATGCGCGTCTGGCGGCATTCGGTGACGTGCAGGTGGCGCGACGAATTTCGGATTTCATCGACGATCATCTGCAAGCGCCGGGAGCGGAGGATCTCACCGCCCCCTATTACAAGGATGGCAGGGTGGTCGAGATGGATGGTCTGGCTTTCCTCCGTCCCACCCTGATCCGTTGTACCGATCCGGCCCACGCGCTGGCCCGTGCTGAGCTGCTCTTTCCCTTCGCCGCCTATGTGGAAGTCCCGCCGGCCGATCTGCTGGACCTCATAGGCCCGACCCTTGTGGGCACGGTGCTCACCGGCGACGATCGCTTCGCCGGCGCCGCCATGGAATGCCGGCACATCGAGCGGTTGAATCTGGGCTCCATCCCCACCGGCAGGGTTTCATGGGATCAGCCCCACGAGGGAAATCTCTTCGAGCTTCTCTACCACCGCCGCGCCTTCCAGAATCCCGCCTCCGCCGCGAGTGCTGCCGCATGACCGGCGAGATGCCGCCGCCTGTCCCTCGCCGGGCGACAGCAACGGGCAGGCTTCCCGGCCTTGACGAGGCGCCGTGGGACAGCCAGGTGAACGGCACCCGGGTCCTCTTTGGCGAGGGCCGGCTGGAAGCCCTGGGCTCCCTGGTCAAGGATCTGGGCGGCACGCGGGTCCTGGTGGTGACCGACCCGGGGCTGGTGAAGGCAGGGCACGCTGACAGGGCCCGGTCGGCTCTCAGGAAGAAATCCCTGGCCGTCGCTGTTTTCTCCGGTGTGGAAGAGAATCCCACAACCTTGCATGTGGCCGCCGGCGTCGAGATGGCGCGGCGGGAGAAGATCGATTTTATCGTGGGACTGGGGGGCGGCAGCTCCCTGGACTGCGCCAAGGGGATCAATTTCATCCTGACCAACGGTGGCGAGATGGAGGATTATCGCGGTACGAATCGCGCCACCCTTCCCATGCTCGATTCGGTGGGTGTGCCCAGCACGGCAGGCACCGGCAGTGAGGCGCAGGCCTACGCTCTCATCGCCCGGGCGGCCGACAAGGAGAAGATGGCCTGCGGCGATGACAAGGCCCGCTTCCGTGCCGTGATCCTCGACCCCGGGCTTCTGGTCAGTGTGCCACGCCGTGTGGCCGCCGTGGCCGGAATGGATGCGGTTGCCCACGCGGTGGAGAGCTTCGTGTCGCTCCCCGCCGATGACACGGCAAGGATGTTCGCGGCGGAAGCCTGGCGGTTGCTCTCCACGGAACTTGCACCGGCCCTGGGCGAGTCCGCAGGTGAGGCGGCACGGGCGGGCATGTTGTGGGGCGCTCACCTGGCCGGGGCGGGGATCGATCGAGGCATGCTGGGCGCGGCTCATGCCTGTGCCAATCCCCTGACCGCCCGCCACGGCATTGTCCATGGGATTGCGGTGTCGCTCATGTTGCCCCATGTTGTGCGCTTCAATGGCGAGATGATCGCCGCGGCCTACGCGGATCTGCAGAGGAGGGCCGGCATGACCGCCGCCTCGCCCCATGAACTGGCAACGCGCGTCGAGGCGTTGCGCGAGGCGTGCCACCTGCCCGCGACCCTGGCGGATGCCGGAGTGGATACCTCGTCTCTGCCTGCCATGGCGGAGGAAGCCGCCCGCCAGTGGACAGCAGGATTCAACCCTCGCCCGGTGACGGCGGCGGATCTGCTCGAACTCTACCGGCAAGCCGCCTGAGATGATGGCCCTGCGTACCAACCTGAACTATGGCCTTCTGTATGGCGCCTTGATACTCCTCCCCGGGGCGGCCATGGACCCTGCCTGGGCGGCGGCCGGTGACGACTGGCCCTCCTTTCGCGGCGATGCCCGGCTGACCGGCGCGGCGGCACAGTCGTTGCCGGCCGATCTTACCGTGCTGTGGACGTTCGAGGCAGATGACGGTATTGAATCCACGGCCGCCATGGTGGACGGCGTTGTCTATGTGGGCTCACTGGCCGGCGAACTTCACGCCCTGGACCTCAACAGCGGCAAGCTGCTCTGGACCTATGAAGCCGGCGACGAGATCAAATCGTCGCCCACCGTGCGCAAGGGCATTGTCTATTTCGGCGACGAGTCCGGGATCTTTCACGCCGTGGACGCCGCCGCGGGCAAGGTGAAATGGACCTTTGCTGCTGACGGCGGTGTCATCGCCTCGGCCAGTTTTGCCGGTGGCCGGGTCATCTTCGGTTCTCAGGACAATTTCCTCTACGCCCTGAATCCCGACAACGGTGAACTGGTCTGGAAGGTCGAGACCGGATCCTATATCTATGGCACGGCAGCAGTGGCACGGCTGGGAGAGCGCCAGGTTGTGCTCGTGGCGGGTTGCGACGGTCTCCTGCGCGGGCTGGACCCGCGCGACGGCAGCGATGTCGTGACGGTGGGGATCGATGCCTATGTCGGGGGCAGCCCTGCCGTGGGCAACCGTCTGGTCTTCGTGGGCACCTTCGAGAACCAGGTTCTGGGTATCGATCTGGTGGCGGGGAAGGTCGTGTGGGCCTACGCGAATCCGGAGCGTCACTTCCCGTTCTATTCCTCCGCCGCACTCAGTGCCGACAGGGTCGTCATCGGTGGCCGGGACAAGCTTGTCCATGCCCTGGATCCGGAAACGGGTCATGCCGTCTGGACCCATGCCGCCGGCTCACGGGTCGATTCATCGCCGGTCATCGCCGGGCCGACCGTCTATTTCGGGACCATGGGCGGTGACCTGGTGGGCCTGAACCTCAGGTCCGGCGAGAAAGTCTGGGAGTTTGCCACAGGCTCTTCGGTCATTGCGTCACCGGCTGTGGCTGGAGGGCGCATGGTCATCGGGACGCTGGATGGCATGCTCTATTGTTTTGGGGCCGGCGAAGCGAGAGCAGAGAAAGTCGAGAAAGACGTGCAAGATGGCTGACGTGAAAAAAGAAGATGTCGGGAGCGTCTTCGTCTCCAACTACCCGCCCTATTCGGCGTGGGGCGAAGGGCAGGTGGACGCAGCCCGTCGCGCTCTGGACAGCCCTGGAGCGGAAGGTGTGCCCCTTGGCCTCTACCTGCATATTCCCTTCTGCCGCAAGCGGTGCAAGTTTTGCTACTTCAAGATCTACACCGAGAAGGACAGCGCCGGCGTGCGCCGCTACCTGGCGGCCCTCACCCGGGAGACGCAGCTTCTGGCTGCCCGTCCGGCGGTTCAGGGGCGGCCGCTGAACTTCGTCTATTTCGGTGGTGGCACGCCCTCCTATCTCTCCAGCCGCCTCCTGGAGGAACTGGTGGCCAACGTGACCGAGTCCCTGCCCTGGGACAAGGCCAGGGAGATCACCTTCGAGTGTGAGCCGGGCACCATCAGCGAGGCCAAGCTGCGGTCAATCCGGGGTGTCGGCGTGACACGTTTGAGCCTGGGTGTAGAGAATTTCAATGACGACATCCTGGCGGAGAACGGTCGCGCCCACCTGTCTGAGGAAATCTACCGGGTCCTGCCCTGGATCGAGGCCCAGGGATTTGATCAGCTCAACATCGATCTCATCGCCGGCATGGTGGGGGAGACCTGGAAGACCTGGAAAGACACGGTGCGCCGCACCGTGGAAGTGGCACCCGACAGTGTCACCATCTATCAGATGGAGTTGCCTTTCAATACGGTCTATTCCCGGCGCGTTCTGGACAACGGTGACCCGGTCCCGGTGGCCGACTGGGAGACGCGCCGGGCCTGGCAGGACCATGCGTATGAACGCCTGGAGGCCGCCGGCTACAGGATCTCCAGCGCCTACACGGTGCTGAAAGGGGCCGGCTCCCGCTTTGTCTATCGGGATGCCCTGTGGCACGGTGCTGACCTGTTGGGGACCGGGGTGGCGTCGTTCTCCCATGTCAACGGCGTGCACTTCCAGAATGTCTCCGGCTGGGAGCCGTATCTCCAGGGGCTCGAGCGGGGCGAACTACCCATCGAGCGGGCCTATGCCACCAGCCCCGAGGATCGCCTGACCAGGGAGGTGATCCTGCAACTCAAGATGGGCGGCCTCGATCCGGCCTACTTCCACAATAAATTCGGTATCGATATCGTTGACCACTGGTCTGAAGTCTGGGACGATCTCAAGGAGCGTGGCCTGGCCGGAGTGACATCGTCGGGGATCACTCTCACACGCGCCGGCCTGCTGCAGGTGGATCACCTGCTGCCGTCTTTTTACGCCCCGGCCTTTCGCAATATTCGCTACACATGATCTTTTTCTCCTGGAGGCACGTGATATGAAGCGCTATCTGATGACCTGTGCTGTGCTGGCTGGATTGACCCTGGCCACCACGCTGGCCGGTGACGCCGGCCATGACTGGCCCCAGTACCGGGGCGCGGAGCGCGACGGTCTTTCCCTTGAGACCGGTCTGTTGACCACATGGCCCGCGTCGGGTCCCCCGGAACTCTGGCGGGCGCCCCTGGGGGAGGGGTATTCGGGAATTGCCGCGGTGGGGGATCGTCTCTACACCATGTACGCCCGGGACGGAGAGGCCCGTCTGGTGTGTCTGGCCGCCGGAGACGGCGGGGAAATCTGGAGGGTGGTTCTGGGAAAGGGCTTCAAGGAGGGGCATGGTAACGGGCCGCGCTCGACGCCCACCGTGGATGGCGATCTGGTCTTCGCACTCAGCGCCAGGGGCCGCCTGGTGGCGGTGAAGGCCCATGACGGGAAGATGGTCTGGGAGCACGACCTGGAGGAGGCGTTCGACGCCAAACTGCCTCACTTTGGTTCGTCCGCGTCACCTCTGGTGGAGGATGGCCTGGTCATCCTGGAAGTGGGCGGCAGCGACTCGCGCAATCTCATGGCCTTCAAGCGCGACACCGGGGAGGTCGCCTGGGGGACCGGCGATCAGAAGACCGGTTATTCTTCCCCCCTGGCGGTGACCATCAACGGCACGCGCCAGGTCCTGTTCTTCACCGGCACCGCCCTGGTCTCGGTGGCTCCCGATTCGGGCAAGGCTCTCTGGAGCCTGCCCTGGAAGACTTCCTACAACATCAACGCCGCCATGCCCATCTTCATGGCGCCCGATCGTATTTTCATCTCCTCGGGGTACGACACCGGTGCCGCCCTTCTGCAGGTGAGCGGCAAGGGAGATGCCTGGAAGGTCGAAGAAGTCTGGCGCAGCCGGGTCATGAAGAACCATTTCAACAGCTCGGTCCTGTTGGACGGATTCCTCTACGGATTCGACGACGGCACCTTGAAGTGCATTGACGGCGCCACTGGTGAGGAGAAGTGGAAGCAGCGCGGCTTTGCCAAGGGGTCTCTCCTGGTCGCCGACGGGCATCTGTTCATCTTCAGCGAGAAGGGCGAACTGGCCGTGGCCGAGGCGACGCCTGAGGGGTACCGGGAAACCGGCCGGACCAGGCCCATGGACGGCAAGACCTGGACCATGCCCACTCTCAGCCACGGGCGGCTGTATGTGCGGGACGAAGAGGAACTGGTGGCCTTCGACCTCTCTGCGGATTCGTGACGGCCGGGAGTCCCCAGGAGATGCTCTCACGGACAGAGAGGGATGTGATCGTGGTGGGAGGGGGCCCGGCCGGGTCGGTCACCGCCGCCCTCCTGGCCATGAAAGGCCGGGACGTGCTGCTCCTGGATCGGGAGGTGTTCCCGCGTTACCGCATCGGCGAGTCCCTCATGCCCGCCACCTACTGGACCTTTCAGCGTCTGGGCATCCTGGAGAAGATGCACTCCGGCCCGTTCGTGAAGAAGGAGAGTGTCCGCTTCTTTGCGCCCAGCGGTCGGGGCGCCCTGCCTTTCTATTTTGACGAGGTGGAGCAGGGTGAGAGTGCCGTCACCTGGCAGGTGGATCGGGCGCCGTTTGATCAGATGCTCCTGGACCACGCCGCCGGGAAGGGCGTGGAGGTGCGCACCGGCATCAACGTGACCGGTCTCCTCATGGAAGGGGAGAGGGTGGTGGGTGTGCAGACCACCGGTGGCGACGGTGCCAAGCGTCCGCTGCAGGCCCGGGTGCTGGTCGACGCCAGCGGGCAGAACGGACTCGTGGCCCGGCGTCTGGGCCTGCGCGTCATGGACTCTCGGCTGCGCCATATCTCGTACTTCACCCGTTTTCGTGGCGGTGCGCGGGACAGCGGCCGGGACGCCGGTGCCACGCTGATCCTGCGTACAAAGCATGGCGAGTCCTGGTTCTGGTCCATCCCGCTGCCTGATGACCTGATGAGTATTGGCGTGGTGGGTCACATCGATTACCTCCTCAAAGGGCGCAGCAAGGTTGCCCGGGAGGTCTTCGCCGAGGAGCGGGCTCTCTGTCCGCCCCTGGAGGAGCGTCTGCAGGGGGCGGTCCAGGAGGGGCCCGTGCAGGTCCTGCGGGATTTCTCCTACATCTCCAGCAGGATCGCCGGCGATGGCTGGGTGCTGGCAGGGGATGCCTTCGGGTTTCTCGATCCCATCTATTCCTCAGGTGTCTTTCTGGCGCTCAAGTCCGCCGAGTACGCCGCCGACAGCATCCACGACGCTCTGGCGGCGGACGATCTGAGCGGTGCCCGTCTGGGACGCCATGGTGAAGAGTTCGTGGCGGGAGTGGAAGCCCTTCGCCGTCTGGTCTACGCCTTTTACGACCCAGACTTCAGTTTCGCCAGGTTCCTGCGCCGGTACCCGCAAGCCCGCGTTGACCTGGTGAACCTCCTGGTGGGCAATGTCTACCGCCGGGACTGCAGCGGCATCATCGAACTTCTGGATGACTGGTCGCCGCTGCAGGACTACCGGCCGCTGAGCCTTTCAACTTCTGCGACATGAAGGGCCGCGGGATCCGTGTCCTGCTGGTGGCCGCCATGGCCGCTCTCTTCATTCTCCGCCATGACGACTGGCTGGCGTCCAGCGACATGCGGGTCCTGGGACTGCCGGCGAGCCTGACCTGGCATGTGGGATTGTGCGTGGCCGCGACCCTGATCATGGCTCTGGCCGCGGCGTTCGCCTGGCCCCGGGGGCTGGATGATGACGATTCCCGGGGAGGGGATGCATGACCCTGGCGGTGATCCTCGTCTACCTGGCCCTGGTTCTGGCCATCGGCCTGCTCAGCCATCGCCTTTTCCGGGGCACTGGCGAGGACTACTTCCTGGCCACCCGGACCATCGGACCGTTCCTGCTGCTCATGTCGTTGTTCGGCACCCACATGACCGCGTTCTCCCTGCTGGGAGCAGCCGGGGAGGCGTATCGAACCGGCGTGGGCGTCTTCGCCCTCATGGCCTCATCCTCAGCGCTGGTGGTGCCGACGGTGATCTTCCTGATGGCGCCCCGGGTCTGGAGCCTGGGCCGCCATCACGGCTTTCTGACCCAGGTGCAGTATTTCCGGGAGCGCTTTCAATCGGACACCCTTGGCCTGCTGCTCTTCGTGGTGTTGACCGCCCTGCTGGTGCCCTACCTGCTCATCGGTGTCATGGGTGGAGGTATCGCCATGGCTCAGATCACCTCCGGCCAGGTGCCGGCATGGGCAGGCAGCCTGCTCATCTGCGCCGTGGTCCTGGCCTACGTGACCGCCGGCGGTCTGCGGGGGACGGCGTGGGCCAATATGTTTCAGACCCTGGTCTTCATGGTTCTGGGGGCGGTCACCTTCGTGCTCATCGTGGACCGCGCCGGCGGACTTTCCCAGGCTCTGGACGCCGTGGGCGCCGCCGCGCCGGAGCTGCTGGTGCGGGGGCCGGAGATCCCACCGCTGAAACTCCTCAGCTTCACCCTGATTCCCCTGTCGGTGGCCATGTTCCCGCACATCTTCATGCACTGGCTGACAGCGCGCCGGGCATCGTCGTTTCGTCTGACCGTGGTGGCCTACCCGTTGTTCGTGGCCATCGTCTGGGTGCCCAGTGTCCTCCTGGGGGTACTGGGAAGGGTGGCGATTCCCGGTCTCGAGGGGCCGGCCGCCAACGCCGTGCTGGTCAAGATGATCAACCTTTACGCGCCGGGCGTCATGGCCGGCCTTCTGGGCGCGGGGGTTTTTGCCGCGGTCATGTCGTCTCTGGATTCCCAGGTCCTGTCGCTGGGGACCATGTTCACCCAGGACATCGTGCGCCACTTCGGGTTTCACGGCCGCATGAGCGAACAGCGCCAGGTGCTGGCCGGGCGCCTCTTCGTGGTGGGGATTCTGGTGGTGACCTATGTCCTGAGCCTGGTCACCCGCCCCAGCATCTTCAGTCTGGGCATCTGGTCCTTCACCGGCTTTGCCGCCCTCTTTCCGCTCATGGCCGGAGCCCTCTTCTGGCGGCGGGCCACACGTTCCGGCGCCATCGCCGCTGTCCTCACCGTGGCTTTCGGGTGGATCTATCTGTTCGTCTCCGAGCAGAGGGCCGGTGGTCTCCCGTGGGCCCAGGATGGTCTCATGCCTGTGGTGATCCTGCTGGGTGCCTCCACCCTCGCCCTGGTATCCGTTTCGCTGGTCACGCGCCCTCCAGGCGACGAGGTGCTCGCACGTTTCTTCCCCCAGGCAAGGCAGCCGTGAGAATTGCCCACATCAGCCCGGGTGCCGGCGGCATGCTCTGCGGTGCATGCCTGCATGACAATACGCTGGCCGGGGCGCTCATGCGCCAGGGACACGACGTGGCGCTGATTCCCATCTACACACCCATGCGCACCGATGAGGAGGACGTCAGCGGCCCCAGGGTCTTCTTCGGCGCACTCAATGTCTTTCTCCGACAGCGCAGCCGGCTCTATCGCCACCTGCCGGCGGCCCTCACCGGTTTCCTGAATCGACCCGGCGTGATCAAACTGCTGGCCCGGGGCGATGCCAACATCGACGCGAGTTTTCTGGGCGACCTGACCGTGTCCATGCTGCGGGGGGAAGACGGCAATCAGGCCCGGGAACTGGACGAACTGGTCCGCTGGCTGCGGGATGATTACCGCCCGGATGTGGTGCATCTCTCCAACTCGCTGCTCCTGGGGTTTGCCCGGCGCCTGCGGCAGGAGTTGAAGGTGCCGCTGGTCTGTTCGCTGCAGGGAGAGGAGATCTTTCTGCAGGGCCTGGTCGAGCCGTACCAGGAGCAAGTGCATGATCTTCTGCGCCGGCGGGCCATGGATGTCGACGCCTTCATCGCGCCCAGTTCGGTCTATGCCGGGGTCATGGCCGACATGCTGGGAGTGGACAGGGACCGGGTTCATCACGTGCCCCTGGGTTTACACATGGAAGGGCATGGGGGGCCGCGCCCGGTACCCCGGGATCGCCCGTTCACCATCGGCTACCTGGCGCGGATCTGTCCCGAGAAGGGGCTGCACCTCCTGGTGGAGGCCTTCGTGGAACTGGCCCGGTCCCGGGGGCCTGAGGCGGTGCGACTGCGCGTGGCGGGGTATCTGGGCGGGCGGGACCGCGCCTATCTCGAGAAAATCAAGGCCCGTGTCCGGAATTCCGGGCTGGAGGAGGAGGTTGAGTTTCTGGGTGAAATCGATCG
Source organism: Acidobacteriota bacterium (assembly GCA_004356015.1). Classification (GTDB taxonomy): domain Bacteria; phylum Acidobacteriota; class Polarisedimenticolia; order SMYD01; family SMYD01; genus SMYD01. The sequence goes on along the minus strand of SMYD01000006.1, from coordinate 18,934 downwards.
GCCGACCAAGATCGAATTCCTCGGCAACCTCGATGTCCTCTCCGTGCCCACGCCCTACCACGAACCCAAGGGGCTTTTCGTTCTGGAAGCCCTGGCCAACGGCACACCGGTGGTGCAGCCGGATCATGGCGCGTTTCCGGAGCTGCTGGCTGCCACCGGTGGCGGCCTCCTCTATGCTCCTGACCAGCCGGGAGACCTGGTGCGGGCTCTCATGGAGCTTCAGGATGACCCCCGGCTTCGTCATGAGATGGGACGCAAGGGCCGGGAGTCGGTCCGGGAGCTGTTTGACGATCGGCTCATGGCCGAGCGCACCGTCAAGATCTACCATGGCCTGGTGAATGCCATGACACCGGGAACAGGGATGTGAAGGGAGGCGGCGTGGAGCATTTCGTGACGCGACGGCAAGTGGAGTTCGCCGATACCGACAGCGGTGGCGTGGTGCACTTTTCGCGCTATCTGATCTTCATGGAGACGGCGGAACACCAGTTTCTGGCCTCCCGGGGGATCGACGTGGACACGCGCATCCAGGGCAAGCGGGTGAGCTGGCCCAGGGTGTCGGCACGCTGCAGCTACAGCCGCCCTCTCGTCTTCGGCGACCAGATCCAGATCGAGGTGACGGTTGTGCGGTGCGGCAGGACGTCCATGACCTATGCCTTTGTTCTGCGGCGCGGAGATGAGGAAGTCGCCTGCGGCGAAATGACCTCGGTTTGCTGTGTCATCGAACCCGACGGTCGCTTCACCGCCATTCCCATTCCCGAGGAACTGTCCGTCCGCCTGGACGGCGGTGGGTCCGGGTCGTGACCGGCGGCGAGGGTGTTGTCGTTGAGAATGTGTGCAAATCATTCTCCGGTGCCGCCGGCACCGTGGATGTCCTGCAGAGCGTCACCATGAAACTGGCGGGGGGCGAAGCGGTTGCCATCATGGGCCCATCGGGTTCGGGAAAGAGCACCCTTCTTCATCTGCTGGGCGGCCTGGATCGGCCCACCAGCGGCAGTATCGCCATCCATGGGCGGCGGCCCGCCGAGATGAACCCGAAAGAACTGTCCCTGTTTCGCAACCGCATCATCGGCTTCGTGTTCCAGGATCACCATCTGCTGCCCCAGTATTCCGTCCTCGAGAATGTGCTTCTGCCAGCCTATGCCCTGGGGCGTCCCCCGGCCGACGCCCAGGGGCGGGCCAGGGGGCTGCTGGAAGATGTGGGCCTTGGGCACCGGCTGCACCATCGTCCGGCCGAGCTGTCCGGCGGTGAACGGCAGCGCACCGCCGTGGCCCGGGCCTTGATGAACGGGCCGCGCCTGCTTCTCTGCGACGAGCCCACTGGCAGCCTCGACACGGCCAATGCCTCTGCAGTGGGGCAGTTGCTTCTGGACATGCATCGCCGGGAGGGAAACATCCTGGTGGTGGTCACCCACAACCCGGATCTGGCGGCACGCTTCACGCGCCGGTTCCAGCTGGTGGAAGGCCGGTGTTCCGCGGCCTGATCTATCACCGGCGCAGCCACCTGGCCGTGGTCCTGGCCACGGCTGTGGTGACGGCGGTTCTCACCGGGGCTCTGCTCATGGGCGATTCGGTCCGGGGCAGCCTGCAGGATCTGGCCGTCAATCGCTTGGGGGACGTGGACCTTGCTCTGGTGTCGCCGCGCTTCTTCCGTGAAGATCTTGCCGGCGACCTTGCCGGCCAGGCGCGATTTTCCACCCAGTTCCATGAGGCTGTCCCGGCCATCAATCTGGACGGCTCGGCAGCCCACGCCGGCAGTGGGCGTCTCGCCGCACGCGTCAAGATCCTGGGCGTGGATCACCGCTTCCTGGACATGGTGGGGGCCGGGTTCACCATTCCGCCGCGGGAGTCCGGGCGACAGCCTGCCGCCATCATCAATGCTGCCCTGGCCGCCGAACTGGATGCCCAGGTTGGCGACGATCTGATCGTCTCCTTCGCGCGCTTCGATGCCATTCCCCGGGAGACGCTGCTGGGCCGGCGCGCCCCGGAAGAAGTCACAGGCCGCCTGCGGCTGATCCTTGCCGAGGTGATTCCCGACACGGGCGCCGGGCGTTTCGGACTGACACCCCACCAGGGGACACCCCTGAACCTGTTCATGGACCTGGGTGAGTTGCAGCGCCGCCTGGATCGTCCTTCGCAGGCCAACAGCCTGTTCCTGTCGGGACGCGACGGGCAGGGCGACATGGCAGACGAAGCGCAGGCAGCGGCTGCCGTGGCCTCGGCCGGGACACTGCTGCGGGCCGCCATGACCCTCTCGGATCTGGATCTGGAACTGCATCGCCAGGGGGATGTGGTGGCGCTCCAGAGCCGCGAGTTTGTCCTCCGCCCCCATGTGGAAAAAGCGGTGAAGGCTGCCGCGGCGGACCTTGCCCTGCCGCTGAGGCCGGTGCAGACCTACCTGGCCAACACCCTGCGATCCGGCGACCGCCAGGTGCCCTATTCCACGGTCACTGCCATCGGCGGGCCGGCCGCCGCGCCGCCGTTCCTCCCCCTGCTCCTGGCCGACGGCCGTCCGGCACCGGATCTCCAGCCTGACCAGATTCTGCTGGGAGCCTGGGCCGCCGCCGATCTGCAGGCGGAGGTGGGGACCAGGGTCAAGATGGATTATTTTGTGGTGCGGGACAACGAGGCTCTGGACGTCGAGAGCAGGGAGTTCACCGTCGCCGGAATCCTGGCGGAGAACGGCCTGGCCATGGATCCGGGTCTCACGCCCGACTATCCGGGAATCGCCGATGCCAAGCACATCTCCGAATGGGATCCGCCCTTCCCGGTGGAGCTCGATCGGATTCGGCCCCGGGACGAGGCCTACTGGGATGAGTACCGGGGTGTCCCCAAGGCGTTCTTCGCGATCGCCGCGGCAAGAGACATGTGGAGCACGCGTTACGGCCATCTCACCAGCATCCGCCTGGGACTGCCGGATGGAGGCGACGGTCTGGATGCCCTTGAACAGTCCATCCTGCACCACATCGACCTGGCGCCCTACGGCTACAACTTCCGGGCAGTGCGGGCCGAAGGGGTCGCCGGCGCCAGAGGGGCGACCGATTTCAGCCAGCTCTTCCTGGGGTTCAGCCTCTTTCTGATCGTCTCGGCGGCCATGCTGGTCAGCCTGCTGTTCGGCCTGGGCGTGGAAGGGCGTTCCAGGGAGATAGGCCTGCTCCTGGCGCTGGGCTACTCCCTGGCACGGGTGCGCCGCCGTTTTCTGGCTGAGGCCGCACTGCTGGCCGTGGCCGGAGTGATGGCCGGCACCGGGCTGGGTGTGGGTTATGCCGCCGCACTCATGGCAGCTCTCAGGACCATCTGGCGTCCGGCCATCGGCTCGTCACGCCTGTTCCTTCATCTATCCTGGCCGACTCTCGTGATGGGCGCGGCCGGTGCCCTGCTGGTCACCCTGGCGGCCGTATTCCTGACCCTGCGCCGTGTGTCCCGGCGCCCCGTCGCGGCTCTCCTGGCCGGAGCGGTGGGTCCCCAGGCTACGAAACCGGGCGGACGGATCTCTCTGGCCATGGCGTGGGGCGGGTTGCTGCTGGCCGTGGGACTCACGGCAACCGCCGTGCTCAGCGGACAGAGTTCATCGCCGGGACTCTCCTTCGGGACCGGTGCGGGCCTGCTCATGGCGGGCCTGGCCTTCTTCTCCCGCTGGTGCCGGCGCCACGAGCGGCCCGGCGGGGTGGGGAACCTGTCCCTGGCGGGCATGGCGGCCCGTAACAGCTCCTGGAGCCCGGGGCGCTCCATCCTTTCCATGGCCCTGGTGGCCTGCGCCACCTTCGTCGTCATCACCGTCGCCGCAAACCGGCTGGAGAGCGGCGGCCAGGAGGGGCAACCGCCTCCCGGTGCGGGTGGGTTCGCCCTGCTGGCGGAGAGCAGCGTGCCGTTGTACCAGGATCTCAACGACCCGGGGGACCGCTTTGAACTGGGCCTGGGTGGTCAGGCGGCGGCCGCCCTGGATGACGCCCAGGTGGTGTCCTTCCGCCTGCGTCCGGGCAGCGATGCCAGTTGCCTCAATCTCTACGCTCCCGGCGCCCCGCGTCTCCTGGGTGTCCCTCCGTCCCTGGCGAGGCGCAGTGACTTTGTCTTTCAGAAGACCCTCTCCGAGACGAACGATCCCTGGTCCCTCCTGGAGGGTGAGCTGGAACCGGGTGTGATTGCGGCGGCCGGCGATGCCGCTTCGGTGCAGTGGATTCTCCACCTGGGACTGGGCCAGGATCTGGTCATGCAGAATGAAGCCGGGGAGACCCTGCGTCTGCGCATTGTGGCGCTCCTCCGCGGCAGTGTGTTCCAGAGCGAACTCCTCATCTCCGAGGAAAACTTTCTTCGCCACTTCCCGAGTCGCTCCGGGTATGGCTACTTTCTCATCAACGCGCCGCCGTCCGTTACTGGTGAGGTGGCCGCGGCCCTCGAATCCGGTTTGACGCGCTTCGGGATGGACGTGGTCGCCACCCGGCAGCGCCTTGCCGCCTTCCAGGCCGTACAGAATACCTACCTGTCCACCTTTCAGACCCTGGGCGGTTTCGGGCTGCTCCTGGGAACCCTCGGGCTGGGCATCGTCCTGCTGCGCAACGTGCTGGAACGGCGGGGAGAACTTGCAACCCTGCAGGCGTTCGGTTTCTCGCGCCGGCGTCTGGCGCGCATGATCCTGGCCGAGACCGCATTTCTTCTGTTCCTGGGGGTGGCCCTGGGCAGCGGGGCCTCGTTGCTGTCGCTGGCGCCGCGCCTCCTGGCCGGGGATCTGGTCCTGCCGTGGTGGTCCCTGGGGCAGACTCTTGGCCTGGTGGTCGCCGTGGGGCTCCTTTCCAGCCTGGCAGCCGTGCGCAGCGCTTTCAGAGCCCCTCTGCTGGGTGTTCTGAAGGCGGAAAACTAGCCGCTGCGGTGATAAAATCGCCGCCATGAAAACCGACAAGACGACCATGACCGAAGCTCCCCCGGGCGGGTTCGTGGACCGGCATATCGGCCCCCGGGAACGGGATGTCCACGAGATGCTGGCCACCATGGGGCTGACCTCCCTGGACGAACTGATCGACAAGGCCGTGCCCAGGAAAATCCGGACCGACCGGCCCCTGGCCCTGCCGCCGGCCTGCAGCGAAGCGGAGGTCATGGCGGATCTCCATGACCTGGCCCAGCGCAACCAGGTCTTCCGCTCATTTCAGGGCACAGGCTATGCCGAGACCTTCACACCACCTGTCATCCAGAGAAATATCCTCGAAAATCCGGGCTGGTATACCGCCTATACGCCGTACCAGCCCGAGATCGCCCAGGGACGCCTGGAAGCGCTCCTGGTCTTCCAGACCATGGTCTCGGATCTGACCGGACTGCCCCTGGCCAACGCGTCCCTGCTCGATGAGGGGACCGCCGCCGCCGAGGCCATGACCCTGTGCCGGCGGGCCCAGCCTCGCAACAGCGAGGCGTCGATGTTCTTCGTCGCAGAGGATTGCCACCCACAGACCATCGAAGTTGTTCGCTCCCGTGCTCATGCCCTGGGCATCCAGGTGCAGGTCGGGGATCCGTTGACCGTGGCGCCCGGTTCCGAAATGTTCGGAGCGCTTCTCCAGTACCCCGGAACCGACGGCCGCATTCATGACTACCGCGACTACTGCGCCCGTGCCCATGCCGCCGGCGTCATGGTGGTGGTGGCCGCCGACCTGCTGGCTCTCACCCTGCTGCGGGCGCCGGGGGAGTTCGGTGCCCAGGTCGCGGTGGGCAACACCCAGCGCTTCGGGGTGCCCCTGGGGTATGGCGGCCCCCATGCCGCCTACATGGCCACCGAGGACCGGTTCAAGCGCCATCTGCCCGGGCGCCTGGTGGGTGTCAGCCGCGATGTCCACGGCGCTCCCGCCGTGCGCCTGGCGCTGCAGACCCGTGAGCAACATATCCGCCGGGATAAGGCCACCAGCAATATCTGCACTGCCCAGGTTCTCCTGGCGGTCATGGCCGCCATGTACGGCGTCTATCACGGGCCCGACGGCTTGCGGCGCATGGCCCGGCGAGTGCAAGCCCATGCCGTGGCCCTGGCCGCCCTGCTGAAGGAAGCCGGTTGTGTGGTGGCTCCCGGTCCGTGGTTCGATACCCTGCGGGTCACGCCGGCAGCCCGGGGCACCGAGGAAGTCATGGCGGCCGCCGTGGCTGCCAGCATGAATCTGCGCCGCTTTGACAATGGAGACCTGGGAATCACCCTGGGTGAGCCGGTGACTCCCGCCGATGTGGAGGCCCTGGTGACCGCCTTCGGGGGGCAGGTGGACGGCCTCGATGAAGAGCGCATTGGCGGACTGGCTCGCGTTCTCCAGGACGAGTTGCCGGCGCCACACGCCCGCACCACTGATTTCATGACCCATCCGGTCTTCTTCCGCTATCGTTCCGAGACTGAATTCATGCGTTACCTCGCGCGCCTCCAGAGCCGGGACCTGTCCCTGACCACATCCATGATCCCCCTGGGGTCGTGCACCATGAAGCTCAATGCCGCGGCCGAGATGTATCCCATCAGTGAACGCGGCTTCAGCTCGCTGCATCCGTTCACGCCGGTGGACCAGGCTGAGGGGTACAAGGTGCTCATCGAGCGGCTGGGTGCGTGGCTGGCCGATATCACCGGCTTCGCGGGAACCTCGTTCATGCCCAATGCCGGTGCCCAGGGAGAGTACGCCGGGCTGCAGGTGATTCGCGCCTACCATCAGGCCCGGGGCGACGATCAGCGCCGCGTCTGCCTGATCCCCCGTTCGGCCCACGGCACCAATCCGGCCAGCGCCATCATGTCGGGAATGGAGGTGGTGGCGGTTGCCTGCGATGAGGCCGGAAACTTCGATCTGGACGACCTGCGCGCCAAAGCCGCTGAGCACGCAGATCGTCTGGCGGCTCTCATGGTCACCTATCCGTCGACCCACGGAGTTTTCGAGGAGTCCATTCTCGATATTTGCAAGGTGGTGCATGAGCATGGCGGCCAGGTCTATCTGGATGGCGCCAACATGAACGCCATGGTGGGTCTGTGCCGGCCGGGGGAACTGGGTGCGGATGTCTGCCACCTGAACCTGCACAAGACGTTCTGCATCCCCCACGGCGGGGGCGGTCCCGGCATGGGACCCATCTGCGTGGCCAGTCATCTGCTGCCGTATCTGCCGCGTCATCCGCTGGTGGAAACGGGGGGCGGTGAGGGGATCGATCCGGTGGCCGCGGCCCCATTCGGCAGTGCCGGCATCCTCCCCATCTCATACGCCTACATCGCCATGATGGGGCATGCCGGTCTTACCCGTGCCACCCAGGTGGCCATTCTCAACGCCAATTACATCGCTCGCCGCCTGCGCGACTATTACCCGGTGGTCTATTCGGGTCGCAACGACATGGTGGCCCACGAATGCATTCTCGATGTGCGCTCCTGGAAAGGCGATGCAGGTATTGAACCCGCCGATATTGCTCGCCGCCTCATGGACTACGGCTTTCATGCGCCGACCATGTCCTGGCCCGTGGCGGGCACCCTCATGGTGGAGCCCACCGAGAGCGAGTCCAAAGAAGAACTGGACAGGTTCTGTGAGGCCATGATCGCCATTCACGGCGAGATCGCGGCCATCGCCGAGGGACGCATGCCACGGGAGGACAACCCCCTGCGGAACGCGCCCCACACGGCCCGCGCCATCGCCGCCGCCCAGTGGAAGCATCCGTACAGCCGTGAGGAAGCGGCCTTCCCGGCGCCATGGTTGCGACGGCACAAATTCTGGCCGGCGGTCGGGGCCATCGACCACGTTTACGGGGACCGTCATCTGGTGACCACCTGCCCACAGGGCGGGGACGGCGAAGCCCTGGGAGAAGGCAACTCATGAGACCAGCACTGGGAGTTCTGTTGACAGCCGCTTTGTTCCTGGGCGGCTGTGAGGGGCCGATGATGGATACGGACAAGACTGAGCCTGCGGGCGCAAATGCCTTGCTGGCCACGTGGGAGACACCCTTCGGCACGCCCCCCTTCGACGCCTTCGAGAGTGAGGACTACATGCCGGCGCTGCGGGAAGGGATGGCTCGGCAGAGGGACGAGATCCAGGCCATCACCGCCGACACGGAGCCGGCCACGCTGGCCAATACCATCGAAGCGCTGGAGCGTTCCGGGCGATTGCTCGATCGCGTGCAGAACATCTTTTTTGCCATCAACGGCGCCAATTCCGATGACGTCACCCGGGAGACGGCCACCGAGATAGCGCCGGAGCTCTCGGCCCATGGCGATGACATCTCCCTCAACAAGGACCTGTTCATCCGCATCAAGGCCGTCCATGAGCAGCGGGGAACTCTGGACCTTTCCCCTGAACAGCTCCGTCTCCTCGAGGAAACCTACAAGGACTTCGTCAGGGCCGGTGCCAATCTTGACGAGCCGGCCCAGGCCCGTCTGCGGAAAATCAACAGTGAACTGGCCACCTTGTCGGAGCAGTTCCGCAACAACCTTCTCGACGAGACCAATGAGTTCGAACTGCTGGTCACCAGGCGAGCCGACCTGGGCAACCTGCCTCCCAGTCTGGTGGCGGTGGCCGCCGAGGAAGCCGGGCGGCGCGGCCATGAATGTGAGTGCTGGGTCTTCACTCTGTCTCGCCCCAGCATCAACCCCTTCCTCGAGTATTCGCCCAACCGCGAGATGCGCCGGAAGCTCTTCACGGGCTATGCCATGCGCGGCGATAACGGCAACGACGCGGACAACAACGACATCCTGGCCCGGGAAGTCACCTTGCGTGCCGAGAGAGCCGTGCTGCTGGGTTATGAGTCCCACGCTCATTACGTGCTGGCGGATGCCATGGCCGGCACACCGGAACACGTCTATGAACTTCTGGACCAGGTGTGGGGAGCGGCGCTGGCTGCCGCAGGCAAGGAGCGTGACGCCCTGCAGGCCATGATGCGGGAGGAGGGCGTGGAGGGTGCCTTGGAAGGAGCGGACTGGCGGCATTACACCGAAAAAGTGCGCAAGGCTCGTTTTGATCTGGACCAGGAGGCGCTGCGTCCCTATTTCGAGGTCACCGCCGTGCGGGATGGGGCGTTTGCCGTGGCCAACAGATTATTCGGGGTGACCTTCACTCCCAGAGATGATGTAGCACGGTGGCATCCGGACCAGGAGGTTTTCGAGGTCAAGGATGCCGACGGGAGTCATCTTGGAATCCTGTACATGGACTTCTACGCCCGGGAGAGCAAGCGTGGCGGCGCCTGGATGAATGCCCTGCGCTCCCAGGAAAAAATGGACGGGGAGGTGAAGGCCATTGTCACCACCAATTTTAATTTTCCGCCACCCACCGCCGGTTCACCCTCTCTCCTGAGTTTCTCCGAGGCCGAGACCCTCTTTCACGAGTTCGGCCATGCCCTGCATGGCATGTTTTCAGATGTGGTTTATCCATCCCTTTCGGGGACCAGGACGCCGCGGGATTATGTGGAATTTCCCTCTCAGGTCATGGAGAACTGGATGAGCGAGCCGGAAGTCCTGAAGATGTTTGCCAGACATTACAGCACCGGAGAAGTGATCCCCCAGGAGATGGTGGACAAGATCACCGCCTCCAGCCGGTTCAATCAGGGGTTCATCACGGTGGAGTACATGGCTGCGGCCTACCTGGATATGAAGTACCACACCCAGACCCCGCCGACAGAAGTTGAGCCCCGCCAGTTCGAGAAGGACATCATGGGGGAGTTGGGGCTCATCGCGGAGATCCTGCCGCGCTATCGCAGTGGATACTTCCAGCATATTTTTGCCGGTGGGTACGCTTCAGGCTACTACGGCTACCTCTGGTCGGAAGTGCTCGATGCCGATGCCTTCCAGGCGTTCAAGGAGACCAGCCTCTTCGACCGGAAGACGGCGCAGGCCTTCCGCGAGCACATTCTCAGCACAGGCGGCACAGCCCCAGGAATGGAACTCTACAAGGCATTCCGGGGCCGGGAGCCCGACATCAAGGCCCTGCTGGCACGCCGTGGACTGCTGGCGGAGGCGGACTAACGTCCTCAGAGCATGTCAAAGAGCGGATGCTGTCAGCAGCAATTCATTTCTGTACCTACCGCCACATAGGTGTCGCCCCAGTCGCCATACCAGTCCCAGCGGCGCGTCGCCACGTACCCGTCGTTGAGCCGGACCGACCTGCCTGTGGAGGGGCATGCCAGACCCGATCACCCACGACGGCCAGCGAGGATCCGTTGTCCATCGTTGAGATCGCTCTCCACACGGCAGGCTATGAGGAGATCTGTGTCGGAACGGGTGAGGGCAGCAGGGTGTACTCACAGAGGAGGAAGCCTCCTCGCCCGGCTAGCCGACTGGTCCTCCGCCGCCGTCACTCGGCCCAGAAATCGTCTTCGTCGCCGCCGACCAGGTAGGTCGCTTCCAGATCCAGCCACTCCTGGTATTCCTCGGCCGTATCGATGGTCAGGAATCCGCGCATGCTGTAGTGGCTGTTTCCGCAGAGCTGGGCACAGGCGATCTCGAAGTTGTAATCCTCGTCACCCTTGCGGGTGCGCATCTCGGCTGTGGTCACGTTGGGAATGAACCAGACGGGAATTTGCAGGCCGGGTATGGCGTCCTGCTTGATGCGCATCTGGGGCAGGTTGAAGCTGTGAATGACATCTTTGCTGGATATGTGGACAATGGCCGGCTTGTCCACCGGCAGGTGCATCTGGTTGATGGTGGTGATGTCGTCCGCGCCATGGCCGCTGCGAACCAGGCCGAGGGGGTTGGTCACTTCATCCACCAGCATGATGTCCTGGTTACCGAACACGCCGTCGGCTCCCGGGTACCAGATGTTCCACGCAAACTGCTGGGCCACCACACGAACCACGGTGGATTCTTCTTCAGGTGGGCGCTGGTCCACTCGCTCGGCCCAGCTGGGGATGGCAAAGCCGATGAGGAGCACGGCCTCGACCACGGCCAGCGCCACCTCAAGCCAGGTGCTCAGCTTGCTCTTGACACCAATGTAATCTGCCCTTGGGTTGCGTCCCTGGCGGAAGCGGAACAACACGTAGATGAAGAACGCGCCCCAGCCGACGAAGAGAACGGCCATGAGCCAGTGGACTATGCTGATAATCTGGTCAATACCCGCTGCGTGAACTGATGCGGCATCGGGAAGCAGGTTCATCATGAGGGCAGAGGATCCTTTGTCTTGCGGGCCCGGCGCCAGAGGTAGATGAAAAAGAGAGCAAAGCTGGATTGGAGCGCGGCGATGAGCACAATCATGAGCCAGGCGCCCATGCTGGCAGCCTTGATCATGGGGCCTTCAGCATCGCCGTAGCAGACGGCACAGGCGGCGGCCGGTTGACTGCCCGCTGACCAGATCAGCAGCAGAACAGGCAGGGCTCCCAACAGATACCTGAGTCGTTTTGTCATGCGGCCAGGCGCTTCATTTTCTTCCAGAACCAGAAGCCATAGACGATGAGGCCCACTCCCAACACGAGGGACAGCACGCCCATGGTGAAGTAGCCGCCGCGGGCGCCAGCTCCGGCGAGAGGGGAGGGCAGCGCCCAGCCGGCAAAGGCGAAGGCCAGGGAACTGGCCAGGGTGACGAAGAAGATATGGAATGCCTTGAGAGACATGGTCAGTGTCCCGTCTCGTGGCTCAGGGCGGTCATGGCGGGCACCAGCAGGAGCACGAAGAAGAAGAAAACCGTCAATCCCAGAACTGCCATGATCAGCTTGCGCTCGGAGATGAGATGCATGAAAAAGCAGGCCACCAGGGTCGCTTTGATCGTGGCGATGATCAAGGCGACGGCGATATGGGGCCCAATGGGGAGATGCAGGAATTGTGAGGAGGCCACTGTGATCAGGGTGAGGACGATCAGGCTGCCGAAGACCAGGAGGTAGGTTCTGATGTGTCGGTCCATCTCTTCAGCGTGGTTGCTCATTCACGGCTCCTACATCAGGTAAAGGACAGGGAACAGAAAAATCCAGACAAGGTCGACAAAGTGCCAGAAGAGACCTGTGTGTTCCACCCGGTTGGTCAGCCACTGGGGGTTCTTCCGAAACATGCTTCTGCCCGCCAGGGCGAAGTAGGTGATGACCACCATTCCGGCGATGACGTGCAGCATGTGCAGGCCGGTAAGGGTGAAGTAAATGGCCAGGAAGGTGCTGGTGCTGGGGTACAGGCCATCGTGGAGTTTGTGGCTGTACTCGAAATACTTGACGGTGAGAAACACGAGACCCAGTCCCACGGTGGCAAACATATAGAGCTGATAGGTGCCGTAGTTGCGCCGCATCAGGGCAGCCCAGGCCATGACCATGGTGATACTGGACGTGATGAGAACCACGGTGTTGAACGTGGCCATTGGAACATTCAGGATGTCGGCGCCCACGGGCCAGGTGGGCCCACCGACGCGCAGCATAATATATGCGGCGAAGAGACCTCCGAACAGCATGACTTCCGAGGCCAGAAAGAGCCATATCCCCAGCTTGCCGTTGGTAAGGCCCGTGTCGGGGCGCGGTTCAACAATGTAGGGCAGTTCCAGCACTCTTTAGGCCTCCGCCTTTTGATTCTGAGGGAGAAAGTCCTCTTTCTGTCCCGGTACGCTGTACTCATACGGCCCGCGGACGACGACCATCTCTCTGGTGAAATTGCCATGGGGAGGTGGCGAGGGCGCCTGCCATTCGAGGGTTGTGGCGTTCCATGGATTGCTGCCGACCTTCACGCCGCTTCTCATGCTCATGAAGAAGTTGATGATGAACGGGATCTGGGCCAGGGCAAGGCCCCATGCGGACCAGGACATCATGCGATTCAGGGGTGTCACGTTGCCGGCAAAATCATATGTGGCGCCGCCGTCGGCCAGCCGCCGGGAGACCCCGGCGAACCCCTGGATGAACATGGGCATGAAAATGCCGTTCATGAAGATGATCGAGGGCCAGAAGTGAAGCTTGCCCAGGAGTTCACTCATGCGGCGTCCGGTCGCCTTGGGGAACCAGTAGTAGATGCCGGCGAACAGCGCGAAGATGGTCCCCGGGGCCACCAAGTAATGAAAGTGCCCGATGACGTAGTAGGTGTCATGGAGGGCGATGTCAGGGGCTGAGAGACCCAGGGGCAGCCCCGTGAGGCCGCCGATACCGAACATGGGTAGAAAGGCCAGGGCGAACAGCATGGGGGTGTTGAAGCGGATCGAGGCGCCATACAGTGAGATGAAAAGACAACTCAGAAGAATCACCGAGGGAATGGAAATGATCATGGTGGTGGTCTGAAAAAAGCTGGACATGACCGTGCCCATGCCGGTGAGGAACATGTGGTGAGCCCAGACCACGAAGGACAGGAATCCCAGGACGATGACCGAGTAGACCATGGAGCGATAGCCCCAGAGCGGCTTGCGAGTGTTGTTGGCGATGATCTCGGCCACAATGCCCATGGCCGGGAGAATGAGTACATAGACCTCGGGATGAGCCAGGAACCAGAAAAGGTGCTGCCACAAGAGAGGGCTGCCGCCCCCGCTGACTTGCAGGATCTCGCCGCTGACAACCAGACCTGTGGGCAGGAAGAAACTCGTCCCGGCCAGGCGGTCCATGAGCTGCAGGACACCGGCCGCCTCAAGGGGCGGGAAGGCAAGCAGGAGCAGAAAGCTGGTCACGAACTGGGCCCAGACGAAGAACGGTAGGCGGAAGAAGGAGAGTCCCTTCACGCGCAACTGGATCGTGGTGACGATGAAGTTCATGGAGCCCAGCAGGGAGGAGGTGATTAGAAATATCATGCCGAAGAGCCATGCCGTCTGCCCCGAAGGCGCGATGTCGGCCAGGGGAGGGTAAGATGTCCACCCTGACTGGGCCGCTCCGCCGGGCAGGAAGAAGCTCCCCAGCATGATCACCCCGCCCAGGAACAGGCACCAGTAGCTGATCATATTCAGCTTGGGGAAGGCCATGTCCACGGCGCCGATCTGCAGAGGCAGCACGTAGTTGCCGAATCCACCCACCGCCAGGGGCACCACACCAAGGAAAACCATGATGGTGCCGTGCATGGCGCCAAGCTGGTTGTAGAAGTCGGGGAGCATGATGCCGCTCGGCGCACGCGCATCGCCGAGCCACGAGCCGATGAATGGGATGGGTTGGCCCGGGTAGGCCAGTTGCCAGCGCATGATCATCATCAGGCAGAAGCCGAAGAAGAGGAACATCAGTCCGGTCACGGCATACTGGATGCCTATGACCTTGTGATCGACGGAGAAGACGTACTTGCGCCAAAAACTCACTACCGGCTACTTCTTTCTCTGGGGCGGAGTGAAGGTGAAGTCGGCGGTCTGGGCTTCATCACCGGTGATGGTGATGGTGGCCGACTTGGTCTTCAGTTTCTCCTGCCAGACCTCGATTTCATAGGTACCCGGCGCCAGCCCATCGATGGTGAACTTGCCGTCGGGTTCTGTGACCGTGAAGTAGGGATGGGACATGACCGCGATGTAGGCACCCATCCACGGGTGCACGTCGCATTTGATCTTGAACATGAACTCCGGCTTGTTGAACTTGAATTCAGCCTCCTTGACGGCTCCCGGCATGGCCCTGTTGAAGCCGGCGTTGATCTTGGGCAGGGAGTGGACGTTGTGCAGGAGGCCGTCGGAGTTGAGGATCTTCAACGGTTGGTTGATCATCAGGCCCATGACATGGGGGATATACTTGCAGCCGTTCTGGTCCAGGACCACGGCCTCGGTGGGGGTGGGGTATTCCTTGTCCGGCAGACCGCTCTTGATGTGAACGAAGACATTGCCCAGGGTCTGACCTTCTCCCAGAACCAGTCCCTCCGGAAGCACGGGCTCGGTGTGTTTCTTGGCGCAGACCGGGTCGGCGTCCATCCTGAGGGGCCGTTTCATGGATGCGGGAACCGGTCCATCGTACTTGACTGTGCCGGTGATGCTGCCGGCAAGGGCCGGGCCGGCCAGGCCGGTGGCCACAAGCAGCGTGGCGGCCAGGTGAAATGTCTTTTTCAGCGGAAACAGCCTGTTGACCATGAACGGCTCCTTGAGATCTTGTGGCAGTTCTGAATTGTTGTCGATTTATCGATCTTATCCGGCCGGGGGCCAGAATTCCGTTTATATTCGACTTCGGGGCGTCACGGGAGAGTAACAGAGGCTCCGGTTTGAGACAAGAGCGGACCCCTGAGAGCTAATACCAGCAGGCTCGCACCAAGGTGAGGGCCAGGACTCCGCCAACAAAGGCGAAGAAATAAGGGTTCAGCAAATGATCTATCAGGCCGCTTCCGCCTGGTCTCCTGTCCTGTCCCGTCATGGGGCCTCCTGCCCTGTTCCTCGGACAGGATATGGGATCGGGAGGGAGGGACGCTTGACCGCTTTCCGGTCCCGGTTTAGACTGCCCTCCGCTTCGCTGGCTCGGCGTCGGGCAGGGGTTTACGTCGACGGCACCAGCTTGGGGACGACTGGGTCTTGTCTCAAATTTTTCCAGAATGGATCAACAAGCTCCCCATATTTGGGGCCGTTGTCGGGGCCACGGTGCCACTTCTGGCCGTGGGTGGGATCTGGTACTTCGGGTCGCCGGAGTACACCGACGTGGGCTATCAACCCCACCAGCCGATACCTTACAGCCACCGCCTCCATGCGGGAGAACTGGCCATGGATTGCCGCTATTGTCATGCCTCGGTGGAAGTCTCCGCAGTGGCCAATGTTCCCCCCAGCAAGGTCTGCATGAACTGTCATACCGTGATTCTCAGGGAGAGCGAAAAGCTGGCGCCCTTGCGTGAGAGCCTGCGCACAGGAGAGCCGATTCACTGGTTGCGGGTGCATAAGCTGCCTGACTACGCCTATTTCGATCATGGCGTGCATGTGCGCGCCGGAGTGGGCTGCGCCAGTTGCCATGGCCGCATCGATGAGATGGACGTGGTCCGTCAGGTGGAACCCCTCAGCATGTCCTGGTGTCTCGACTGCCACCGGGAGCCGGCCCCCCATCTGCGTCCCTTGAACCAGGTCACCAACATGCGCTGGAATCCAGGCCCCGATCAGGACGAGTTCGCTGCTGCGGCCATGGAGGACCGGCGTCTCAAGCCACCCGTGGATTGCTCCGGGTGCCATCGATGAGCCGCAAGTTGCCGTACTGGCGCAGTGCCGGGCAACTGGCGGGTGATCCCGAGGTCCGCAACTTCCAGGAGGGTGAGTTCCCCAGGGGTGCTGATGAGTCGCCAGGGGAGATTTCCCGGCGCCGGATGCTCACCATCATGGGCGCCACCGCTTCCGTGGCCGCGCTGGCAGCCTGCCGCCGTCCTGTGGAGGCGATTGTTCCCTATGTGGTGCCGCCTGAGGAGATGATCCCGGGAGTGCCCCGGTACTACGCCACCACCATGCCCATGGGAAACAGCGCCTATGGGCTCGTGGTGGAGACTCACGAGGGGCGTCCCGGCAAGATCGAGGGGAACCCTCTCCACCCCTCCACCCTGGGCGCATCCAGCGCCCTGATCCAGGCGGCCATTTATGGTCTGTACGACCCGGATCGCTCCCGCGGGATCCGGGAGGGCGATGAGCACCGGGACAGAAGCCAGCTGGCAGTTGCCTTGGGCGCCCTCAGGGAGAGCCATCTGGCCGGCGGCGGCGAAGGACTTGCCGTGCTGGTGGAGCCGTTCAGTTCTCCCACTCTGCATCGGTTGGCCCAGCGCTTCCGCGAGCAGTACCCGAAGGCGCGGTGGGTGACGTGGTCTCCCTGCGGCGAAGAGAACAGCGATGCCGGGATTGCTGCCGCCACCGGCCGCACCCTGGTGCCCATGCTTCACCCTGGGAGGGCCGAGGTCATCTTCTCCCTGGATTCAGACTTCCTGGTGGGCGACGCCGAGGCAATCCGGCATGCCCGGGAATTTGCCGACGGTCGCCGTCTGGGCAGCGAGACGGATACCATGAGCAGGCTCTATGTCGC
Organism: Acidobacteriota bacterium; assembly: GCA_004356015.1. Taxonomy (GTDB): domain Bacteria; phylum Acidobacteriota; class Polarisedimenticolia; order SMYD01; family SMYD01; genus SMYD01. The sequence continues at coordinate 2,146 of SMYD01000006.1, read as the reverse complement.
CGAGAGCCGGATGTCACCCACCGGTGGCATGGCGGACCATCGCCTGCGCCTCAAGTCCGGCCGCATGGGAGCCCTTCTGGCGGCTCTGGCGTTGGAACTGGGCGCTCCCGGGTCCAGGCGCGCCGGCGGCACGGCAGATCTCGACCTCGCCTGGGTGCAGGGTCTCGCCGGAGATCTGGAACGCTCCCGGGGCAAGAGCCTGATCCTGGCCGGGAGCCACCTGCCGGCAGTCGTGCACGCTGCTGTGGTGGCCCTCAACCAGTTCCTGGGCAATGTGGGCAACACCATCTCCTACCTCCCTCCGGTGGACTCCTCCCGTTCCCGCGGTGAGGACCTGCCCGGGCTGGTGTCGGCCCTCTCGGCGGGCAAAGTGCGCACCCTCCTGATTCTGGGTGGCAACCCCGTCTACGATGTGCCTGCGGACCTGTCGTTCCCGGATGCTCTCGGGCAGGTCGAGACGGTGGTCCACCTGGGGATGTACCGCGATGAGAGCGGTCAGAATGCCCACTGGCATGTGCCGGAAGCCCACTTCCTGGAAGCGTGGGGTGATGCCCGGGCGGTCGGCGGCGGCCTGAGTGTCGTGCAGCCGCTCATCGCGCCGCTCCACGGCGGCATGACCATGGCGGAACTCCTCTCCCTGCTGGTCCACGAAGAGCCCCGGAGCGCCCATGACCTGGTGCGCGAGACCTGGAGAGGCCTCCTGCCCGCAGACACCTTCGAACTGCGCTGGCAGGAACTGCTCCACGACGGATACCTGAAAGACAGTGCCCTGCCCGCCGAGGAATTGTCAGTGGTCGCCAGGATCCCGTCGGAGTTGAGCCGGGGCGGTGGAGATGGCCTGGAAATTGTCTTCCGGCCCGATGCCTCTGTTCTGGATGGCCGCTTCGCCAACATCGCCTGGCTGCAGGAATTACCGGATCCGGTCACCAAGTTGACCTGGGATAACGCAGCCTGGATCAGCCCGGCCACGGCCCGGTCCCTGGACGTGAAAAACGGCGACCTGATTGAGCTCTCGAACGGTGGTGAGGTGCTTGAAATTGCCGCTCTGGTTGTGCCGGGACAGGCAGACGAATCCATCGGCCTCACACTCGGTTATGGCCGCCGTGCCGCCGGCCGCATCGGGGACGGCATCGGATTCGATACCTACGTCCTGCGCACCGCCGGCAGTCCGTGGATTGCCACCGGCGTGACTCTGGCGCGCACCGGCCGGGAGTACCCCCTGGCTCTGACCCAGGATCACTGGGATATGGATGCCGTCGGGGCCAGCGGGCGCGACCAGCGGCTGGGTGCCATTCTGCGCACCGCCTCCCTTGAGAAGTACAGACGCCACCCCGACTTCGTGGAGGAAGCGGTCGAGATGCCCCCACTGGTGTCCATCTACCCGGACCATCCTTACGATGAAGGTCCCCAGTGGGGGATGGCCATCGACCTGAGTTCCTGTACCGGGTGCAACGCCTGTGTGGTGGCCTGCCAGAGCGAGAACAACATCCCGGTCGTGGGCAAAGACGAAGTAGCCCTGGGCCGGGAGATGCATTGGATCCGGATCGACCGGTACTACACGGGCTCCGTCGACGATCCCGATGAGATGGCCTTCCAGCCGGTGACCTGCCAGCATTGTGAAAATGCCCCGTGTGAAGAGGTCTGCCCGGTCAGTGCCACCGTGCATGACAGGGAAGGCCTCAATGTCATGGTTTACAACCGGTGTATCGGCACGCGCTACTGCTCCAACAACTGCCCGTACAAGGTGCGCCGGTTCAATTACTACAACCTGACCAAGGATACGCCCGAGCTCCTGAAGATGGCCGCAAACCCCGATGTGACCATTCGCTCCCGGGGTGTCATGGAGAAGTGCACCTTCTGCACCCAGCGGATCCAGGCGGCCAAGATCGACGCCAAGGCCGCCGGGAGGCCTCTCGCCGCCGATGAGCCACGTACCGCCTGCCAGCAGGCGTGCCCGACCCAGGCTATTTCGTTCGGAAATATTCTCGACCCCCGGTCCCGGGTCGCCAAGCAGAAGAAGGTGAACCGCAATTATGAGCTGCTGGCCGAACTCAACAACCGGCCGCGCAACTCGTACCTGGCGAAGATCCGCAACCCCAGGCCGGGAGAAGGGAAAGCCTGACGTGCTGCGGATCTTGCGTTTTCT
>SMYD01000045.1 GCA_004356015.1 Acidobacteriota bacterium | reverse complement strand
TGCTGCCGCTCTCATGACGGAGGGGTCCACGTTGACGGTGGATGAGCGTCCCGCCGACGATAATCCTGTGGAGAACGAACTCCTGGCGACTGAGGTGTCGCTGATGGCGCCTCCTCCGGCGGAGGATGGAGATACGGGGTCTGTTGCCGTCTCCGATGTCGAAAACCCGGCCATGGGCATGGCTGTTTCCGTCGCTGAGGAGGAAGAGGCGGATCGCACGCTCAGTCTGGCGCGCCTGTATCGCCGGCAGGGCCGTCTGGACCTGTCAGCGGATGTCTATCGCGAGATCCTGAACGCCGATCCGGAGCATCCGGCCGCCCGCCGTGAGCTGGAAGAGTTGTGCGGGCGGAATGTCCCTGAGATCACCGATGAAGACCTGGTGCCGGAGGCCGCCGTTTTTCCTGAAGGGGTGCAACTTGCCTCGACGGAGAGCATGGAGGATGCCCGCCAGCGCAAGATCACGTTCCTGCGCGCCTGGCTGGAGCACATCCGCCAGCAGGATTAGCTGCCCGGGCCGGCAAGGCATGGCTCCCCCCCCCCACGCAGGTTGATTCGTTCCACGCTGCGCCGTATAGTGGGCGCGTGCCGGCGCACGAGTACAACCGTTCCAGCGGGGAATGATGACGACCACAAGCACTTTGAGCCTGGCCCAGGTCAGGGATGCGCTCCTCATCCTCCCTCAGCCGTTTCAGCGGGGGGCTGTCCAGGATGTGGTGGAGCGGTTGCAGACCGCTCCGGGGGAACTGGATCCCTACCTCAACTTCTCCTCTTCCGGTTACACGCGCACGCAGTTTTATCACGGCCCTCTCTACGAGATTCTTGTGCTCTGCTGGCGCGCCGGCCAGGCCAGTCCCATTCACGACCATGCGGCTTCCATCTGTTCCATGGCGGTGATCCAGGGAACCTGCAGCAGTGAAGTGTTCCACCTGAACGGTGATGGGCACGGGCAGGGTCTCCAGGCCGGTGAACAGGCAAAGCTGGAGCCAGCCGGCTCGGCGAGCTGCGGCGCCGGCCAGATACTCACGGTGGAGGGGCGTGATATCCATCGCATCAGCAACCGGGATGATGGTGGAGAAGACCTGGTGACCGTTCATGTCTACCTCCCTCCCATTCTGACCATCCGGTGTTTTGACGAGGAGACCGGCCTATGCCGCGTGACCGAGCCCAGGACCCTCATGCCTCGCCTCTAGCGTTGCAGGCCCGCGGTCGCCACTGAATCCCGTCATGACACAGACGCCGCAGACTGTGACCACCGGCCTGGAAATGCTCCTGGAGCGTGACCAGGGATTGCTGGCCGGCCGTCGGGTAGGTCTACTGGCCAACCAGGCTTCCATAGGCTCCGACTTCGTTCATGCTGCGGATCTCCTGGGAGGTGCCTGTGACCTTGTGGCCCTGTTCGGTCCGGAGCATGGCTTGCGCGGGGAAGCCCAGGACATGGAGGCGACCCGGTCCGGCCGGGATCCGGGGACCGGGCTTCCGGTGCACAGCCTCTACGGCAGCACGGCGGCGACCCTGGCGCCCTCGCCGGAGATGCTTGCGGGCCTGGATGTCCTTGTCTGCGACCTTCAGGACATGGGCGCACGTTATTACACTTTTGCGGCGACCCTCTTTCATGTCATGGAGCGGGCCAGTGGGTCCGGGTTGGCCCTGGTGGTCACCGATCGCCCCAACCCGCTGGGTGGTGAAATCCTTGAAGGACCCGGTCTGCATCCTGATTACCACTCCTTTGTCGGCCGCCTGGATGTGCCGGTCCGCCATGGTCTGACCATGGGTGAGTTGGCCACCCTCTTCCATCGGCGCGCCGGCCTGGACCTGGACCTGAGGGTCATTCCCATGGCCGGCTGGCGTCGGGAGATGCTCTGGCGGGATACAGGCCTGCCCTGGGTGGCGCCATCGCCCAACATGCCCACTCCGGAGACCGCCAGTATCTATCCCGGGGCGTGCCTTGTGGAAGGCACCACACTGTCCGAGGGAAGGGGGACCACCCGGCCCTTCGAATGTGTCGGCGCCCCCTGGGTGGATGCCGTTGCCCTGGCGGATACGCTGAACAGTTTGGAGCACCCGGGACTGCGTTTTCGCGCCCATTGGTTCCGCCCCGTTGCCCAGAAGTGGATGGGGGAGACCTGTGCCGGGGTCCAGGTCCATGTCACCTCCCTGCGGGCCGTGCGTTCATTCGCGGCCTACGTCGATCTGCTGGCGGCCATGCGCCGCCAGGCACCCGGGAAATTTTCATGGCGCACCGAGGCCTACGAGTTCGAGACCAGGCATCCGGCCCTGGATCTCCTCGCAGGATCCGCGGATCTTCGCGTCGCCCTCGAGGAGGGGCAGTGGTCGTCCGATATGACTCAAGGCTGGGAGAGGGCCGCAGCAGATTTCACCCAGGAACGGCAACCGGTTCTGATCTACCGGTCGGCCGGGTGACGCGCGTGGCAGTGGCGCTGGTGCTGCGCTCCGGCCGGGTCCTGCTGGCTCGCCGGCCGCCCGGCTCACACCTCCAGGGACTCTGGGAGTTTCCCGGCGGCAGGATAGAAGAAGGAGAATCCCCGGCAGTCGCCGCCCGGCGCGAGTTGCTCGAGGAGACGGGATTGACGGGAGGCTGCCTCGAGCAGCTCGCGGTGACCCGGTATATCTACCCTGACAGGGAGATCGAGTTGTGGGCCTTCCTGGTGACTGGAGCGCAGGGGATACCGCAGCCGCGCGCGGCCACATCCATGCGCTGGGAACTTCCGGCGGATATCAGCCCGGAGGAGATGCCCCCCGCCAACGGACCGCTTCTGGACGCTCTCAAGGAGCGCCTCGGCCCTCGCCTCGAGGCAAGCTCTCAGTAGGCGGCCAGTGCCTCCATGGCCCGCAGAAGATCCGGGATCTGGGGCAGGATGACCTCTTCCAGGTCGGGATGGTAGGCCACCCAGGTATCCATGGCAGCCACCCTGCGCACAGGTGCGTCCAGGTACTCGAAGAGCTCGTCGGCGATACGCGCAGCGATCTCCGCCCCATAGCCGAACGACTGGGTGTCTTCGTAGGCCACCAGAACCTTGCCGGTGCGCTTTACGGAAGTGGCGATGGCTTCCCAGTCATAGGGATTGAGAGTGCGCAGATCGAGAATGTCGGTCTCCATGCCCTGCTCTTTGGCCAACTGGTTGGCCGCCCGCAGAGATCGCTCCACCAGGGCCCCGTAGGTGACCACCGTGAGGTCATGGCCGGCGCGCACCTGCGCGGCCCGTCCGAACGGGATCATGTAGTCAGGGCCGGGATAGATGCCCTTGTTGTAGGTCTGGCGATAGAGGTGCTTGTGCTCCATGAAGATGACCGGATCATCGCAGCGGATGGCTGTGCGCAGCAGGCCGTTGGCATCCAGGGCGTTGGAGGGAAACACCACCCGCAGGCCAGGATTGTGGGTGAAGAGGGTTGCTCCCGACTGGCTGTGGTAGATGGAGCCGCCACGCAGGTAACCGCCCGACGGCACGCGAATCACCATGGGTGAGGAGAAGAAGCCGTTGCTGCGGTAGCGCATGGTGGCCAGCTCATTGCGGATCTGGTGGTAGGCCGGCCAGATGTAGTCGAAGAACTGGATCTCCACCACGGGCTTGATGCCCCGCGTGGCCATCCCCACGCCACGGCCCACGATGTTGGCCTCGGCCAGGGGAGTGTTGAAGACCCGTTCACCGCCGAAGCGCCGCTGCAGGCCCCAGGTGACCTTGAACACGCCCCCCTTGCCCTTGACCTCGTCCAGGAGTTCTTCCCGGGAGGCGTCGGCCACGTCCTGGCCAAACACGACCACTCGCGGATCCCGCTCCATCTCGTCGCGCATGCAGGCGTTGAGGAGATCCACCATGGTGGTCGGTTTCCCGGCCGCATCCTGCTCAGGTTCACTGGCCAGGTCCGGATCGGTGGGATCGAACGAGGGCGAGTAAAGGTGATCCATGACCGTGTCCGGCGTGGGCGTCGGCATCTCCAGGACGGCATCGCTGGCGCGGTTGATCTCCTCATCCACCGACTTGCGAATCTCTTCCAGGAGTTCCTCGGTGGCCAGCCCTTCACCCACCAGGAAGGCGGCGAAGCGTGGGATGACATCGTTGCGCTCCTGCTCGTCACGCTCTGCAAGAGAGCGGTACAACCGTTCATCATCGGACATGGAGTGGGAGTAGGGACGGGTCACCTTGGCCCGCACCATGGCCGGTCCGGACCGTTCACGGCACCAGGCCGCCGCCCGGCGAAGGGCGGCCACCGAGAGCAGGGGGTCGCAGCCGTCCACCTCCTCGTGGTGCAGGTTGGGCCAGTCCCGGACCAGTGCTGAGATGGAGCCGCCGGCGGTCTGGACCTCCACCGGCACCGAGATGGCATATCCATTGTCCTCGATGAGATAGAGAACCGGCAGTTTGAGGTTGCAGGCCGTGTTCAGGGACTCCCAGAATTCGCCCTCGGACGTGGCGCCGTCTCCTGAGGAGACGAATATGATCTCATCCTCGTGATGCATGCGTTCAACGGGAGTCCCGGCAGCGCAGCGCTCCAGGTGAATACCTGCTTCTGCGGCGCCCACCGCCTGCAGGAACTGCGTCCCGGTGGGGCTGGACTGGGAGACGATGTTGAGATCGGCGTGCCCCCAGTGGGACGGCATCTGCCGACCGCCTGAGTTGGGGTCGGCGGCGGCGCCGACCGCCTCCATGAGGACTTCCTCGGGAGTCATGCCCAGTTGCAGCACCAGCGCCCGATCCCGGTAGTAGGGGTAGAACCAGTCGTAGCCGGCCTTGAGAACCAGGCCGGCGGCGACCTGCACGCCTTCGTGGCCGGCGCCACTTATCTGAAAGAAGATCCGGTTCTGTCGCTTGAGCTGGATTTCCTTGTCATCCAGGCGGCGCGAGAGATACATGGTCCTGTACATGCCCAGCAGGGTCCTGGTGTCCAGGCCCTGGTAGCGCTGAGCTCGAGTATTGGTTTGCGGCATCGGCACTCCCGGGCCGGCATGGTGCGCCGGCCGGTGTCGGTGTCGTGGTTAACGATGGGCCGCCGCTCCCGTGTCACTCACGGGGCAGGGCGGAAACGCCGGCTCTGTGGGGTCATCGCCCGAGGCAAAGACTCCCTCCTGCAGGGAGCGTCCATCAGGCATGGAGTCGCGGCGGGAGTCCAGAGCTTCCTGGGCGCCGGCCTCGACTTCGCGAATCACTCTTTCCTCGATCTCAGCCAGGACCTGCCGGTTCTCGCTCCCCACCAGCAGCGGTTGCTGGCGCTGCTCCAGCCAGGTTTCATACATGCCGATGGGATCGCGGCGGCCCCAGATCCTGAACATGCGCGCTGGAACGATGGCGCGGCCCTCGGCTTCATCGTGGGTGGCATGCCCTCCCATGCGGAAGGTCTTGGCCACCAGAAGGACCGGGCCGGCGCCCTCGCGGCACAAGGCCACCGCCTGGGATGTGGCTGCCAGGACGTCCAGGACATTGTTGCCGTCGCAGGCCAGGCTGGCGGCTCCATAAGCGGCACCCAGGTGGGTGAAGTCGGCCCGGGTGTGGGTATGGGACGGAGTGCCAAGGGCTATCCCATTATCCTGGAGAACGACGATCAGGGGCAGCTTGCGGACGGCGGCGAAGTTGAATCCCTCATGAAACTCGCCGGTACGGGAAGCGCCATCGCCCACCCAGGTCAAGGCGACCCGCTTTTCTCCCCGGAGACGGGTGGCCAGGGCCATTCCCGCCATCACCGGCACCAGCGAGGCCACGAACGAGATGGGTGGGACGACACCACGCCGCGGGTCCCCGGTGTGAATATCCCGGCCGCGGGTGATTTGATCCGCAGTGCCCAGGTAGGCCCGGAACATGTCGGCCAGAGGCATGCCCATTTCGTGGCAGGCACCGGCGTTGCGGATCATGGGTCCCACCAGATCGGCGGCCCTCAGGGCGTGCACATTCCCGACCGTGACGGCCTCCTCGCCCGTCCCAAGCCACGCCTTGGAAATAACTCCCTGCCGGACCCAGCGCTTGAGAGTGATGTCATGCAGGCGGAAGCGCAGCATGCCCGCGTACAGGCCCATGAGCTTCTCCGCGGACAGGTCCGCAACCACAGCCGCACGCCGGGGCTCCCGCGACAAGGTCGCCGCAAACCCTTTCATGACATCGGGTTCGGGCTTCCAGTCGACGTACTCCGGCGGGTCGTAGGCGGGATAGCGCTTCACCGCGTGCAGGACCTCCTGGCTGGTCGAATAATAATATTGATGGAGATGGGTGAGGCGCCATTGTCCCGCACCGGCGCCCAGGGCGTCAAGTCGAGGGTTAATCGATGTAGCCCAAGGATTCCAGCCGCTCCCGGTCAGCATCGGAAAGGGCTGTCTCGGTATCGGGCGGGAGCCAGACGCGTTCAGCGTGGGCGGCCAGGAGAGGCCGGAAGCGGGCCGCCCGGACCGTCTGTTCCGCGCTCAGGTTATGCCGTTCCAGGGGGTCCGAGCCCAGGTCGTAGATCTCGATCCTGTCCCGGCGCGGGTCGTAAATTGCCTTCCAGTCGCCGCGCCGCATTGCCACCAGGGTCGGGTTGCCGGTGAGTCTGGGGCCGAAGATGCGCCAGAACTTCTTGCGCGCGCCGGGAAAGGTTTCCTGGTAAATGGCGCGGCCGGCAAACGAACCCGGCGCCTGGAGGGCTTGTCCCAGGGCGATACCATCTGAATCCGCAATGGGGAGCAGGTCCAGGAGATCCAGGACAGTGGGCGTTATATCCAGGGTGGAGACCGGAAGGTTCGAAACGCGATTTCGGCCCAGGGAAGGATGGACCAGGATGAGCGGCACGTCCTGTGTGGCCTGGTAGAGACTGCGTCCGTGCCCTTTCCGGTCGTTCTCTCCGAACGCCTCACCGTGGTCGCTG
>SMYD01000044.1 GCA_004356015.1 Acidobacteriota bacterium | reverse complement strand
CGCCACGATTCAGGACCAGCCACAACCAGGATGAATGGAGTCCTCTTCAAGAGTGCCGGCAGGCCTGTGTATACTGCGGCGGCGGCTCCCGAGGCGGGTCGTCAGGCGGAGGCCACGCAGCTTGGGCATAGACAACAGCACTGGTTCTGTCACACGTGGCCTGCTGGCCGCGGCCTCATTCGTGGTGGTGGTGGCCGGGCTGCGCGCCGCCAGCGCGGTCATTCTCCCCTTCCTCCTCTCGCTTCTCATCGCCATGGCCAGCTATCCCCTGCTGTCCTTCCTGCGCCGCCGCAAGATCCCCACCGGACCGGCAGTGGGCCTGACCCTCATCACGGTGCTGGTGGTGGTCAGCTCCGTCGGTGTTCTGCTGGGCAGTTCGGTCCGTGATTTCACCCTTCAGGCCCCGATTTACAAGGACCATCTGGACAAGATGGTGGGGCAGTCACTGGCCCAACTGCAGGCATGGGGGGTCAATCTGCCGGACTCATGGTCACCGTCGTCCTTCGATCCAGGACAGGCCCTGGACCTGGCCACCACCCTTCTTCTCGGGATCAGCGCCGCCCTTTCAAACCTCGTCCTGGTCCTCCTGACCATCGGCTTCATCCTGGCCGAGGCGGCCGGCCTGCCCAGGAAGCTGTCGGCAGCCTTCGGACAGAATCTTGATTTCGGCCATCTGGAGCGCTGTCGGCACCAGGTCCAGAGTTACCTGGTCATCAAGACCCTCATGAGCCTGGTGACCGGCTCCATCATCGCCATCGGCCTGGCCCTCATGGGGGTGGATTTCCCCCTCTTATGGGGCGCGCTGGCTTTTCTCCTCAATTTCATTCCCACCATCGGATCCATCATCGCCGCCCTGCCGCCGCTGCTTCTCAGCCTGGTTCAACTGGGCCCCTGGTACGCCCTGGGGGTGATGATTCTTTTCCTCGCGGTGAACATGATCATCGGCAATATCCTGGAGCCGTCCATAACCGGGCGGCAACTGGGCATGTCACCCCTGGTGGTTTTCGTCTCGCTGCTCTTCTGGGGCTGGGTATGGGGTCCGGTGGGCATGATCCTCTCGGTCCCCCTGACCATGATCATCAAGATCATCCTGGAGAACACCCAGGGCACGCGCTGGGTGGCGACGTTGCTGGATGCGAGCCCTCGTGCCGCTGAACCGACCATTGTCCGAGAGCCCCGGGCCTGACCCCGGCGGGCTGCCAACAGCCCAACGGCGGAGGCCGGTTATCGGCCAGGACGATCCATGCCGATTCGCGCCGTCAGTAGGCTGTCGTAGCGGGCGACTCCGACTTCTTATAGAGCAGCCACGTCGCCATGAAGCCCAGGAGGATCATGCCCGCGCAGATGGCCCATCCGGATTCGCTGCCATAGAGGGTCGGATAATGGTTGCTCACCATGAGAAAAACCAGCGGCACCGACATGTAGGTGTTGTGTTTCGACCGGATGGTCGCCATGGCCACCCGCTGGCCGTCCGGTTTCTCGCCGCCGGCAATGGCCGTAATGATCCGTTTCTGACAGGGCCAGATGCGCATCCAGACGTTGGCCGCCATGCAGGTCCCCAGAAGAGCACCAATGACGATGAACATGCCGCGGCCGGTGAAGATGGTGCCCAGCCAGTAGGCCAGCGCCGCCAGCATGAGCAACGACACGATGGCTCCGGCAAAGGGCATGTTTTTCAAGGGCGTGAGCCACATCCGGTCATAGATCACGAAACCGACCAGGAGTACGGAGAAGGCCAGCAGGGTGGCGCTGCCAGGTGTCCAGGCTGAGTCGGGCTCCACCAGAGCACCCCCCATGGCATACACCAGACCCAGGAGCAGAATGCCCGTGACCCAGGTCCAGAGGGCACTCCAGCGGAACCAGTACAGGACTCGGGGCATGAGTTCCGGCACGAGCTTGCGCTTGACATCCGCGTCCAGAGCGGGCATCACACGGCTGTTGACGAAATTGAAGAAATAGAGATGGCCGATCCATATGATTCCTGCCACCACATGGATCCAGCGGAAACTCAGGTTCATCCAGATACTGAGGTCCGGGTTCATTCGTTCTCCTTGCCTGGCCTCCCGGTTCTGAGAAGATGCACGGATGAAAGAAAACGATCCGGCGGTCTGCCAACCGGGGGCGTGGGCTTGCAGTCTACGCAGCGCCCACCTCAAACGCAACCGGGCGGCCAGAACACAAGTCCCTGCAAGGAACAGTCCTTTCCCTGAGAGCGAGAGCCCGCTAGACTGCCTGATCTATGTGTCCCGTATGCGGCGAACCGATGCTCTCGTTCCAGTGGGAAGCGGTGGAGATCGATCGCTGCCCGCACTGCTTCGGCGTCTGGCTCGACGCCGGAGAGCTGGAAACCATACTGGGCACAACGGGCATGGCCACCGGGCCTCTCAGCGCGGCCCTGGCGGTGGCGCCCGACGGGATCCGGAGCCGCCGCCGCTGTCCCCGCTGTCCCCGCCGGCTGCGGGAGATCCGCCTGGCGACAACGCCTGAGATCGTCCTGGATCGCTGCCGCCAAGGACATGGATTATGGTTCGACCAGGGAGAGGTCGCGCAACTGGTGCGCTGCTTCTCGGTCGGAGAAGAAGGACGGATCGCGAGCTTTCTGGGCGACCTGTTCCATGACGGCGCCGAGCCGGCGCCAGGGAGGTAAGGTTCATGGTCCTCGTTCTGGGAATCCTTCTGGCCCTCATGGTGGGCGTGGCTCTCTGGGCCATGGGCATCTACAACGGCCTGGTCGCTCTCCGCAACCAGGTGAAGAACGCCTGGTCCCAGATCGACGTGCAGCTCAAGCGCCGACACGACCTGATTCCCAACCTGGTGCAAACGGTGAAGGGCTACGCCGGACATGAGCGCGAAACACTGGAGAGTGTCATCGCCGCCCGCGCACGAGCCGTCTCCGCCCAGGGCGTGCAGGAACAATCCCAGGCGGAGCAAGGTTTATCGGGAGCCCTGGGGCGCCTCATGCTGGTGGTCGAGCAGTACCCGGACCTCAAGGCCAATCAGAATTTCCTCTCCCTCCAGGAGGAACTGACCTCCACCGAGAACCGCATCGGCTTCGCCCGACAGCACTACAATGATTCGGTCATGACCTACAACACGCGGATTCAGAAGTTCCCGGACAACCTGGTGGCCGGCAATTTCTCCTTCACCACCGAGAATTTCTTCGAACTGCAGGATGAGGCGGTTCGCGAAGCGCCCAAGGTTTCTTTTTAACCTCTCATGGCCCGGGGTTAGCCAGCCACATGTGGGAGGCGATTCGAGCCAACCGGCGGCGATCACGTCTGCTCATCGGCCTCATGGGAAGCCTGCTGGTGGGCGTGGGTGCTGTGGCGGCGGCCGCCCTGGCCGGGCCGGAGATGGCCTGGGCAGGTGGTCTCGTGGCCCTGGGGATCTGGGGCATCCTCCTGGCCCTGGCCCTGTTCAAGGGCGATGAACTTGCCCTCATGGCGACCCGCGCACGCCGTCTCCGCAAGGAAGATGCCCCCCAGCTCTGGAATATCACCGAGGAGATGGCCATCGCCGCCGGGCTCCCCATGCCGCGCCTCTATCTCATTGATGATGACGCACCCAATGCCTTCGCCACCGCCAGCCGCAAAGGGCCGGCGGCCGTGGCGGTGACCGCCGGCCTCCTGCGCCGCCTCACCAGGGATGAGCTGCAGGGCGTCATCGCCCATGAAATCGGCCACATCAGGAACAAGGATGTCCAGTTCATGACCATCGCCCTGGTCATGGTGGGGAGCATCGCCCTGGTTTCGGACATGGCGCTGTACATCCTCTGGTTCGGAGGCGGCCGCCGCCGGGGCGGCGGCAAGAGCGGCGGGCAGGCCCAGATCCTCCTGCTGGCGTTGACCGTGCTTGCGGCCATCCTGGCACCCGTGTTTGCCCGTCTCCTGTATTTCGCCTGCTCGCGCCAGCGCGAGTATCTGGCCGACGCCTCGGCGGCGCGGTTCAGCCGCTATCCAGCCGGCCTGGCTTCGGCCCTGGAAAAAATCTCCCGGAACCAGACCGGCAGCCGGGGTCGCCAGATGCGCGCCATGGCACCTCTCTATATCGTCAACCCATTGGCCGCGTCGGCCGCGGGCCTTTTCTCCAGCCACCCGCCCACCCGCCGGCGCGTGGAGATCCTGCGCGCCATGGGTGGTGCCGGCTGGGTGGATTATGAAAAGGCGTACGGGCAGGTGGTGGGAGATCGCACTCCCTGCCTGGACAAGGAGACACTAGCCAGCGAGGGGTCCATCAGCACCCGGCAGGGCCAGGTCATCCCCGCAGCGGAGGCCGATGCCACCCGGAGGAAGCGCGAGGTCACCGATCTGCTGGACCGCATGGCCCACTTCCTCCTTGTCCCCTGCCTCTGCGGCGTGCGCATCAAGGTGCCGCCGGCCTTCAAGGGTGACCAGGTCAAATGCCCCCGCTGCGGCCGCGACCATGTCATCCCCACGGCACAGGGAGAGCCAGCCGCAACCGAGGCCGCCGCAACCGGCTCCTCGCCGGCATCCCGGGCGGGCGCCCCCATGTCCTACCGCCGCAAGGGAAACTCCTGGGAGTCGTTCCGCTGCTCCTGCGGGCGGACCCTGCAACTCAGCCCGGCGTTCGAGGCCAGACGCCTGCGCTGCAAAGGCTGCGGCCAATCCATCGAGATCCAGCCGGCCTGAGCCCGGAGCGCCAACAGCTGGTTGAGCAGGGCACAGGCGCCGGCCGCCCGGTGGTTGCACGGAGGAGAGTGCTCCCGCATGATCTGGTGAGAGGACCGCTGGTGTGTCACAATTGTCCTGTCAACTGTTTCAGGTGGCCGCCCGTCCCCCACGCCCGAGCGCCGGCCCGGCTCCGGCCGCCAGAGGAGATATCCATGAGCCCGAAATCCGTCCCCGACTCATCCGACTCAGCAGCCGACGGGAGTGCTTCCCCGCTCCGCCAGCAGACGGACACCATCAAGGAAGACATTCGCGAACTTGGCAACATGGCTCGCGAAGTTGCCCAGGAGAAACTCGACGACGCCCGGCAGGCGGCGGCTGATGCCGTGGAAACGGGGCGCCAGCGCGCCACTGAACTCTACGGACAGGGACGCGAAAAGGCCGAGGAACTCGAGGAGCAGGTTGTGGACTACGTGCGCAAGAAACCGATCAAGTCGATGCTCATCGCCGGCGGCGTCGGACTCCTGCTGGGCATGGTGCTCTCCTCCCGCCGCTAGCACCCGGCGAACAAGACCCCCGATTGAACACCGCCTTCCTGGCCTGGCGGCGGTAACATTCATGATGACCACTCACGTCCCGAAACGAACCGGAGGAGGAAGAGATGAACGGTACTGAAGGATTCGACCCGCAGGCTTTCCTGACCGTAATCGCAGACCTGGTCACGACCTGGGGACTGCGCGTGGTGGGCGCCCTCGTGGTTCTCATGATCGGGCGCGTGCTCGCCGGGTGGACCCGGGCAACGGTTCGCAAACTTCTTAATCGCGGCAGCGTCGATTCCACGCTGGTTCCCTTCCTCTCGAACATGGTCTACTACCTGATGATGGCGTTCGTGGTCATCGCCGTCCTGGGTCTGTTTGGCATTCCCACAGCTTCGGTGATCGCGGTCCTGGGTGCTGCCGGCCTGGCCGTAGGACTGGCGCTGCAGGGCACCCTGGGCAACTTCGCCGCCGGCGTCATGTTGCTCCTGTTTCGCCCCTTCCGGGTCGGCGACTCCGTGGAAGTGGCCGGCACCAGGGGTGGAGTACAAGAGATTTCCATCTTCAACACCGTTCTCAATTCCCCTGACAATGTGCGCATCACCGTGCCCAACGGCATGGTCTTCGGCCAGACGATCAAGAACTACTCCTCCAATGAAACCCGCCGCGTGGACCTGGTCTTCAGCATCGGCTACGGCGACGATATCGGCAAAGCCATGCAGATCATCCATAATGCCATCAACAGTGACGCGCGAGTTCTCAAGGACCCGGCACCGGTGGTGGCGGTGAATGAACTGGCCGATTCATCGGTCAACCTGGTGGTGCGCCCCTGGGTTCGTAAAGAGAATTACGGGGCCCTGCGCTGGGATCTGATCAGGCGCCTCAAGGAAGACCTGGAGGCCGGCGGCTGCAGTATCCCGTTCCCACAGCGGGACGTTCACCTGTACCGGGAGAGCGGCCAACCTTCCTGAGAAGAGAACCGGCCAGGGTCACGGAAAGCGGTGAGTCAGGAGAGGCCGGCGGCCGTGGCCCGTCCGGGCCCAACGGCCCGGCCCATGAGGACATGTCCCTCCCGACATCCTCTTTCCTGGCAAGTGCCCTGCCAGCCGGTTCCACGGGCGACACGACGTGGGATCCCGTCAGGCGGACAGTACGGATTCGTTCCCGCACTCTTGAAATGGTGAATCGCCGGGTACTCCGGCTCCCGGGATCTTCGTTTCCCCCCATCCGCCTGTTGGTCCATCCGTTGGCCATCGGTTTGCAATCCCAGCCTGCCGGAGGAAAGCCACCCATGAATGATTCCGTCTACGACCTTGGAAGTGTCGACCGGGAGACCGTATCTGTGGTCTCCAACCAGCCAGTTGTAGCCACGGAACCAAGGCGCCGTGAAGGCGGAAGACAGCCGCGCTCCACGGGCTTCTGGTCCCAGCGTCACGCCGGCGCCATGATCCGCCCCCCCGAGCCCCCGCCCCATGCGGCAGGAACGGGGCGACCCCGGCGGACACTGGACATGGGTGCCACGCTCTCTCTCTTCGCGCCAGGAATGGGACAGATGGTGCGGGGGCGCCCCGATCTGGGGTTTCTCTTCCTGATCAGCGGTGCTCTTCTCAGCAGCCTCGCCTGGGCGGCCTGGACCACCCGAGCCGGTCTGGCCCAGACCCTCCCCCTCCTCGGCCTGTCCAGGGCGTGGGGCTTGCGCACGCTCCTGATTCTTTACGGCCTGGCCGCAGTGCTGCATATCACGGCTGTGGTGGGAGGTATCGCCCGGCACCAGGGTGCCCGGCCTCAGGCCGGCTTTCTGGCCCTGACCTCGGCTCTGGTGCCGGGATGGGGCCAGGCTCTGGCGGGCCGCGCCTGGCGAACCGGTTTCTGCCTGGGCGGCTTGTGGCTGGTGGGGTTTGCCTGGCTCATGAGTTCTCCTCCCCTTCAGATGGCCATGGCTGAGCAGAACCTGATCCTGCCCCCGGGCCTGGGGTTCATCACCAATCCCCTGGTCCTGTACACAGGCCCGGCTGTACTCTGGGCCGTGGCCATGTCCGACGCCTTTCATGGCCGCGATGTGGAGGCCTGAGCGCCCGGGCTGATCTGCTATTCTGCCGCGGCAGCAACCGTTCTGCGCCCTTGCAGCGGCAACGCCCGGGAGAAAGACATGGCTCAGTCACAGGGCCCCGAAATGGCGTGGGTCATGTTCGCCCTCATGACGGTCGTGGCCTGGGGCGTCTACGGCGTCTTCATCCATCAGGGGCAGACCCTCATGGGCGATCCCGCCAGCGCCCGCTATAAGTCCTTTCTTCTGGTGGGCCTGGCGTATTTCCTGGTCGCCGTGGTGGCACCCGTGGTTGTCCTGCTGGTCACCGGTGCGTCCTGGTCGTTTACAGGCCCAGGTGTCGCCTGGTCGCTCCTGGCAGGCATCATGGGCGCCGTGGGCGCTTTTTGCGTCCTGCTGGCCTTCGGAGCCAAGGGCTCACCGGCCGTGGTCATGTCCATCATCTTCGCCGGCGCACCCGTGGTCAACGCCACCGTCGCCCTCATCATGCATCCTCCCGCCGGCGGTTTCGGCTCCATCAGGCCCCAGTTCTACCTGGGAATCCTCCTGGCGGCTCTGGGAGGCTTTCTGGTCACCATCTACAAGCCCGGCCCGGCGGCCCAGCCCGCTCCGCCTGCCGCCAGCCGCCAGACTGCTGCCGATTCCCAGCCAACGCCCCGTCACTGACCCCTCTCTTGCCCCGCCCATCCGGGCAACCTACGTTCACAGAGCGGTGCTGCCGACACCAAGCACGGGAGTGTGCCATGTCGACCATGCCCCAACAAGCCGGAATCCCACTCACCGGGCACAGCCTTGCTCCCCTGCTCAAGACGGCCGCCGGAGAAGAATGCACAGGCTTCTTCACCATACGCACACACGAGGCCATACGCACCGTATCCCTCCTTCACGGCCGCATTGTCTTCGCCGGATCCAATGACAGGGAAGAACGCCTCAACAGTGTGCTCCTGCGGCGCAACCTGGTCAGCCTGGAAGACCTCACCAGCGCCGTGGAGATCATGCTGCGGCAGAACCGCCGCCTGGGAGAAGTCCTGGTTTCCCGGGGTACGCTGAACGAGAAGGGCCTCGTCCGGGCTCTGCGCACGCAGGTCACGGAGATCGTCTGCCGCCTGCTGACCCTGCGGGCCGCGGAGATAGGGTTTCGCACACAGCCTGTCCCCGATCACAGCGACGTGGCCTACCGCACACCCGTCAATGCCCTCATCAGGGCGTCGCTCTTTCAAGTCCGCGATGTCCACCATGTCATGGATGAAATCGGTGGCCCCACGGCGACCGTGGCACCCACCGCCCTGTTCGCCACAGAGATCGCCAGCTCCGGCCTGCGCCCCGAGCATGCCGCCCTCATCCCCTACCTGGACGAACCCCGGGAAGTCGTCCAGGTCTGCAGTAACAGTGACCTGCCGGACTTCGACGTCTGCAGGCTGCTCTGGGTGCTCCTCACCATCGGCGCCCTTTCACGGCTGGCCTGAACGCTGGAACAACCTACAATGACCGGCCTGATGCCGGTCATGACCCTCACAACCATCAGCCTCCGCCTGCGGGCAGCGGTGACTCCCCTGACCTTCGGCCCGCCGGTCACCCACGTCTACAATCCGCTGCACTACGCCTGGACCCTCCATCGGAGCTACCTCTCCCGTTACGGTGCGGGCACCAGGGAGTTCATTCTGCTGGGAATGAACCCGGGACCATGGGGCATGGCTCAGTCCGGAATCCCGTTCGGCGATACAAGAATTGTGCGCGACTGGCTGGGGCTTGAGGGTGCCGTGGGCCGGCCGGACCCGGAACACCCGCGCCGTCCCGTGCATGGCCTTGACTGCACCCGCCGTGAAGTGAGCGGGCGCCGCCTGTGGGGCTGGGCCAGAGATCGATTCGGCACGCCGGAACATTTCTTTCAGCGCTTTTTCGTCATCAACTATTGCCCTCTGAGTTTCATGGAGGAAGGCGGACGCAACCGCACGCCCGACAAACTGCCGGCCGCCGAGCGCGAGCCCCTGTTCGCCGCCTGCGACGAGGCTCTGGCCCGCATGGTCGGCGTCCTCTCCCCCGCGGTGGTCATGGGCGTGGGGCGTTTCGCCGAGAAGCGCGCGCGCGTCGCGCTGGCCGGCTGGGAGGGTGAAATCGCCTGCGCCCCCCACCCCAGCCCGGCCTCACCCCTGGCCAACCGCGGCTGGGACCGGCTCATGGACCAGGCCATGAAACCATGGCTGGCCCTATGAAGGTGGGTCCGCCACGCGGGGATAGGGGAAGAAGTCCATGAACTCACCCCGCCGATGTCGTTCCTGCTGGTCACGCCAGAACGCTACGGTGAACAGATCGCCATGATGCCTGGCAAAGAGTTCAGCCAGATTCTGCGGCAGGCCGATGAAGCGGCGGAACTCCTCCGGGAAGATATCGTTGCCCTGCACTGCGAACCACGGTTCCGGGTCCAGTTCCTCTTCCGGGCAGCGGGGCGGGGGCATCCTGCGAAACCGGCAGTCGGTCACCAGGCAGAGTTCGTCGTAGTCGTAGAAGACGACCCGCCCATGGCGGGTGACGCCAAAATTCTTGAGGAGGAAATCACCGGGGAAGATATTGGCGGCTGCCAGTTCCCTGATGGCGTTCCCGTAATCCACCACGGCGGCGCGTATGCCCGGCTCTTTCTCCCGGCGAATGAAAATATTCAGCGGCGTCATGCGCCGCTCGGTATAGACGTGGTCGATCACCACGTCGTCACCCTCGAGATGAACGGTGAGAGCCGCATTCTGCAGGAGATCGTCCAGCAATTCATGATCGAAGCGCTGGTGGGGCAGGCGCAAACGGGTGAATTCCTGGGCGTCCACCAGGCGACCCACCCGGTCGTGCTTGAAGACCAGGCGGTAACGCTCCATG
Organism: Acidobacteriota bacterium; assembly: GCA_004356015.1. Lineage (GTDB taxonomy): Bacteria > Acidobacteriota > Polarisedimenticolia > SMYD01 > SMYD01 > SMYD01. The sequence goes on along the minus strand of SMYD01000044.1, from coordinate 11,247 downwards.
ACCATGCCCCGGGTGCCGGTCTTGGGCCGGTCGAACCGGTCCCGGATGATCTTGAACACGATGTCGTAGCTTGGCAGGGTGAAGACAAGCATGACCATGCCGCGCGACCCGGCGGCTGTGACAAAAGCATCATCGCTGGAATCCAGGTGCCGCCGCAAGCTGCGATACATCTCGGTCTTGCCGTGCTTGTGGTGACCGATGGCGATATACAGCTCAGCCACCGGCTTCAAGGGCAAGATGGAGCCGAGAAAATGGATCAGCCCGCCGTGGCGCGCGCAGGCGACATGGAAATAGCTGCGGGCAAAACTGAAGACGATGCTGACCAGATCCTCATCCAGAAGGGCCGTGTCGAGACCGACACCCGCCGGCGGATGAACAAGAGGGAGGACCAGAGGCCGGTACCCCGCAGGCAGACAGAACCTGCCCACCATGTAGGCTCCCTTGTTGCGCACGAACAGGGGCCGCAGCATCTCCACCGCCAGGGGAGGCGGTCCGCCCTGAGCCGTCAGGTGCCTGACCATGAGAGCGGCGACGCGTTTGATATCTCCCTCCCGGTCCCGGAAGGTCGCAGCCAGGTCCAGGTCCGCCAGCATCCGGTCCAGGAGAGCCACCACGTCACCATCCCAGGGATAGCGGCACAGTATCTCCCGGTCCGGGTCGCCCTCCTCGGTGCCGGTGGCAGAGGTGAAGAAATCGATATCTGCCGCCAACCCCACCGTACCCAGGAGGCGCCGGCTGACGGAATTGAAGAAGGTCTTGGCAAGCTGGGGGTCGGGGTCTTCCTCCAGGAGAGCGGCGTAGGCACCATGGATGGCCCGCCAGAAGTCATGGTCGGCGCGACGCCGCCCCATGAGAGAACCCAGCCGTTCCACGGCCAGAGCCACCAGGCGCGGGGTGACTTCGAGCCGTTCCACGGCGTCAGACTGCATGCCGTGCCAGTCGCGCTGCTCGAAACGCCCCCGAGCGCGCCTGGTGATGTCGTCAAAGGCGCGGCGAACTTTTACGCAGGCCGAGTAGACGGCCAGGGCACCCCGCATGGACAGACCATCACCTGACTCCCGGTCCTTCGCCACGCCAGCAGTCTAGCAGGGCAGGCCGGCAGGGCCGTGACCGGAACTCCATCGGATCAGGCGACAGGGCCCTCGCGTTCACGAGCTGTTCCACGGGCATCTTGCCGTTGCCGCCCTTCCCACCACCCTGCGATGATCCAGGCCATGGCCCCTGAAGAGAGGATGATCCCGTACTCGGAGACGAGAGCCGCCAGATCCAGATGGGCCACGGCATATCCCTTGGTGAACGGCCAGGCGCGCAGCATGAACTGCGTGTAACGACAGACCCCGGCGGCCGTCTGAACCACCGGCGGCACCAGCGAACTGTGCAGAATCCCGGCTAACCCTGCCAGGATGATGATGCGCTGTGGGACACTCACTGAACCGCCTCCATGCATTCCGCTCCCCAAGGTCCGTACCCTGGACCCGGAAGTTGTCGCCTGTGTGGCGGGCCATTGTACCCTGATCCCTATCCTGCACCGGTGGACCGGATGGGGCAGCACCTGGCCGGCGCAGGCAGCCGGGAAGGAAATTCGCTACTCTATCCCGGCACATCAAGAGGAGATCCGGTCGTGAAACCTGAAGAATGCGTTCTGTTCAGCGGTGCTGCCAATGGCGCCGAGGCTGAATTCGGCGCCGCCGCGGAGCGGCGCGGCATGGACGAGGTCAACTTCACCTTCCAAGGGCACAATGATGCCCGCACCCGCGGAATCCGTGTCCTGACCCATGAAGAGCTGCTGCAGGGTGATGTGAGCCTTCTTTACGTCAGCAAGCTCATGCATCGTCGCTACCATGACACCACTGCGTTCAAGAGGGTGTTGCAGAGCATCTGGCACCAGGTCAACAACGGCCAGGAGATCTACGTCATCGGCAAGATTCTGGCGGATGAAACCGTCAAGGGGGGCACCGGCTGGGGAGCCGAGTTCGCCAAGTTCTGCAACAAGCCTCTCTTCGTGTTCGACCAGGACCGGGACGGCTGGTTCCAGTGGAACGGCGAATCCTGGGATGAGAATGCCGGCCCCACCATCACCCACCAGCACTTCACCGGCACAGGCACGCGGTTCCTCAAGGAGAACGGACGTGCCGCCATCGAAGATCTCTTCCAGCGCTCATTCCCCGCACGTGATTGAAGTCGGCCGAGTCGCCAGTCCGGAGCGGCCGCGGGTTCCCAGAATCAGCAGGTCCGCCTGTCACCTCCCGGTGGTCACACTCTGCAGGATGGCGGGGAAAGTGTCTCCGAATTCGACGCGCACGGTCAACGGCGCCGGCGCCGGGCCTGCAGGCGGCGCTGCTGGCGCAGACGCCCCTTGAGGCGACGCTCCTTCCTGGAGACAACCGCCTCCTCTCCCATGGCTTGCTTTTTTTCCCGGTGCGCCCGGTGCGCCCGGGCCGGCGGCGCCGCCGCAACCACCGCCGCCGGAGCCACAGGCCGATCCTCCGCCCGGCGCCGTTCTTCCTCATGATGCAGTGCCAGGAAATGCGCTTCGATATCGGCCATACCGCCGGCCTCACCGGGCCCGGCGTTCTTCTTCCGGCCCAGTTCCACCAGACGCAGGCCAAAGGCTTCCGTGGAGATGACCACAGCTCCTTCGCTGCGCACCCGCCGGGCCAGCCCCTCGTCGGACGTCACCACCCTGACCTCTCGCCCTTCCCGCCGCCAGCCCGTAGCCCGGTGGTGAATCAGATCGTCGGCTTCCGACGGCGGCTCCACGAAGGTCACTTCCAGGTGATCGCCGCGGCCGCTGGCAGCGTGGCCGCCGGGCAGCCTCAGGCCGTCGTATACCACCAGCGGGCAGATGCCCCGGTGACGGCCGAACTGAGTCACCCTCTCCTCCAGAACCTTCCGGCGCCGCGCCAGTTCACCATCATCCAGACGGCCGGTGCTTCCCAGGCGCAGGATCACGTTGTAGCCATCGATGATCCAGAACGCGCTCATGTCGCCTCCCCTGTCTCGCCGCTCATGTCGGAAGGTGGAGCATCGGTGGCCGGGTGCAGATCGGCAACCTGGGTGAGAGCAACGCGGAGTTGATCCGGGGACAACCGGCCGGCGGCCGCCATGCGGCGCAGTAGTCCACGGATCTGGCCGGCAAGCTCCGCCGGCAATGCGCCGGCTGCGGCAACTTCCCGGTGGGCCCGGTATGGCGCCGGCAGGATCGCCGCCAGAAATGCCGCCTGGGCGGCATTCAGCATGGAGGCATCACGCTGGAAATAGTATCGAGAAGCGGCGCCGATGCCGTACACGCGCGGGCCGAACTCGACAATGTTCAGATACATTTCCAGGATGCGGTCCTTGCCCAGGGTCTTCTCGAGCCACCAGGTATAAACCACCTCCTGCGCTTTCCGCGCCAGGGTCTTGTGGCGGTGCAGAAAGAGATTCCGGGCCAGTTGCATGGTGATGGTGCTGGCGCCCCGCCGGGTGCCTCCGGCCTGCAGATCCGACACCAGCGACTCGCGGATCGCCGGGAGGGAAAATCCGTCGTGCCGGTAAAACCCGGCATCTTCCTGCACCAGGACCGCGGCCAGGACCAGCGGACTGACCTGGGGCAGGGTATGCCACTGGGGTGTGCCGGCCCCCACGGTGCGCTCATGCCGGCCTCCTTCCGCCGTGGTGATGGTATAGGTGAAGGTGCCCTGCTCCAGGCCGGAGGCCTGGGCCGGCACGGCCACTGCGCGGCAGTTATTCTCCACTTCCACCTGGAGGTCGGTTGCGTCCAGGCGTTGATCATCAAGCCGGATCCGGACCCGACCCTGGATGGTCCCGGCCAGTGCAAAGGCGGCCACCTCGCCGAGAAGATCCCCGGGCACGGCGGCCAGTAGATCGGCGCAACCTGTGGCCGGAAGACTCGCCGTCATCTCCACCCTGTATGAAGCCGGCGTCCAGTGCAGTTCAGTCCCGGCTACAGAGAATTGGACCGGCGGCAGGGTGACCCGGGCGGTGAACGGCCCGAACCGGGTGTCTCCGGGATGCCAGGATCCGGCGAATTCCGCCATCACCTCCATCCCCGTCACCGGATCGTCGGCCAGCAGAGGTGCCGCCAGTGCGGCCTGGCTCAGGTGACCACCCCCCCGAACATCCCAGACGGCGGCTTCCCGGCCAGCTGAATCCGCCGCGGGAATCCGCACATTCAGATGCAGATCCAGATAAATGCTTTCGGGGTGAAACCACGGCAACGGTGGCAGAACACCGGTGATGTAGGCCAGGGGCAGCCCCTTGGCGGTGAGTGCCAGACTGCTGTACTCCTCACCCAGGACGGCCTGCCACTCCACATCTGCTCCCCGGGCAAAACGTGTGCGCCCACGGAGATGAACCGGTCGGCGATCTTCATTCCAAAGAGTCGCCCAGTCCAGTTCCAGGCGCGTGGTGCTGGGAAGAAGCTTGCTGAAGACCGGCGATTGCACCTCCAGGCCCTGAATGATGGGACCGGAGAGACCGATGCCCACCCCCTCCACGCGCACCACCGACCAACCCAGCCGGCTGCGCAACAGAGAATCGAGCCGCGCCGCCACCAGCCTCGGCACGACCACCATCCAGGCTGCCACCGCCAGAACGGCAGCCACCGCCATGATCCCCGCTGCCCGCCGTTGTCCTGTGCCCAAGGAGATGCCCTCCTGAATGACGACATTGTAGCCCCCGAACTCCCTTTGCCGGGGCCCTGACCACCAAATCGTCATGGTTCGGGCGGCCCACCCACCGCAACCTGGGATCAGCAACTCGATCCGCCAGGCAGCACCATAGGAGGATTCGGAATATGGCACGGAAAGACGGAGAAATGAAAGTTGCCATCCTTGTAGACAGCGGTTTCGAAGAAGAGGAACTCCTCGGGCACTTGTCATTCCTGCAGGAGGCCGGGATCCAGAGCGACATCATCTCGCCGAGTCAAGGGACCATTCGCGGCTGGCATGACGCCGGTTGGGGCAAGAACCTCAAGGTGGATGTCTCTCTGGCCGACGCACGCCCCGACTCCTACGACGTGGTTGTGATCCCCGGCGCTATCATGAACCCGCAAACACTGCGCCGGGATCGCCGGGCTGAAGCCTTCGTGGGCTCATTCTTCGCCAGCGGCAAACCGGTGGCGGCTCTCTGTCGAGGCCCATGGGATCTCATTGACAACGCCGCCCAGAAACAGTGCAGTACCCACAACTATCGTTCGGTGCGCACCAACGTCGGTGCGCTGGTGACCAGGCTGAAGAAAACCGCAGATCCGGAGACGACCGACGCCGAGTTCACCTCATTCTCCGATGATCCACCAGGACCGGATCTCAGGAGTCACGCGGCCCGCCGCCAGGTGATCATGTGGGTCAGTGATAGACATGTCGATCACTGACTGCAGTGCCTGAATCGCCAGATCTGACAGCTCTTTCACCTCATGGACCCCGGGCAGGAGGTGTGCCAGCGGCCGGTGGAGCAGGACTCCGGCTTTCACCCATCCGCGGCACTCGGGTAGACTGACGGGAGCATGATTTCTTCACGCCCCAGACTTGCCTTGGCATTGAGTGTCACCGTACTCCTCCTGCTGACAGGAGGACCGGAGCCCGGGGTTCTCCATGCCCGCCAGGATGGCGAAGCCCCACCCGTGCGCACCCACGAGAGCAACGACCAGCAGCCCATCATCATGCAACCCCTGGAACTGGGACTCCAGGAGGAGGCAGGGGTCGCCATTCTCCTCCTGGATGTGGAAGTCCTGGACAGGGAAGGCCGGCCCATTCCCGGTCTCACCATGGAGGACTTCCAGATCTACCTGGACGGGAAGCGCTATCCTCTGGTGGCCGTGGATGATTTCTGTGCCTGCGAGGCGCCTGCGCAGATGGCCGGCGACAGCCCGGCGGCGGCGTCAGGGAGTGAAGACACTGCTCTCGCAAGCGCCCGGCCCGGCGATGGGCGTCGCCTGGACCCCAGGACACCTCCACCCCCGCCTCCCCGGTTCATCCTCTTCTTCGACTTCAGCCAGATGCAACGATCCGGCCGGGAAGCGGCTGAGAAGCAGGCCCGCCGCTGGCTGACCGAGGCCATGCGCCCCGGCGATGTGGTGCTGCTGAGCGGTTATGCCACCGCCCCGGGTCTGCGGGAAATCACCCCCTTCACCTCGGACCGCGAGCAACTCCTGGCCGACCTCACGGCCGCTTTCGCCGATGAGGCCTTCATGGACCCGTTTCCTCTCCGGGTCCACATCCGGCAACGGGAGTGCGAACAGTGCATGATCCAGTGCAGGAACGAAAACGCTCGCGGGCACGTCGTCCTTCCTCTGATGTGCCAGCGCGGCTGCTGCGGTGTCCCGGCCACGGAGGAATCCTTCCACGGAAAGCGATCTCTTGAAGCCCTGGATCTGCTGCTCACCACCCTGGACGCGGTGGAGGGGCGCAAGGACCTGATCCTGTTCAACCAGAACGGGATGATGTTCCCATCACGGCTTTACCCGCAACTGAATTCCCTGGAACGGTACGAGATCCTGAATCACGAGGATCGCGTGAAGCGGATCAGCGCTTCCGCCAACGCGGCCCGGACCACCCTGCACGTGGCCAACCTGCCCGAATACGGCAATATCGCCTCGACCATGAGTGAAAGCGCACGCGACCTGGGGACCCGGTTCGCCGACTACACCGGGGGCACCACCAATCGTGCCATGGCCGATCTGGATGTCATGCTGGCCTCGGTGGGCCGACGCTGCTGCATGTACCGCCTCTCCATCGGCCCTCCTCCCGCCCCCCCCAACAGGGCCATGCGTGTGCGAGTCATGGTTCGCGGGAGCCGCCTGCCGGGCGACTATCGCATCCAGTTCTATCCAGCCCATGAGAGATGGTTCCGTCATGCCCGGGCCGCGCTGGCCGCGCCCTCCCGGAACCGCGACCCCGAGATTCATCTTGCGCTCAGCCCCACCTACCTGCGGGATGAACGCTGGGTGGTGGAGGCCCAGGTGGCGTTCGCCCTCGCCGATCTGGAACTGGTTCCCACACCCTTCCAGCGCGTCGGCCTCTGGCGCGTGGGCGCTCTTCTCCACAACGAGAAGAACGACAAGACATGGGAGATGTTCAGCATGGCCCGAGCCACCCTGGATGGGCTGGGTTCGACCCGCCTGGAGGCTCTTCACCACCGCCGCATCGGCAGCCTTCCTCCCGGTCCCTACCGGCTGCGCCTGTTTGTCGAGGACGCCCAGCGCAACATTTTCAGCGCCCGCGAAGCTCATCTGGACCTGCCGGATCCGAAGGAAATATCGGCGGCCAACCCCTGGCTCCACGGCCCGGTGGTGATGCGCCATGTCAACAGGCGCCTGGATCTGGGTCTGCCGTTCATCACTTCAGAGCCGCCCATTCCCACTCCGGTCGCGCCTTACGCGACGGGAACCGTACCCGTGGATCGGACCAATGTGGCGGCCGGAACATCTCTGGAATTCCGCAGTTTTCTCTGTCCCAGGCCTGCAGTGGGGAAAGACCTCCAGGTGATCTCAGCTCTCCTGGACAGTGGACAGCCCTTCGTCCGCCTGTCGGCGGCGGAATTCCGGACCGCCGGGGAGTGCGTGATCATCATCGACCAGATGGACACGGCGGCCCTCAGACCCGGCACCTACACCTATCGGATGATGATCCGAAACGAGGGGAGCGAGCCCCTCACCACAGAGGCCGAGATCACCGTTCAGCCGGCCGCCGGCCTGGGAGGGACAGCCAGGAGTTCCTCGACCCGCCCCGACATGAGGACCAGGAAACCGTAGATTCCCAGGGCCGTGCCCGGAGGCACCTCATGTGCCATGTAGAGGGCTCCCAGGACAGGAACATGCCGCGCGCGGCCTTCTTCCTCTCGTTCCTGAATCCTTGAAATTTTAGGGGAATTCACGGCCTTTCCACCCGCCATGAGATTCACGGCCCCATGGAACCTATGTTGAACGGAAGGGAAATCCATGGACTATCCACGCTTTCACGTGCTGGACGGCCAGCATCCTTTCCGTGACGCCGTCCCCGGCGGCTATGTCGCCTACCGCGCCCGGCGCCGCCCAGGCACCCGGGTGGTCTGGTTCAATTTCAGGCTGGCAGCCGAGATGGGACTCATCCCTCCGGGGCACCCCCTGGAACTCACAACTGAGTTGCGCCGGGCCATCCGCGAGACATTCGCCCTCACCATCCTCAACGAATTCGATCTCATACACGGTACCAGCGTCCCGGCCCGCGAGATGCTGCCCGGCACCTACATGGCGACCCGCTACCTGCAGATGCAGCATCCCAGCAGGCGCGGTACCACGTCAGGCGATGGGCGCAGCATCTGGAACGGCACCCTGCGTTACCGGGGGCGCTCCTGGGATATCAGCAGTTGCGGCACCGGCGTCACCCGCCTCTGTCCCGCCACGGCCGCCGAAGGACGCTACTTCCAGACCGGCAGCAATGACGCTTCCTATGGCTGTGGCACCGCGGCGTTGGACGAGGGAATGGACACCGCCCTCATGAGCGAGGTCTTCCACCGCAACGGCCTGGCCACGGAGCGTGTTCTGACCATCCTGCAGGACGCCGACGGCTTTGCCATTGTGGTCCGCGCCGCCCCCAGCCTCTTCCGCCCTTCCCATTTCATGGTGCACCTCAAACAAGGCGCACACCAGAGTTTGCGGGCCGTCGCCGATCTGTTCATGGCCCGCCAGCAGGAAAATGGCAACGTGCCCCTCCTCCGCAGCCGCCCGGCCCGCTACCGCCGCCTGGCCACCGACATGGCCCGGACCTTTGGTCGCCTGGCTGCCCACCTGGAGTCGGAATACATCTTCTGCTGGCTGGCCTGGGACGGCGACAACATCCTCACCGACGGCGGCATCATCGATTATGGGTCGGTCCGCCAGTTCGGCCTCTGCCACCGCGAGTACCGGTTCGATGACGGGCCGTGCTTTTCCACAACCCTCACCGAGCAGCGGCGGAAAGCCCGCCACCTGGTGCAGAATTTTGCCCAGATCCGCGACTTTCTCATCACCGGACGCAAACAGCCTCTGCACTCGTATCGCCATGACCCGCTACTGCGCCTCTTCGACCGGGAGTTCGCGCGTATGCGCCTGCGGCGCCTCCTCTTTCGGGTCGGCTTCCCCGAGGCCACGGCTCACGCCCTCCTGGCCCGCAGGAAAAAACAAGTGACCGCATTCCTCACGGCCCACGCCTATTTCGAGCGGGCCCGCTCGGCCCGAGGTCCCCACCCGGTATCCGACGGTATCAATTGGAACGCCGTCTTCAGCACGCGCGATCTTCTGCGTGAACTTCCCCGTCTCCTGCGGGAGGGAGTGACCCCCTCCCCCCGTGACATCCTCGAGCTGGCCTGGTCGTCCTACGCGACGGTCGAGGACCGCATCCCCTCCCCCTATCGCCTCCGCATGGCCCGCCGCCTGACCGGGTGCTACCTGCAGTTGCTGGCCAGCGCCGCCACTCTCAGCGGCCGAACCCGTGGGCAAGTTCTGGCCACGGTGGAGAAACGATCCCGCCTCATCAATCGCTATGCCCGCATCACCGGCGACAGCATCACCCACGCAGCAACTGCACTTCTGGAGGCGCGACCGAAACTCTCGGTGACGGCCTGGCACAGGATCATCGAGCAGTTCATCAGCGACCAGGTTCTCGTACCCGGGCACAGACAGGCGGCAAGCGAGACGGCACTGCGGCCGGCTGCCGGCGCCGGCGGCCTGCTGGACCAACTCAATGACCTCAACGAGATGTTCCGCCATGGCCTGTAGGGTGAGATACACCGGACTTTCGATGAACTAGTTGCGGGGAGGGGCCGAACAGGGCATCCTCTCCCGGGCCAACGACATCGATTCCCGGGCCATGAGGAGCGCTTGATGAAAATGACACTCTCGACCCTGGTTCTGGCTTTCCTGGTTCTCGGTGGGCAACTCCGTGCAGAGCGCGCCCCCATTGAGATCGACGACGGAATTCTCGACTGGATCCGGATCAGCGAGCCACGGATCCCAGCGGACGCAGCCATCATCATCCACCTTTTTGATGCCTCCAAGGCCGATCTGGGCACGGGCTCCCGAAGCAGCAAGGAGAAACACTTCCAGGAGGCCAGGACCATGCAAGAGGAGGCCCCACCGCTTTTCGCCTCCGAACTCATTGACGCCATCAAGAAGATTGGCCCCTTTCAGAACGTCAGCCCGGCCGTGGATGTGGCCACTCCTCCGGAGAACGCTCTGATCATCGAGGGCAGGTTCACGGTCCTGGATCCAGGCAGCCGAGCGAAGCGATACTGGGGAGGTTTCGGCGCAGGTAAGGGAGTTTGGGTGATCAGGGGCACGGTCAAAGATGTGTCGGGCAACCTGCTGGCCGAATTTGAACAAAAACGTATCACCGTGATGGGGGCTTTCGGTGGCAACCCCGTCAAGAAGCTCAGGGCCGACTGCGAGCGACTGGGCGAGGATGTCGCACTCTTCCTGAACGCCTGGGCCACAGGCAACCTCTCCGACAAGGACTGAGTCGCGCGAAGAGCAAACAAGTCCAGGCGCCTTCCGGCGACCTCGTCGAAGCCGGTTCCCAATCGCTGGCCACCCCCATGATCCTTCCCGGAGATGGAATTGAGTTCTGGCCTCCCCTCCGGTAGGATGCGGGAACCTGACGACTGCGGATCCCTGGCTCATGAAACAACATCCCCTCAAGACCGAACGCTCGCAGGTGTCCTCGCCCACCGGCGGCATCACATGGGACGTGCTGATCGCTGGTGGCGGGCCGGCGGGAGCTGCCGCGGGACTTCACGCCGCCAGGCTGGGATTGAAGGCTCTCATCATCGAGAAGGATCGGCACCCCAGGTTCCACATCGGGGAATCGATGCTGCCCCAGACCAGCCGTGCTCTGCGCCGGCTCGGGATAGAGCCACTGATCCAGGCACTCCCTCACGTACCCAAGTATGGGGCGTCTTTCGCCCTGGGCAACGAAACCTCGCTCCAGGACTTCGAATTTCGAACCGGCCTGATTCCGGAAGACTCACGGACACTGAGTATCGAGCGTGCCCCCTTCGACAAGGTTCTGCTGAACTCGGCGGCTGCGGCAGGCGCCTCGGTCATGGAGGGGCATCGCATCCGGAGAATTCATCGCCTGGAGGCCGGGCGCGTGGAACTGGTCCTCGCCTCACCGGAGGGACCCGACATCACGGTACGGGGCGACCATCTCCTGGATGCCAGTGGACAGGGTACCCTGGTGGGACATCACCTGCGCACCCGTCGCACCCTGCCTGACTTCAAGCGGGTGGCCT
>SMYD01000043.1 GCA_004356015.1 Acidobacteriota bacterium | reverse complement strand
TCATGGTGGGCCTTCGCCCGCCACGACAAGGATCGCAACGCCACGCCGGCTGATCTCGTGAACAATGATGCCACCGGGCCCATCCGGCCGGTCCTCTACGCCGGCCCCAAACTCGAAACTTTCAGTCCCGCCGATCTGGTGCGCCGGGCCCTCACGGTCAAGCCCGATGAAGATGATGTTCTCATGACCATCTGGTTGGTCAGTGAAGACAGACAAGCCCTCAATGTCGGCTTCCGGGCCGGGCGGCGCATTCAGGTCCTGGACCACGCGGAGATCAGCGACCGGCATCCCATGGAGATCAACGATTTCCCGCCCTTCAGGGTCCGGCTCTCGCCACTCCCCCAGGTGGACCGGGCTCTCATCGCCGAGCGCGTGCGCCCGGTCCTGGCCAGTGCCGCAAGGGCAGCCCGCAAGATCGATCTCTCCGGCCGCATGGAGCTGGCCTTCGCCCCGGTGCGGGTGGAACTTCACGAAGGGTCGTGGCATGAAGGCCACCCCGGCGCCGGTTTGTTCATGGACGGCTATCACGACGTCGCGGACTGGCCGGAAGAAGAACTGGCCCGCTGCCATCCGCGCATGATGACCCTGCTGCGGGACCTTCTTCATGAGTGGACCGGCCGCGACATGCAGTGGTCCGCGGACACCTGCCGCAGCCGCTACGACTGCTGGCATATCCGCGCGCTGAAAGCCCTCGCCCATGACCGCCTTCATTCCAGCCTCCTCATGGCCATGCTGGCCGGGTCGGTGGACGACACCTCCTTCCTGGTCGCCGACCGCGAAATATGCCTGGAAGGGAACGTGCCCTGGTCGGAGGTTCTGGCCGCTCTGCAGACCGTGACCACCGAAGGGAACAAGTTCCAGTTCACCCAGTGCTACCACGGCCGTGAGGAAACCCTGATCCTGAGGTTCTCCGGGGAACTCTCCGAGCTGGGTGTAACCGCCGCCCTCACGGGGCAGGGAACCGAGAAGAGACAGGGCAGTTTCACGCGGGCCTGCAGCACTCTGCGCCGCGCCGCCCAGCGGTTCAGCGTGGAAGTCACCCATGGAAGTGCCGGCGGCCAGGAGTGGGGCATCGTCATGGTGTTCGCCGAACGAGGACTCGCCTGCTAGCCCGCGGCAGCGTGCGCTCCCTTTACCTGTTCGATCCCGAGGATCGGCGCTGGCGGCGTCCCTGGGAAAAGATGCTGCCGGCGGGTTTCACGGAGGTGGAGATCTCTGGAAATCGGTTCCGCACCGTGGAATCCGCAGGCGAAGATGCTGGAGACGGCGTCGTGATCATCCACGCCTCGCAATTGCCGGCGCGCAAGCAGCAAGAAGCGCTCTTTGACAACTCAGCCTCCGCCCACCTTCATCTTCTTCTCATCTCAGGCGGTCGCCAGGAAGTCTCTGCGCTCGCCGGGCACATTCACTGGCGGCGAACGCCGGTGCGCATGGGCGAGGTGGATGCGATCTTTCGCAGATGTTTTGCACGCTTCTGGCAGCACCTTCATGAGACCGGCCAGATGCGCTTCGAACTGCTGGAGCCCGAGAGAGGGATGCTCACGGTGCTTGCTCTCCTCTGCCAGGGATACCTGCTGGCTCACGTTGCACCCGGAACCGCAACGGTGACCCTGCCGGGAGCCGATGACGCCGGAAACCTGCAAGCCACGGAGGCCATGGCGCGTCTCGGTGTGCGCGCGCGCCGAACCGAGGCCACGGCAGCCTTCCCCCGCGACCGCCAGGCGCAAGTCAGAGACCCCTCCTGGTGGAGTCCTCTCGATCTGGGAAACCTCAAGAACTCGCTGTCCTCAGCAAACCCGGAGGACCCCGCGATGGGCCTGCTGGTGGACGCCCTGGCCACCAATCAGGACATCGATGGGAGCGGCGTCCTGCGCGCCTATCTGGCCCTTGAAACGCTTCTACAGAAGACTTGATACAGAATCACTGGATATCCAGATCCTCCTGTATCGCATCTGCAAGGCTCAGGACCCATGAACGGTCCCGAATGCGTGCCTGTTGCCGGCGACCGGGCTCAATCGCCAGGGATGCCCAGCAGTTTGCGAGCGCTCTCGAGTACGAGGTCCCAGGTGGTGGAGTCGGGGTCAATCATCTCGAAATGCCCCGACTCGGTCGCATCGACCATCCGGATGTCGTCACCGCGCTCCCTGGCCACGCGGAAATAGCGCCGGCCCGATGGGGCCCAGTCGTCATCGTACTTCCCGATGATCAGCACCTGGCGCACTCCGCCGGATGCCATCTGCCCCGGGTCGCCCCACCGGTAGCGGTCGGGGAACTGTTCCGGCGAACCACCCATCAACTTGTCGATGACGTGCCCGCAGACTTCCTCCTCATGCAGAAACTCGAGGTCGGGGGCTGGGGCCAGGGCCAGCACCCCGCGCAGATCCAGCGGATCTCTTGATCTGAAAGGCGCTTCCGCAGGGAGGCCGGGGCGCGCCGCGAGCCACAGCGCCAGATGGCCGCCTGCTGAGTGGCCCATGACGATCACCCGGTCCAGATCGAGGCGGTACTCTTCAGCAATGGACCTGAGATGGTCGGCGCCTCGCCCGATGTCCTGGAAGGTACCTGGCCAACCGCCACCCGCATCGCCGACCCTCCGGTACTCCAGAGACCAGGTGGCAATGCCGCTCCTGGCCAGGGCAGCGGTGAGCTTGCCGCTGTGTTCAATGCCATACTTCGCCAGCCAGCAGCCTCCATGAATGAAGATGGCAACCGGGTGGGGACCGTCCCCGGGAGGAACACGCAAGTCGCCAAACTGCAAGGGGTCATCGCCGTATTGAATGCGCGCGTCGGCTGGCGGGTTCTCGAATTTCACCACATCCGCCACTGTGACCGGGGTGAATTCTTCCCCGGCCATGGCCGGCCAGCCCAAGGTCGCCAGAATTCCACACAGAACAAACCTCTTGATCATGATTGCTCTCCACACTGCGAAGTGCGTCTGAGTGCACATAGCTTCCTACCCGCAGCTCTGGTTGAACGGGTTGTGACCCTGCTTTTTCCGGCGGCGGGGTCAGCCTTCCGACACCATCTCCAGAAGTTTCTGGACAGTTCGGTAATTCCGCCCCGTTGTCACGACACCAAGATATTTTTCCGCGTTCATGGCGAGTTTAGATCGACCGATTCCATCAGGAGCGTGAAGATAGAACACACGTTTCGTGATCACGTATTTCTCAGTGGATACTTTCGCGTCGTCAAGGGCTTTGATGTCTGGCGCCACCGGCGTCTCGCTCAGGAAGGCAAAATGGAGCGTTTTTGGATCCGACACAGCTTCCGGGAAAGGGTTGCCTGAAACTGCAGCTTGCAGTTCCTGCGCGGAAAGGAAGAAAATCTGAGGTCGAAAGCCATGATGTTCTTCGATCCGCCGAGAGATTCTTCTGGCGAGGTTCCCCATGCTCCTGGACGTTGAGTCGAAGACCACGTTGCCGCTCTGGATATAGGTACGAACGCGTTGAAGCTTCAGCGCTTCGAGGTGACCTGTCAGTGCCGCCATTGGCAGGATGTTGTTTCCGCCGACATTGATCCCCCGGAAGAGGGCTATCCATCGTTGCATCAAGATCCCCCATCTGAATCCTGAGCAGGATAACGTATGGACGTTGAATTGCATGCCCGCATGCGCGCCCTCTGGGCGTCTGCGTACATTCTGCTCCTCAGTACTCTTACCACAGGTCACGAGGTATTGCAGCAGCATATCCCTTGAATGCGCTCAGATGGGAATGGCCTCCTTGTGGGTCGGCCTGATCGACTCATGGCAGGGAGCGGCCTGAGGTGTCTTCCAGTCGCCGCAGCTTCTCGTTCGCCTGCTGGTGATAGCGGGACGAAGGCACCTTCAGAACTTGTGTCCATGCGTCATGGGCTTCATCCCGGTGGCCGCCCTTCAGGGCCGCATCCCCCAGCCTCAGATGGTAATTGGCCCAGGTGTGATGAAACGGATACGCACCCCGGGGGAGGGCTTGCGGCCTGTTGCAAGCGGCTGCCGCCAGGAAGACGATTCCCAGGGCCGCGAGGCCGCGCAGGGGCATCCATCCCGACCAGCGGTCACGGGTCATGAGGCCGTGCATCTCTTTGGCCGCCAGTGCGGCGAACACCATGAGCGCAGGTGCGACCGGCAACCGGAAGCGGCCGACGATGAAGAAAACCGCCATGAGCAGGGGATACCCCACGGCCACCACGTAGAGAGGAAACCAGCCGCTGCGCCACCATCCGGCCTCACGCCGCCATGCCAGCAGCATCCCGGCAAGGGCGAACGGCAACAGGAAACCAAACCCGGGCAACGGCAGGCGCAGGATGGGCGAGGCCGTGCGCAGCAGGTTGAAATCGGTGACCTGGGGAATCTCCCGCGCGGCGGAAAAGAGGTTCAGCTTCCGGATGTACTGCCGCCAGAAGACGGCCGACACCGGCGCCGCCAGGGGCTTCACCGGATCGCGGGGAAAGTCGATGTAGGTCCCGGTTGAATTGGCCGCGTTCCCCACCTGCCAGTTGCGCGGCCCGGCATCGGAGATCAGGACGAACCTTCCCTCCCCCACCAGGTTGCGCACGGTGCAGGGCAACACAGCCAGGAGGACACCGGCCATGAGAACAGCCATGGCGAGGACTCTACTCGCCCGGCCTCTTTCTCTGGCCACCAGCCAGGCCAGAATCACCAGCGCCAGAGGCCCCAGCAAAGGCCAAGCGGCCACCGCGGCTCCCCAGAGGAAGCCCAGCATGACCAGCCGCCGGCGCGTCCCCTCTCCCAGGTCCGAGACGGTCGCCGCCAGCGCCACGGTGAGCAGGAAAGCGGCCAGCGTCTCCTTGAGGAGGAACGAGCCGTAGAAGATGCCCGGCGCATAGATGGCGGCCAGGCCGCCGGCCATCCAGCCGGCGGCAGGGGACACCAGGCGCCGTGCCAGCAAGGCCGTCAAGCCGCAGGTCACGGCGCCCAGCACGGCCTGCATCAGAACCACGCCGAGGATGGTGCGCCCGCCCAGAAGCAGGTAGAGACCAGCGACAAAATACGGATAGACCGGCGACTGAAAATAAGTGCCCTGTCCGTGATCCGTCCACCAGGGGTCGCCATGAGTGATCTGCATGGCCCAGCGATCGTACTCGCCGGAATCCATGGGGTTGGCGGGGTTGCTCCACGGAGCCGGGTCGAAAAATGGCGTCCCCTGAGAAAAGAACCACAGGTGGACCAGCCGCACCATCAGAGCCACCACCGCGATGACCCGGAAGGTGGCCCTGGCGCCTGAACGGCTCACGCCCCGGCGCACTCCGGGCAGGGGCACAGGCGGCGGAGCATGTCATAGGGATAGATACCCGTGCTGTGGTTGTCGGACCAGGTGAAGCTCAGAGCATAGTTACCGACGCGGGTGGCCTTGCGCACCGACAGGGTCACCGGTATGTCCTCCTCCTTCACCTTCACTTCTCCGGACCATTCCTCCACGCAGACGGCACAGGGACACAGCAGACGCAGGGAACGGGCGCGGAACGTGCTGAGGTGCCCGTCCCGCCAGACCACGCGAATCGTGCCCACGGGAGTGATCTCCACCTCCTGGGGCACCGGCATGGGACGCAGGGCACCCATCAGGCACTCGCCCTGGCGGCCGCGCGCCGGACACGCCGGCCCAGGATCTTGCGCAAGTAGGCACCCGTATAGCTCTCCTTGCTGCCGGCAACCTCCTCGGGTGTCCCGGCGACCAGCAGGTAGCCCCCGGCCTCGCCGCCTTCCGGCCCCAGGTCGATGACATGATCCGCGCACTTGATGACGTCCAGGTTGTGTTCGATGACCACCACGGTATTTCCCTCCTCCACCAGCCGGTTCAGGACCTCCAGCAGCTTGCGCACATCGTGAAAATGGAGACCGGTGGTCGGCTCGTCCAGAACGTACATGGTCCGGCCGGTGGCCCGCTTGGAAAGCTCCCGGGCCAGCTTCACGCGCTGGGCTTCACCACCGGAAAGAGTCGTGGCTTGCTGACCCAGGCGGATATATCCCAGCCCCACGTCAAAGATGGTCTGCAGCTTGTTGCGGACCACCGGAATATTCTCGAAGAACGTGAGTGCCTGCTCCACCGACATGTCCAGCATGTCCGCAATGCTCTTGCCCTTGTAGTGAATCTCCAGCGTCTCACGGTTGTACCGCCTCCCCGAACAGGTGTCACAGGTGACATAGACATCGGGCAGAAAGTGCATCTCGATGCGGTTGACACCCCCCC
>SMYD01000042.1 GCA_004356015.1 Acidobacteriota bacterium | reverse complement strand
CGACGCCGTCTAAGGCGCCGCCCCACCGCCGGTTGCGCTCAGGAATGCGCCCAGTCGGGTCGCGCCGGCAGACTCCGTTCCTCGATCAGGACCTTCTCGATGATGGCCGGGTTCCCGGGCAGCGGGTTGTCCCTGGACCCCATGGAGCCTCTCTCATCCCGGGGCAGGTTGACGATCTTGTCCGCCACGTCCATCCCCTCCACCACCATGCCGAAGGCGGAGTACTTGCCGTCCAGGCCGGAGTTACTGCCGACCATGATGAAGAACTGCGAGCGGCCGCTGTCGGGACTGCTGCTCCGCGCCATGGACAGGATCCCGCGCCGGTGGGGAAGGCGGGAGAACTCCGCCTTGACGCCGGGACCGGAGCCGCCGATACCGTCATTGTGCCGGTCGTCGTCTCGGGTGTTGGGATCGCCGGCCTGGATCATGAATCCGGGGATGACACGGTGGAACTTGACGCCGTCGTAATCACCGTTGGCGGCCAGGGTCAGGAAATTCTTCACATGGTTGGGGGCCACATCGGGGAAGAAGCGCAGGACGATGTCGCCCATGTTGGTCTTGAGAATGGCCACCTTCTCGGTGGTGCCTGCTTGAGCGTCCTCACCGTCCTGGGCCGGAACCGGTCCTGCGGCCAGGAGCAGAAGCGCGGCGCCCAGAGCAGCCATGGGGCGGGTGACTACGAAACGTCGGATGATCGGACTGCGCATGAACACTCCTTCCATTGGGTTATGGGGAAGAGGATACCGCCTCCCGCCTGTGGGCGGAAGACGGGATCCGGGACGGGCTTGCTGCAAAGGGCGGGAAGAACCAGCCGGGGAGTGGATCAGGTGCCTGAAACTCCCAGCAGAGCGGGGTCGCCCTGGGCCAGGGTCCTGACCAGTTCGTCGTCGAAACAGATAATGGCCTGGGAGCCGAAGCGCTCCAGGTAACTCTGCCGGGAGAGCTGGATGGGCTCTTTCAGGCGGGCCAGGAGGTCCCCTTTTTTCTGCCCTGCCTTCACCTGGGCCTCGTTATACAGGACGATTTCCGAGACCAGAAGACGGGCGAACCGCTGGGCATCCTCATCGATGAGGGACTCGGGCTGGAGGTCCGGGATGTCGGCTGCAACAGGGTCTGCTGCCGGATCGGGCAGATCCGTCAGGGCCACCGTGGCACCGGCATCGAACGTGGGCGGCGCCGGTTCATCCGCGGGCAGGGTTTCCTCCCCGCCCGATGTCACCACCTGGGTGGCCGCTGGATCCACAGCCTCTGAGGAAGGGGCCAAAGAGGGCTCTTCCGGAATGTCCGACAGGGGTTCTGGCTCCGTGGTCTGGGCCGCGAGGGCGCTGTCAGGGTCATCAGCCTGAAGCTCCGGTGGGGCGGTGTCCGGATTCGATGCGCCGGCGGTTGTGGTCTCATCCTGGGAGGCCGTGGGTGTGGGTCGCCGCAGCCGCTCGAGGTACATGCCGGCCACTGAAGTGAGGATCTCTATGGACTCGGGATAGATGCCACTGGCCTCGGTGCTTTCACCTGAGTCGGCATAGAGAATCGCCACCGTCTGGCCGCCGACCACGACCGGGGACAGGCAGACCTGCTGGGCTTCACTCCCGGCCAGCCACTGGGCCAGACACGTTCCGGCCAGAGAGGAGCCGTGGAGGTGCATGGTTTCCTGCCGTTCGAGGGCAGCGCACAGAGGGTCGCCTTCCGGAGGAGAGATTCTGACCTGATCGAACGGAATCGTCTCATGGGTGAAGGCCCGGGCCTCGAAGCCGACGCAGGATTCTCCCCTGACCAGGAAAAGAGCGGCACGCGCGGCCTGATGTCCGGCTGCATCCAGCAGGCGATAGGCCATTTCGCGTTGATTCCCGGCAGCGTGAATGGTGTCCACGGAGCGCTTCAACTGAGCCAGAGCTTCGGCGTGGTCACTTCCATCGGCGGCCTCCGCAGGCGAGCTCGCGGGCACGGAGAGATCGTCGATGAGGCGGCGAAAGTCCGTCCGCAGATTGGAGACATGGCTCTCGATGAGTTGCTCGAGGCGGAGATCGAGTTCTTCGTTGATGTCAGTGGCTTCCACGATGTTCCTCCGATGGCAGGGTCGAATATAGGTTCGGGAAGCCAGTTCGGCAAAATGTCACTGAGGCGCCACACGACTGTTGTGAAAACGCAACACTCTCAGGAGGTGAGGGTCGGGACGGGCCCACGCGCCGGTTCCCTGATGTGCATCTAATGAACTGATTCAAAATAACTTATGTCGTTCGTCCCGGCGCGACCATGATTCTGGAGCATCTGGCATGGGTCCTGCTTAAAACGGAGGCGTATGGACTTTCTGACGACCATTGCCGGCCCGGGCACCCTTGAGGGGATCGGGCTGCACAGCGGGGCCCCGGTGACCATGACCCTGCGGCCGGCAGCGCCGGGCACGGGCATTGTCTTCGTGAGGACCGATCTGGGGGACGCTGAAGTGCCCGCCGTCATCGGGAATCTGGCCCGGACGTCTTATGCAACCACCCTTGAGTCCGATGGCGTGGCTGTGGCCACGGTGGAACATGTTCTGTCGGCGGTGGTGGGTATGGGCATCGACGATCTGCGGGTTGAACTGGACGCCGGCGAAGTACCGATCCTGGATGGCAGTGCCGCCCCCGTGGTGCGCCTGCTGGAACAAGTCGGCCTCGACCGGTCGGAGGTGCCGCGCCAGGTGATGCGCATCCGGCAGCCGGTCACCATACGGGAAGGCGACAAATCCATCAGCATTGCCCCCGGTCGCGGACTCAGAGTGCGCTACTCCATCTCTTTTGACCATCCGGCCATCGGTGATTCCAGGCGCCAGTTCCTTCTCCGTGGACGGAACTATATCCGGGAAATTGCCCCGGCACGCACGTTCTGCCGCCTGGCGGAGGTCGAGGCCTTGCGCGAGGCGGGGCTCGCCCGGGGCGGCAGCCTGGAGAACGCTCTGGTGGTGGACGGGGAGGGCCTCATGAACGGGCCCCTGCGCTATCGGGATGAGTTCGTGCGCCACAAGATCCTGGATCTCCTTGGTGACCTGGCTCTTCTCGGAGTGCCGGTAGAGGGAGTCATCCGGGCCAGACGGGCCGGGCATGCCCTCCATACCCGCCTGGTCCAGGAACTCATGGCCAAGCCCTCGGCCTGGAGCCTGGTCCCGGCGACAGCGGTCGCCCGGCCGTCTCTCGAGCCGGTTGCTGTCTCGGCCTGAATTCCCCCCTTGGAACAGGTAGAATCGCCCTCCGAACGGGAGAGGCCGCATGCCGGGATTGGGGTGGAGACAGGGTCGGACAGGGATGGGCTTGCTATGTGTCCTGCTGGCAGCCGCGACAGTAGCCACCGCCGCCCAGCCTGACGACAGCCCACGGGTTCGCCTCCTGGAGGTTCTCGACCGGGGCTATGAGCTCACCGTCTCATTTCGCGTCGAAAATGCCTTCGACGAGCGGATCGCCAGCAAGCTGGAAGCAGGGCTGGAGATCCGCTTCCGCCACCAGGTGGAAGTTCGCCGTCGCCGCACCTGGTGGTTCGAGCGCAATCTCGCTCAGAAGAAAGTGGTCACCATGGCGATCCGGAATACCCTGACAGGTCTCTTCACCCTCAACCGTATCGTGGACGGCGGTATCGTGGAGACTCAAACCACCTCTGAGATGGAAGAAGTGCGGGACTTTCTCTCCCAGGTGGACAATCTGACCATCCCACTGCCGGCGGGGCTGCCCCGGGACCGGCGCACCGAGGTGCGTGTGCGGGCGGTCCTGGAAACCCGATTTTTTCTGTTTTTCCCGTATCCATTTGATACCGACTGGGTGACCCGGCCCCTGACCTCTCCGATTGAGCAACCGGCAGCGCCCGTCCTGGAGCCGCCTGCAGGTGAGACGCCCCGGGGGCCCTCGGCCGGGAGTGGTGGTGCCGGTTAGGTTCAGGCTGCGGGGTGAGCGGGTGCTGGTGCTGGCGCTGGTGACGCTCCTCCTGTTTCTTTCGGCCCTGTACGCGGTTATACAGAAGACGGAAGAATTCTCGCCCCGCTTCTTCACCAATACCGTCCTGCTCACCGTTCTGGGCTTCCTCAACGCCATCCTGCTGCTGGCCCTGCTCTATATCCTCTTCCGGGCTTTGATCCGGCTGGTGGCCGAGCGTCGGCGGGGAACCCTTGGTTCCCAGTTCAAAACGAAGCTGGTGGTGATCTTTCTGGGTCTGACCTTGATCCCCTCCATTCTGCTGCTGGTGGCCTCCGGCAAGCTGATCGAACACTCCCTCAAGAAGTGGTTCTCCCCGGCAGTGGACGAGATGGTCGAGGTCGGTCAGGATATTCTCGATGCTTCCTCCCAGCGCTACCGGGAGGAAGCTTTCCATTTTGCCCGCCAGGTGGCTGAGGGTCTCGCCGCCGACCGGCTCCTGTCGCCATCGCGGCGGCGGCGCCTGCGCCCGGCCATGGAGTCGCGCCTGCGCGAATTCCATCTGGATCTCATCGTTGTTCATGCCGGCGGGGAGGCCTCCATCACCGTGGTGCGCTCACGCATGTCCCTGTCCACGGTGGATGCTCTGCCGTGGGATCTGGTGGCCCGCGCTCAGGGCGGGAAACCGGCAGAACGTGCCGACGAAGTGGCCGGCGGTGGGATGGTGGTGCGGGCGGCTGTGGCGGTGCCCGACAGCGGCGAACCTCCGGCGGTGGTTTCCGTGGGTTATCTTGTCCCCGAGCACCTGGTGGCCCTCAACCGGCGCCTGGCCCGTTCAGCGGAGAACTACCTGCAGACCAAGGCCTTGAAGAGTCCCATCCAGCGCTCCTATTACCTGGTCCTGAGCCTGGTGACGGTCCTGGTCCTGTTTGCCAGTGTCTGGGTCAGCCTGGTCCTGGCACGGCGCATCACCGTTCCCATTCAGGTCCTGGCCGAAGGGACCCGTGAGGTTGCTGCCGGCAACCTGGACTTCCACCTGGACGTGGATACCGACGACGAGTTCGGCATTCTGGTGGACTCCTTCAATCGCATGACCAGCGATCTGCGCACGGCCAAGGAGGGTGAACAGCGGTCTCTGGAAGCCCTCACCGCGGGAAATCGGGAACTGGCCGAGCGGCGACGCTACATGGAGACCCTGCTGGAGAACATCAGCCCAGGTGTGGTTTCCATCGATGGTGAGGGGCGGGTCACCATCATCAACCGATCCGCCTGCACCATCCTGGATATCCATGCGCAGGACAAGGTGATGGGCTTGAGGGTCGACGAGGTCCTGGCCCGTCCCGAGCACCGGGAACTGCGCGACGTCATCTCCGAGGCGCGCCATGGGAGCCACGGCACCCGCCAGCGCCAGGTGACCCTGCATGCCGAAGGCAGGGCTCGGACCGTCAGCGCCATCCTGTCGCCCCTGCCCCGGGTGGCCCAGGACGCGCCGGGGCTCATCGTGGTCCTGGAGGATGTGACCGACCTTCTGCGTGCCGAAAAGATTGCCGCCTGGCAGGAAGTGGCTCGCCGCCTGGCCCACGAGATCAAGAACCCTCTCACTCCCATCCAACTCTCCGCCCAGCGGATTGCCAAGAAGTTCCGCCAGGGGGACGCCGACCTGGAACGGGTGGTGGAGGAGGGGACCGAGGTCATCCTCAGTGAAGTGCGGGGGGTCAAGCGACTGCTGGATGAATTCTCGCGTTTCGCCCGGCTGCCGGCGGTGCAACCGGTTCCGGTGGATCTCCACCAGGTGATCGACCAGGCCATCGCGTTGTATGACGGGCTGCATCCCCATGTCACGTTCACCCGGGACTATCATGATCCCCAGCAGGCCATGGAACTGGATCCCGAACAGATGAAACGGGTCTGCGTGAATCTGTTCGACAACGCCATCGAGGCCATGGAGGGGCGGGGGATCATCTCGGTGCGGACTTCCCATCTGGCTGAGAGCCACACGCTCCGCATGGAGATCAGTGATGACGGGCCGGGCATACCCGAGGGCGATCGGGAGCGGATGTTCCTGCCGTATTTTTCCACCAAGCGCAGGGGAACCGGCCTGGGTCTGGCCATTGTCAATCGCATCATCGCCGACCACCATGGCTCGGTTCACGTCGAGATGAATGAACCCCATGGCAGCCGCGTTGTCATCGACCTGCCCACGGTGGCCTGAGGAGTGTCTCCGGTGCACAAGTCGCTGATTCTGGTGGTGGATGATGAGGCCGGCGTGCGCCGGGCTCTGACCGAGATCCTCACCGACGAGGGATTCCAGGTGGCCGTCGCCGCCCATGGTGACGAAGCCCTGGCCATGGTGAAGAAGCAGCCACCGCAGGTGGTGCTTCTGGATGTCTGGATGCCTGGCCGCGATGGGCTGGAAGTGCTGCCGGAGATCCGCCGCCAGGCGCCGGGGGCGGCGGTCATCATGATTTCAGGGCACGGCACCGTGGAGACCGCGGTGAAGGCGACCAAGCTGGGTGCTTTCGATTTCGTGGAGAAACCCTTCTCTCTCGAGAAGATCATCGTGACGGTGCGCAATGCCATCCGCCAGGGAGAACTGGAGGAGAAGGCCCGTCTGCTGACCGAGCAACTGGTGGGCGACGAGGAGATCGTCGGCAATTCCACACCGGTCCGGGAACTGCGCGCCCAGATTCTCCGGGCGGCGCCGTCCAGCGCGCGGGTTCTCATCTTTGGTGAGAACGGCACCGGCAAAGAGCTGGTGGCACGCATGATTCATCGCCATTCATTGCGCCGCGACGAGGCTTTTGTGGAAGTCAACTGTGCCGCCATACCCGAGGAACTCATCGAGTCGGAGCTGTTCGGGCACACGAGAGGCGCTTTCACCGGTGCGTCGGAGGCCAAGCAGGGAAAGTTCGCCCTGGCCCATGAGGGCACCCTCCTCCTGGACGAGGTTGCCGACATGAGTATGAAGGTCCAGGCCAAGGTGTTGCGGGTGCTGCAGGAACAGACCTTCGAACGGGTGGGTGGCACCGAGACCCGGAAGGTGGATGTGCGCGTCCTGGCCGCCACCAACAAGAACCTGGAGGAAGAGATCGTCGCCGGGCGGTTCAGAGAAGATCTCTACTTCCGTCTGAACGTGATCCCCATCCAGGTGCCGCCCCTCCGGGAGCGGGGAGAGGACGTCCTTCTTCTGGCCCGGCACTTCTCCGGGCAGTTCGCGCGCCAGTATGGCGAGGTGGCCAAGACGTTCACCCCTGCCGCCCAGGATGCCCTGCGTTCCCATGGGTGGCCGGGGAATGTCCGCGAGCTGCGCAACATGATGGAACGCCTGGCCATCCTGGTGGAGAGCACGAGCGTGGATCTGGCCGACCTGCCGGCGGTGGTCCGGGGCGGAGAGGGTGGGCGGAGTCTCCTGGGCAACGATTTCCCCAGTCTCAAGCTGGGTCGAGAGGCGTTCGAGCGCAAGTTCATCATCAAGAAGATCCGCGAGGCCAACGGCAACATCACCCGGGCCGCAGAGTTACTGGGCCTGGACCGCACCAGCCTTTATCGTAAGATGAAGCAGTACGGCATCCGGCCGGAAGCGGCTAAGGCTTGATCCCACGACCGGCACGCACCACCAGGGACCCATGATCTCATCATGAAACCACCTCGGAATCGAATCCACCGGTGGATGGATCCTGGCCAGGGCGCAGGTCCAGATGGCCACCAGGGAGAGTAAGGCTCACAGGGTGGCCTCTCATGGTTGCCGTCCCCGTTTCGCCTGCATAATCAGCCCGGCCAGCAGCCATGCCAGTCCCATGCCGGCCCAGATGAGGCCGATCACCAGGTTACGACCCAGGGGCCCGGCGGTGAAGGCCGTATAGAGGTAGAGGGCGCCTGCCGCCACGCCCATGAGCCCGATGAGCAGGTGGAACCACCTGGGGCTCGGTCGCCGGGATGGTCCGGCCGGGGGACGATCTGTCATGAGCGCCTCCCGTGTCAGTTCCCGGCGAGCATCTCACCGGTGGTCAGGTAGTGGTTCAGGGCTGCTTCCCACTCTTCCATGAAGCCCTGGTACCACTTCTCGGTGAACTCCTTCAGAAACGCGTCGCCCAGGGGTCCCAGGGACGTGTACTCGTAGGAGATCTCGGCCCTGGTGCCTTCGCCACCGGCGCGCAAGGCGATCTCGATCTTGCAGACCGTGTGATCGGGCGTGATCTTGATCATCTGAAGAATACCGGCGCCGGCGTCGTGGCGGGTGATGACCCAGACGGCATCGTGGGGAGCGGCCTCGGTGACGAAGATGCCATCCCGTTCAGCCACCCCAGAGTCTGTGATCACCCGTGTCGGGTTCCAGTTGGGGACCCAATCCCGTTCACGGACCGGACAGAGCAGGGGGAACACCCTGTCTGGTGGCCCCGTGAGAGTCTGGGTGAATATGTGTCGAATCCGATTGGGCTTCTCGATCTCCATGTCAGGCACCCTTCAGTTGAAATATCGGCAGTTTGTCGTGTCTGAAAACGGTATCATGGCGGCGGGCGATGACGTCGCGGGCGATGTCCGGCCGCAGACGCAGGCCCTGGAAGACGGGGGAAGAATGCCATCGTTTGACGTGGTGTCCGAGGTCGATGCCCATGAAGTGACCAACGCTGTGGATCAGGCAAACCGCGAGATGAAGAAGCGGTTTGACTTCAAAGGAGTCAAGGCTGGTTTCGAACTGGAAGGCCATCAGGTGACCATGAAGGCGCCCAGCGAGTTTCAGCTCAAGCAGATGTACGACATCCTCACCGTGCGCCTGGCCGGCCGGCAGGTGGATCTTCGTTGCCTGAAGGTCGATGCCGTCGAGGCGAACGTGGGTGAAGCCCGGCAGGCGGTGACGATCCGCCAGGGAATCGAGACAGACCTGGCCCGCAAGATCGTCAAGCTCATCAAGGGCGAGAAGATGAAGGTCCAGGTTGCCATTCAGGGGGACAAGGTGCGCATTTCAGGCAAGAAGCGGGATGTTCTCCAGGAGACCATCAGCTTCTTGAAGGCTGCCGACCTGGACATGCCACTGCAGTTCGACAACTTCCGCGATTAGCTCTTCTCCTTGACCTCAGCCCGCCACGGAGTAACGGCGGATGTCCGGTTCGGCCGCGAGCAGATCCGGGAACCGGGACCGGGCGGCCTGCAGGTGGGGCGAGGCGAGATGCGCCTCCAGAAGATCTTCCCGGGTCCACTCCTCCACGAAAGTGAAGTCGGTGGGATCCTGCCTGTTCTGGAGAAGCTCGTAAGTGATGCAGCCTTCCTCGCCACGAGTAGGCGCCAGAAGGCCCCGCAGGAGGGCGCCAAGCTCGTCTGTCTTGCCAGGCTGCGCCATGAGCCTGGCGACCACGCGGATGTGGGTGTCGTTCATTCGCATCTCTCCCTCATGACGCTCTCAGCATTTGTAACAGTCCAGGTTGACCTGGGCCAGGTGCTGGACCAGTCTGGCCGGATCGTTGGCCATGGAGTTCTCCCACAGGCGCAGCAGCCGGCGGGCCGGTGATTCACCATCGCGCAGGATGATGTCCAGGGGTGCGAGAAAGAGGGCGTCATCTGCGGTACCGGTCGCGGCGGCTGTCCTGCCCAGTCCTTCCCGGGCGATGGCAACCAGTTCGGCGGCCAGGCTCAGGACCGGGCGGCCGCCGGCCTCGGCGTGCAGGCCACGGCGGGGGACATCCAGGTGGAACGCCTGAAACTCTTCCCATGTCAGCCGGGAGACCAGTTCCCAGGCCTGCCGGGTGGCTTTGCTGTCGTAAAGAATTCCCTGGATCAGGGCGACCTGGGCCATGGCCAGGGAGGCGTCGGCCGAATCGGCGCAGCGGGCCTCGATGAAGCGCTTCAGGCGCACGTCGGGGAAGAGGGTCGTCAGGTGGAGATCCCAGTCGGCCATGCGCGCGGTCAAACCCTGGTAGCCGTCGCGAATGAAGTTGCGAAACGGAACGCGCACCTCGAGCCAGCCACCATCACGCATGACGAACATCATGGGGACATCCAGGGCATATTCCAGGTAGGCTGAGAAGAGCGGCCGGTCATCCAGAGCAAAGCGCAACAGACCGCAGCGGGCGGGGTCCGTATCCTGCCAGATAGCGGCCCGGGACGACATGAACCCGTTGGGGCGTCCGTCGTCGAGAGGCGAGTTGGCGAACAGGGCAGTGATGACCGGCGAGATACCCATGAGAGTCCGGAACTTGGCCCCGGCGTCGGCCTCGTCACTGTAGTCCAGGTTGACCTGGATGCCTGCGGTCCGCTTCATCATGTCGAGACCGTGGCCGCCGGCGCCCTGCAGGTGCGCCGACATGAGACGATAACGGGCCTTGGGGACCCATTGGATGGCATCCAGGGCAGTGAAGGGCTGCAGGCCGAGTCCCAGCCAGGAGATACCGTGGGCGGCGCTGACCTGGGAGAGGACACTCACGAAGTCGCAGAGTTCATCCCGCATGCTGACCAGGTTGAAATGGATGCGGCTGGACATCTCGGCCTGGGAGCCGGGTTCCAGGGTCAGCCAGGTGTCATCTCGAGACAGCGCGATAGGGCGCCCCTCCTCCCGCCAGGCGGTCCAGCCATGGGAGCGCACGAGCTCTTCCAGAATCGCGCGGAGGGAACGGCTCTCGCCGGCATAGGGGATGGCCTGGCCGCTGCCGGTGAAGACACCCAGGCGCTCGTACTCCAGGCCTGTACCCCAGCGCTCCCTGGGCTTGTTGCCCACCGCGAACCAACCCGACAGTTCTTCAGGGTGATGAATCGGCTCCTGGCCGGCGCGGTCACGATCCAGATCTGTGCTCAAGGTCGCATCCTGTGCCAGGCATCATATCCCTCCATGTAGTCGGTGACGACCTTGCGGGGGTCCAGATCGAGGCAGGTGGCGTAGGCGCGCAGAAAGCCGCGCAGGAAGACCGGCACAGGCAGGTTGGCGTAATCATCGGCCTCCATGCATTCGATCTGTGGAATCCGGATCTTGGTGATCTCGGCGATCCGGTCCAGATGCATGCGCCGGCGCCGGCGCAGCCGGCCCAGGGTGCTGCCATTGTAATGGCGGTCGGCAGATGACGGCAGATCCTCTTCGGGTGCGATGGCTGCCTCTTCCTGCCCCCGGCCCGCCGTCCCGCCGGCATTGCTTTTTTTCCTCCCAGGCGGGGAGGCTGGCTTTCCGGCGGCGGCCGGAACCGCGTCCTTGCCGGCCGGCTGATCCCGTTGCCCCTGGTCGGTGTGCCCGGTCCTGGCATCAGCCTCGTCGCGGGCATCCTGGGCCAGGGAGCGCAGCGATGAACGCTCCAGGATGCCTTCCCGCACCAGTTCCTGATCGTACTCGCGCCGGTTCTCAAGAAAGAGAAGGGTGCGGTATGCCGCCTCCACCCGGGCCAGCACCGTGTCCAGATGCGTCCGGGTTGCCACGGCCTCGGCTTCTCCGCCGGCCTGGAACGGGGCTCGAATCCACTGGTAGTGGCGCTGCACCTCGCGGGGCGAAGAGCGCGGATCCAGGGCCAGGATGCGGTAGTGGTGCCAGGTGGAGACAGGGGCGTAGCGGTTGTCTCCCCGTGGCTTGCGGGGTTGTGCCCCGGCAGGGCCGAAAGCGGTGATGAGGCGTTCGAGGCCCCGGACCACCGGGGCGTTGGGGTAACTCTGGGACAGGACCTTGCCTTCGCCGGTGGCCTGCACGGCCGAGAGGTCGTACTCCAGGCTGACCACCGGATCGACCACCACGGCCTGAACCATGGAGAGGACCGCTCCTATCCGGGTCGCCGCTTCAACCTCCGACTGGGTGCGCACCTGATTGAGGATCAATCCATAGCGCCGGCGCTCCAGCGCCTCCAGAAGGCGCTGGTAGAGGCGGGGGCGATCATGGATGGTTTCCAGCACGCCGCGCAAACCCAGGGAGGAGAAGATGGCGGTGAGTTCCGTGGTGTCAACGCTGCTCAGGGCCTCTTCCATGACCCCGTGCAGGGCGGTGGCGTGCAGCCTGAGCAGTCCCCGGAGAGACTGGGGCTCAGGTGTCGTCACCATGAGAAGGGTCGTGGCAGCCCGGCACGACATGCGCACTCCCCGGGATTGCCCCGACCCCAGATCCACGATGACCATCTCGCATGGCAATCGGGGCGCCAGGCCCAGGATGTGGGCGCCGAACGTGTCATCCTGCGGCGGGGAGGCTGGATCATCGGGCACGCCGGCGATGAATTTCAGGTTGGGGACGCCGGTGGCCACGCACAACCTGGCCAGGGCGGAGGCGCTGTCCTTGCGCCGGGGCCGTGATTTGTCGCCGGCGGTGGGCGGGCTTTCCGGGAGGAGCTCACCCAGGTGGTGCTTGGGGCGCGGCAGGCCGATCTGGACATGAGCTGACGCCCCTGAAGGGGCCAGATCCAGAAGGATCACCTCACGTCCCTGGCGTGCCAGGTGAATGGCCAGATTGGCCGCCAGCAGGGTGGTGCCGACACCACCCTTGCCGCCGGCAAGGGCCAGGACACGAGCCTGAGTGGCCGGAGAGCCGGTCACGGGTCAGACGTGGCCGCCACGCGATCTTCAGGGCGGGTCAGGGTGAGGCGATACATGTCCATCTCGATTCTGATACGGGCTGGCGCACTCAAGGTCGTGCCTCCGGGTGGGAGGGGTATTCTAGCGTCACGTGGTGTCATCGGTCCGGGAGTCCTTGAGGCTCGCGTCTCCCAGGTCCAGATCGCTCTCGCTGTGCTCGCTGCCGTCGAAGCTGAGGACCCGGGGCTTGCCCTTCACCACCGTGGCGATATGGACCGGCCGGCTCCAGATGGCCTGGAGAGCGGCCAGGGTTGCGCCGGCATCGTCGGCCTTCAGATCCATGCCCTCGTGGCGGTGCAGGAGCAGCAGTTCCCCTCTGTTGGCATGGTTGGCATCCAGGACGGTGATGAGGGGGTGCCCCATATTGGTGAGCTGAGCCAGGAACGCCTGCTTGATGCCGGGAAAATCCCGGGAGGCGATGTGCCAGTTGCCGGTCCTGGGGTCGTAGTTGTACATGAACATCTTCTGCTTGTGGCAGAATTCTTCGTTGAGAAAACTGTCGATGAAGGTGACGTCGTTGTAGTGACGGCGGATTTCGAAGATCTTTTCACGTCCCAGCCCCAGTTGCCGATCCCAGCCGGCACGCGCCACCATATCGTCACAGTCGTCGTATTCCTTGCCGAAGCGGCCTTTGTTCCAGCGATCCTCGATGTCTTTGTACAGCTCATAGCCAAGTTTGTACGGATTGATCTGAGTGCTTGCGCCCCCCAGGGTCCGCGAATGATGGTCGGCGAAATCGATGATCTCGGTGTCGTCGAGAACCTTCTCGGTCATGATCTTGGCGTGCCAGTAGGTGGCCCAGCCCTCGTTCATGATCTTGGTCTGCGCCTGGGGCGCGAAATAATACGCTTCCTCCCGGAGGATGGCCAGAACCTCCTGCTGCCAGGGTTCCAGGGGCGCATAGGCCAGGAGGAATGCCATGACATCGCGCACGGGATTCTCCGGGAAGCGGCTCTCGACCTCCTGGGCTTCAGCCAGCTTGCGGCGCTGGGCTTCCATGAACTCGGGGGGGTTGATGTAGTCCTTCATGTAACCCTTGGCCGGCAGGGTGGCCACCTCCAACCGGCTGGGGTCGACCTTGTCGGGTTTGTCGCCTCTCATGGGGCCTCTGGTCACGAAGGGTGCGTGGATATCGATGAGGTTCTCCAGAGAGAGGCAGGTGTCGATGAACGTTTCCACCCGCTCCAGACCCATCTTGTCCACATAGCGGCGAATGCGTGTGGCGTGATTGGCCATCTGGTCCATCATCTTGCGATTGGTGTGGGCGAAGATGTAGTTGTTCTTGAAGAAATCCACGTGCCCGTAGACATGGGCCATGACCATCTTCTGATCCACCATGGTGTTGCCTTCCAGAAGGTAGGCGTAGGCAGGATCGTTGTTGATGACCATCTCGTAAATACGATGCAGTCCGTAGCTGTAGCTCTTGCTCAGGTAGTCATACTCCATGCCGAAGCGCCAGTGAGGGTAGCGGGTGGGGTAGCCGCCATAGGCAGCCACCTGGTTCACCGCCTTGTAGTCCAGGATCTCGAAGATGGTGGGGTAGAAGTCCAACCCGTAGTCACGGGCCAGGCCCCTGATCCACTGGCGGGCACTCTCCAGTTCGGCGGGGAGGCTCATGGCGCGACCATCAGCGTCCTTTGCCCAGGAAGGTCTTGATGGACTTGTAGATGGCATCCCGCCCCTCGATGTTGCTCAGGATCAGGCTCTTCTCGGCCTCGAAGGCCGCCTCCAGATCGTGCAGGAACTGGCCGGTGCCGTAGGGACTCTCCACCTGACCGTAGCCGAAGAGGTTCACTGCCGGTAGGATCCGGTCCCGCAGCAGATTGACGCATTCCTGCGTGTCGCCCTGGGACCAGTTATCCCCGTCGGAAAAATGGAACATATAGATATTCCAGTCCGCAGGCGGGTAATGCTCGTCCATGAGTTTCAGGGCCACCTTGTAGGCCGATGAGATGACGGTGCCGCCGCTCTCCCGCGTGCGGTAGAAGGTGTCCCGATCCACCTCGCGGGCCTCGGCATCGTGGATGATGAAGCGGGTCTCCAGGCCCTTGTACTGGCTCTGCAGCCAGGTGTCGATCCAGAACGACTCGATGCGCACGATCTCCTTCTGCTCATCACCCATGGAGCCGGAGACGTCCATCATGTAGAGGATCACCGCGTTGGTCTGGGGGGCCGTGACCGTCCTGAATGCGCGGTAGCGCGTGTCTTCCCGGATGGGAATGACCACGGGCCGGGCCCGGGAGTAATTGCCGCTGGCAATCTGGCGCTTCAGGGCCTGCTTGTAGGTGCGTTTGAAATGGCGCAGGGAGTCAGGCCCGGTCTGGGAGATGCCGGTGTAGCGGATCTTGCTGGTTTCGATATTGCGCGTGCCCCGGGGTTTGATGCGGGGCAGCTCCAGTTCTTCGCCCAGGAGCTCCGTCAGCTCCCCCATGGTCAGGTCAACTTCCAGGATATGGTGACCGGGCGCGTCCCCGGCCTTGCCGCTGCCGTCCTGCTCCTGCCCGGGTCCCAGGACCTGTCCGACCTTGCCTTCTCCCTGCCCTACACCGGTCTGCTGGCGGGGGGCCAGGCGAAACCTGGGAAGGTCGATGCGCGGGAGGGGAATGGAGACAATGTCGTGGCCCTTCCGCCCGAAGAGCTCGCCCTTGGACATGAAATTCTTGAGCTCACGCCGCACTTTGCCGCGCACGATCTTGCGGAAGCGGTTGTGATCCTGGTCTATCTTGGACGCCATGGGAACGCCTAATCCTTGGCGTCTCCACGGGCAAAGATGCTGGCGACGAATTGCAGGACATCGGTGGCGCAGACGTCACAGTACCCATAGTCATGGATCAGGCGGCTCTTGACCACATCGATCTTTTCCTGGGTATCGCGGTCGACCACCGAAGACACCAGGCTGGTGAGCTTGATGGAGTCCTTCTGATCCTCGAAGAGTTTCAGTTCGAGTGCCTTGTGGAGACGTTCATTGGTGCGGTAGTTGAACTTCTTGTCTTCCAGGGCCAGCGCCCCGATGTAGTTCATGACCTCCCGGCGGAAATCCTCCTTGCGATTGTCGGGGATGTCGATCTTCTCCTCGATAGAGCGCATGAGCCGCTCATCGGGAGCCTCGTCCTGGCCGGTGTACTTGTTCTTGACCTTTTCGTGCTGAGTATAAGCCTTGATGTTGTCCACGTAGTTGGAACACAGGCGGGCGACGGCGTCCTCGTCAGCCGAAATGGCGCGCTGGACCTCGTTCTTGACCAGGTCTTCGTACTCCTGGCGGACGATACCCATGAGGTCCTGGTAATGCTTGCGCGTTTCATCGCTGGTGATGAGGCTGTGGTGGCGCAGGCCGCTGGCCAGTTCGTTGAGAACCATGAACGGGTTGACGCAGCCCTCGCCCCGCTCGGACACCAGGGCGTTGGAGATCTTGTCCTGGATGTAGCGGGGAGAGATGCCCTCCATGCCTTCCCGGGTACTCTCCTTGCGCAACTCCTTGACGTTGTCCTCGGTGAATCCCGGCAGGGTCTTGCCGTTGTAGAGTTTGAGCTTCTGGAGGGCAGTGAGGTCGGCCTTCAGGGGCTCTTCCAGGCGGGTGAGCACTGCCCACATGGCGGCCATCTCCAGGGTATGGGGAGCCATGTGCTTGCCCTTCACCTTGCCGGCGGAGTAGTCCTTTTCATAGATCTTGACCTCTTCCGACAGCTTGGTGATGTAGGGAATGTCGATCTTGACGGTGCGGTCGCGGAGGGCTTCCATGTATTCATTTTCCTGCAAGCGCCGGTACTCGGGCTCATTGGTGTGCCCGATGATGACCTCATCGATATCGGTCTGGGGGAACTTCTTGGGTTTGATCTTGTGTTCCTGGCTGGCACCCAGAAGGTCATAGAGAAATGCCACATCCAGCTTGAGGACCTCGATGAACTCGATGATGCCGCGATTGGCGATATTGAACTCGCCGTCAAAGTTGAACGCGCGAGGGTCCGACTCGCTGCCGTACTCGGCGATCTTGCGGTAATTGATATCACCGGTGAGTTCGGTGGAGTCCTGGTTCTTCTCGTCCTTGGGCTGGAAGGTGCCGATGCCCACCCGGTCCTTCTCGGAGAGGATGATGCGGCGCACCTTGATGTGCTGGGTGATTTTTGCCCAGTCGCCGTCGTAGTGCTCCAGCAACTCACGGTAGTACATGCGGCAGGCCGGGCAGAGAGCGCCACGGACATCCACGCGGTCCTCTTCGGCCACATCCTGGTTGATGCGCTCCAGGACATCCCCCCTTATGGCCAGGGGAATGATATGAAGGGGATCTTCATGCATGGGGCAGGGCACCTTGCGCTCGTGATCCGGGACGTCCCACGTGCCGATGCGGGCCGGCAGCGTCCAGGAGAAGGTGTAGAGCGCGCCTTCTTCCCTGGCGGTGTATTTTTCCAGGCCCCGTTTCAGCAGACGGGCGATGGTGGACTTGGACGAGCCCACCGGGCCGTGGAGCAGGATCAGCCGCCGCTCGGTGCCGTAACCCCGCGCCGCGCTCTTGAAGGCGTTCACCAGTTTCATGAGAGGGA
Source organism: Acidobacteriota bacterium (assembly GCA_004356015.1). Lineage (GTDB taxonomy): Bacteria > Acidobacteriota > Polarisedimenticolia > SMYD01 > SMYD01 > SMYD01. Next base: position 7,136 of record SMYD01000042.1, on the reverse strand, counting down.
TGTCCAGTCCGAAAAGGGCATCCCTGACCCCGTGACTCTTGTCGTCGAAGAAATGGTAATGGATGATGCGCTTCTTGGCGTCGAAGTATTCGGTGGAGCCCTGGGCCATGATCATGTCGTAGATGCGCTGAAAGGCGTTGCGACAGATCCTGGGGTTCTTCCTGACAAGCTGCAGGTACTCCTCGAAGGAGCCGTGCCAGTTGCGCTCGCGGAACGCACCCGAATCATGAAGGGTGTTGATCCAGCTTGTCAGTTCTGAAGAAGTTGCCGCGTCGCGTTTGTCAGGCATGGGCACCTCTGCCTAGCTGAGCTTGTTATCTGGCGGGGCCCCGCCTGGGACCACGCACTGCAAATATAGTCGCTCCCTTTTGGGGAGTCAAAACAGGTGTGATGGGGGTTGGCCCCGTGTTCGTCCTTCAAGTCTCTTGTTTTTAGAATGTTACGGCGTGCGAATCAGGCGCCGGCCGGCTGCCGGTACGGGCCGGCTGGCAGAGAGAGTCAGCACCGTGGCCAGGCCCAGAAGCCCGGCGGCGATGAGGACCAGACCCGGGAGAACGGAAGGGCCGCCGGCGGTGGGGGCAGAGCCGCTGGCGAGTCCGGGCAGGCGGCCCAGGGTGTGCAGCAGGTCGCCAAAGGGGGCAAGCCATTGGGCGGCGGTATCCAGGCCGGCGCGCAGACCGGGCAGGAGGGGTCTGCCGCCACCGGCGGGAAGAAGCCGTGCCAGCACGGCGAGGAACAGGGCCGCGGCACCGACCGTGGCGGCGGAGCAGGCTGCGGCGATCCAGAGGCGCTGTCCGGGAGAAGGCCCCGGCAGGTCATCCATGATATGTGTCACAAGATGCGGTGGCGGTGATGGCGCGGGCAGAGACGCCTCCCGGATGAGTTCACGAAAGACGGTGCGCGCACCGTCCAGGACCACTTCGCACGGGAGACAACCGGCTGCGTGAATTTGCAGGCTGGCGGCGCGGCCGCTGTCCAGATCGCCCTCCACCAGTGCATGGGCCTGGGCACGCAGGTGCTGGCAGGCCCGCCTCATCTCGCGATCCTCCGGCGCAGAGCCTCGCGGGCGCGAAACAGACGGTTCTTGACCGTGCCCAGAGGGCTGCGCTTGATCTTGGCAATCTCCTCGTAGGATCGATGCTGGAAGTGGCGCAGGATGATCAGCTCACGGTACTCGGCAGGGAGATCGCCGATGGCCTGGGCCACGCCCCTGGCTGACTCCCGGTCCAGGAGGTTCTCCTGGGGGTTTCTTCCCCCGGCCGCTACCTCCCGTGGAGCGCCGTGAGATTCGCCGGCCGGCGAATCCAGGGGGACAAGGATCATGCGTCGCCGGCGGACATGGTCGATGACCCGGTTGGAGGCGATGCGGTACAGCCAGGTGGTGAACCGGTAGGTGGGGTTGAAACTGGAGAGCGCCGTGTAAACCTTGAGGAACACTTCCTGGGCCAGGTCCGCGGCCAGGTCGGCCTGCCCTGTCATGCGGTAGATGTAGCTGTAAATGGCACGATGATGGCGCCGCACCAGAATCTCGAATGAATCCTGATGGCCAGCCAGAACCCGGGCCACGACCTCTTCATCTGTGGCCGGAGTGGCCGAAGGCACATCCGGGCGTACTTTGAGCGGTCGCCGGACGGTCCGGTCATGGATTCGCATGGAATGGTGCACGGTTTCCAACCAGCTCCCCCCGGTGGATAAAGGCCAATTCAAGGGTGAAACGACTCTGATGCGAGAAGGTTGCATGCTAGCACCTGGCAGGTCCTGAATTCCTCGGAGTTGACCGTCGCCGGGGCCGAACTTAAGATGAACCTGCAGCCATGAGCGAGACTCCCATCCAGGAAACCCACGTCGCATCGGTGCCGGCCAAAGCGACGTCTGCAGACCCCGGTCCGACCTGGGAGGACCTGCGAGAGCGTGTTCTCGCCGCCCTGGATGAGGACCCGGTCAACACGGCTCTCCTGGCCCGCCATCTGGACCATCGAGATACCAGCCTCACCGACGCCAGCGAGCGTATTCTCGCGACCCTCACAGGCATGACCCCGGGCACTGGCGAATCGCGCCGTCTGCTGGAGGAGGCCCTGACGGTCAGGGAGCGCTGGCGTCGCGAGCGCGGCCGCCCGGTGCCGTTGCGCCTGGCCCTTCTGGATCTCCTGCTGGCCGAGAACCGGCGCCGCCCCGACCCCTGGCTGATGGAGTTGCGTCTCTCCACGGCCCCATCCACCGGCAGGGTGGCCGACCCCACCCAGGGAGTGACCTCTCAATCGGCCCTGACCGGCGCCCTGCAAGCCGAGTTGCGCCGGGCGCAGCGGTTTGGCCATGAGTGCGCCCTGGTGCGTCTGGGCCTGGATGACTGGACCGACCTGGTCTGGAGGGTGGGCTCCGCCACAGCCGAGCGCTACCTGGGGGAATCCGCCATGGCGATCAAAAATGAGATCCGTGATGTGGACTGGGCGGCCCGGACACCCGGTAACGACATGATTCTTTTCCTCGCCGGCACCGGCCGGTTCGGGGCTCTGCTGGTGGCAAATCGAGTGGCGGACAAACTGGCGCGTCTGGCGCTGCCGGGAGCGCCTGCCGGCCAGGAGACCCGGGCCAGCATCGGGCTGGCTGCTTTCCCCACCGATGCCCGCTTTGGCTGGGAATTGATGGCCGCGGCTCGCAACGCCATGTTTCGAGCCCGGGCAAATGGTGGCGCATGTATTTCCGATCAAAGCGCGCCGTCGGTCCGGCGTCTGCAGAAAGTAGCCCCTGAGTCGGTCCGCATCGTGGTGCGCGCTCTCGATCCCGAGGCTGAAGGCGCACCTCCAGCCAGTCACCGGGATGGCATCCTGTTCACCAGCCCCGTGCCTTACGACGTGGGAAGCCTGGTTGAGCTGGAATGCATCGAGGTCGCCGGGAAGGGTTGCACCGTGCTCACGGGTCGGGTTGTGCGCCTTGAAGAGCGCCATGACGGTGAGGGCTATGACGTGGGTGTGGCCTGCCACCTCCTTCCGGGGCAGACATCCCTGATCCATGGCCGCGCCGCCCGTCAGTCCGACTGATGGTACCCGCCGCCGGGCCGGTCCTGGGAGTTGATACCGCCACGTCCCGCACGGGCATCGCCCTGGTGGATGACACGGTGGTCCTGGCCGAGGCGGCCTTTCACCGGCGCGTGCCGCCATCCCGCTCCCTCATGCCGGCCCTGGAGGTCATCCTGTCCGCCGCCGGCCTCGAGCCGGCCGGCCTGGCTGCGCTGGCGGTGACGGTGGGCCCCGGCGGGTTCACCGGCATCCGCGTGGGCCTGGCCACCATGCGTGCCCTGGCCGAGGCGGCGGGCCGCCCTCTGGCCGGCGTGTCCACACTCGCCGCCGTGGCGGCGGCCGTCTCCAGCGACGACCGCCCGGTGGCGGTCTGGCTGGATGCCGGTCGCCATGAGGTGTACGCCGGTCTCTTTCACGGGGGGGATGCCGCAGGGCCCGAGTCCGTCGCCTCTCCTGCGGATGTGCTGGCCGATCTTCCCCATGGCCCGATCCTGTTCGCCGGTGATGGCGCCCTGTGTCATGCCGCGCTCATCGCGGGCCGGGCCGGGGCCGCGCCTGCCGACACGGTGTCCGGCATGCCGGCCGGTGTGGCCGCTGCCACGGCAAGGCTGGGCCGGCAGGCCCTCGCGGCAGGCACCGCCCTGCCGCCGGCGCCACGCTACCTTCGCCCTCCCGACGCCACCCTGGCCCGCGGATGAACGGACCCGGGCCTGTGGGGCATGACATCATCGTCCCCCCCCGGCCCAGTGCCATCGCGGCCATGGAGATGGAACACCTGGACCAGGTCATGACGCTGGAGAAGGCGTCTTTCGCGACCCCGTGGTCCCGCGCGTCTTTCATCTCCGAACTGCAGGGCAACCGCTTCGCCCGGGCGTGGGTTGCTCATGTTCCGGGCGCGCCGCGCCGGGTCCTGGGTTATCTGTGTGCCTGGGTGATTTACGAGGAGTTGCGTATCCAGAACCTGGCGGTGGACAGGGCCTGGCGGCAGCAGGGCATCGGAACCGGCCTGCTGGCTCATGCTCTGGAGGTGGGACGAACGGCAGATTGCCTCATCGCCAGCCTGGAGGTGCGCCCTGCCAACGTCGCTGCCCGGGCCCTCTATCGTGGTTTCGGCTTTCAGGAGACCATGCGGCGGCCCGGCTACTATCCCGACACTGCTGAGGATGCCCTGGTCCTGACGTTGGACCTGTGTGCTGCGGCCGGTTGAAACTGCCCGGAAGCCGGTGTTACGATTGTCTCCCGGTAAGCAGGGGGTCACGAGGAGAAGCGGGGAAGAGTGACGTGCCGGGTCCGTGTGCGCTCCCGTGGAAACAAGGGATCTCGCCGACCGGGCCGGAGGACATATCAGGAACTGGAAATCAGGCTTGGAACCCTTTCCCACCATCGCTTACCGAGGGCCCGGAAAGAGCTGGGAACGCGCCGTCTGAAGAAAAGAAACTGGTTCTCAAGGATTGCATGGTCGCCATTGCGCAGGAATATGCCAATACAAGCAGATGCTCCGCCTGAGAGGTCCGGCAGCCCGTGCCCCGGGCCGGACGCTGGCTCATGAGCCTTGCCCCTGAAGCCCGTCCGTTCATCCTGATCTGCCTCGCCATGGTCGTGGTGGCGGCTCTGGCCGGCGGTGTCAGTTGGGCCGTGCCGGCGGCGATCCTCCTGCTCTTCGTCCTGTATTTCTTCCGGGATCCCCACCGTGTTCCCCCTGAGGGGGAAGGGCTCATCATCTCTCCCGCCGACGGGCGGGTGGTGGAGATCAAGGAGGTGGATGATGCCGCCTTCCCGGGCGGGCGGGCACGCCGGGTTTCGATCTTTCTCTCGATCTTCGACGTTCATGTCAACAGGGCGCCGGTGGCCTGTGCGGTGAGCAAGATCCGCTATTCCCGCGGCCGTTTCCGGGCCGCTTTCCACGGCAAGGCTTCTGACGAGAATGAGCGCAACAGGATGGACCTGAGCACGTCGTACGGGCCGCTGGCGGTCACCCAGATTGCCGGCGCCATCGCGCGCCGGATCGTCTGCGATCTGGAGGTGGGTGACCAGATCCAGGTGGGGGATCGCATGGGGCTGATCCGGTTCGGTTCGCGGGTCGACCTGTTCCTGCCGCTGGCGGCGGAACTGAGGGTCAAGAAGGGTCAGAAAGTGCGCACCAGTCTGACCATCATGGCATTCATGGTGGCTCCCGACGCGGAGGGCAGCCATGGCGCGTGACGCTCCGCCCCGCCACGGCATCATGGGACGCCCCGGGCATCCCATGGGGGCCCGTGCCCGGCGCGGGATCTTCATCCTGCCCAGCCTGCTGACCGTGGGCAATGTCCTCGCAGGCTATGCCGCCATTATCGCCGCCCAGCAGAGTGAGTTTGCCCGCGCCGCCTTGCTGCTGGGCGTGGCCGCTGTCCTGGACAACCTGGACGGGCGGGTGGCGCGAGCCACCGGCACCACCAGTTCATTCGGTGGGCAGTTCGACTCTCTGGCCGACGTGCTGTCGTTCGGGGTCGCGCCGGCATTCCTGGTCTTCCGCTGGGGTATGGAGGGCCTGGGCCGCTGGGGCTGGGTGGCGTCGTTTCTCTTCCTCATCTGTGGCGCCATGCGCCTGGCCCGGTTCAATATCCAGCCAGCCGGCGGTGACAAGAGGTTTTTTATTGGCCTGCCCATCCCGGCCGCCGCCATGGTGGTGGGTGCGGTCATTTTTTATCACCCGCAACCCATCGTCGAACCCGGCCTTGCGGTGCCGGTCCTCGTGCTGGTGCTGGTGCTCTCAGGGCTCATGGTCAGCCGGCTCCGTTATCGTTCGTTCAAGTCCCTGGACGCCCGCGGCAAGCCCCGGTCGTTCCTCATCGTCGGGCTGCTGGCCCTGCTCCTGGCCGCCGTGGTGGCCGCGCCGCAGGTGGCCCTCCTGTCTCTCTCCATGCTTTACATGCTCTCCGGCCTGGTTCCGCGCCGGCGACTCTCGCGTCGCGGCAGGGTACCGGTGGCCCCAGTCCCGGATGGATCCGCCCTGGCCGAGACCGGTCCCCGGCCCCAGGCCCACCCTGCACGGGATGGTCATGAACGCTGAGGCGGTCGTCGGCGTTCTGAAGGTCGGCGTGGTGGCTGCGCTTGCGGTGATTCCGGCTCTGTTCCTGCCCCTCCCGGCCATGTCGGGGCCGCAAGAGGTCGACGACCTGCGCGGCCTGCTGGCGCCTGATGAGCTGCTGCGGCCCGAAGCCATGCTGGGCGCTCTCATCAGTATCGAAGTGGATCGGGAGATCGAGGCCGATGCCCTGGTGGAGGAACTGGGGCGGCTCAGCGCCTGGCGTACACGGCGGGACGTGGCCCTGGATCACCTGGCGGTCCTTTACGTGGATCTGGACCTCGTGTTCAACTCCGGCGACCGTGGGGAACAGGCCCTCCAGTTGGAAGATCTGGAGGAGCGCATCAGTGATGCGGAGGGCAGGGTGAAGATTCTCGGTGACCGGGGGCGTGCCCTGCGTCAGCGCATCGAAGCCAGCCGGCGTCGTCTGGTGGCCCTGAGCCTGCGAGCCGATCAACTGGCGGGGATGCTTCCCGCCCATACCGACAGCCTGACCGGTGTCTGGGATGTTCGTTTCATTCCCACCCGGGAGAGCGGGGTCTTCACCATCTTTCAGAACGGCACCTTGATCACCGGCGAATATGTCCTGGACGGCGGCTGGCACGGCAGCCTGCAGGGTACCGTGGTCGGCGGCAAGATCTTCCTGGAGCGCATTGATGCGGTGAAGGGTCGGTTTGCCGATCTCTCGGGCCGCATCGACAGCGCCGGTCTGGGCATCCGGGGTACCTGGAACGAGCGGGACCTCACGGCCAACCGCGCCACAGAGGGATCCTGGGTGGCCACCAAACGTCGGCGCGGCACCACCGCGCCCTGAGAAGCCCAGCCTGTGCGTTACGAGCTGTTCATCGCAGTCCGCTATCTGCGCGCCCGCCGCAAGCAGGCCTTTGTCTCGGTCATCACCTTCATCTCCATCCTGGGCGTGGCCGTGGGGGTGGCCGCCCTGATCATCGTCCAGGCCGTGGAGACAGGTTTTTTCGAGGAACTCCAGGACAAGATTCTCTCCGGGGATCCTGACCTCATCGTCTGGAATGCTCTCCCCGCGCGACCGTTGCCGG
>SMYD01000005.1 GCA_004356015.1 Acidobacteriota bacterium | reverse complement strand
GTGGTCGGCTGAAAGCCCGGCCGGAGAAAAAGCCATGAACTTTGCCGTTATCGGTTTGGGAACATTTGGACGTGCCGTGGCTGAAGCCCTCGGTAGCGCCGGCGCCGAGGTGATCGGCATCGACACCAGTGAGGACATCGTCGAGAGCATCAAGGACGATGTGAGCCAGGCCCTGCGCCTGGACTCCACTGACGAGCGCGCCATGCGCGCGGCCGGCCTGGAGGAAGTCGATGTGGCCGTGGTGGCCCATGGGGAAAGTATCGAGGTCAGCATTCTCACAACGGTGATTCTGCGGCGCCTTGGTGTGCCGCGGATCGTGGCCCGGTCCGTCTCGGGTCTGCACGCCGAGATCCTGGGCGAAGTGGGTGCCGACCAGGTGGTCAGCGTGGAGCGCCAGCAGGGCCGGCAACTGGCCGAGGCGCTTCTTCATCCGGCCATGGGAGATCGTATCCCCCTGGGGCCGGAAATGAGCCTGGCCGAGATCACGCCGCCGGCGGAGTTCATCGGACGATCTTTGCGGGAGCTGGATTCCCGTCGCCGGTACGGCGTGAACATCGTGGCGGTGCGGCGGCGCACGGAGGAGATCGGCGAGGGGGGTGACCTGCGTACGGAGGAGGTTGTGGACAATATGCCGGATCCCGATCAGCCTCTTGAACGCAACGACCGTCTTCTCGCGGTGGGTTCCGATGCGGCCCTGGAGGCATTCAGTGAGGCCCGGCTGCCGGAAAAGACAAGTTGAATCGATTCAACCCGGCGTCGTGGACCATGCGCCTGCGCATTGCCGTTGCGCTGGTGGCGACGGCGTCTCTGCTGGCGCCAGTCAATTTCATGGCGGTCATGAATTATCGCTCGCTTCTTCAGGAGGTGCGGCAGCTCACCGAGGTGGAAGCGGCGCAACTGCGCGCCGTGGCAGAGGTCCAGTCGCTGCTGGCCAGAGCGCTGCGTGAGGAGCGGGCCTGGGTCTCTTCCGGCGCTTCGGAACATGGCGCCAGTGCGCGCAGCCATCTGGATGCAGCCGTTGCCCGCTGCCGTGATGCCGTCGATCTTTCGGACCGCGAGCGGGCCGCTTTCGGCAGGCTGGGACGCGACCTGATGACCTTGCGTGCGACCCTGGAGGATGGTCCCGCTGTGCCAGGCACAGGTGAACCGGGCACAGGCGCAGGCATTGGCCTGCAGGTGCGCCGGGATAGCATGTCCGCAGCCGCCATGGCCGCCCATCAAGAGCTTGCCGGCATCAGTGATCGGGCATGGGATGCCCTGTCCGCTGCCAGAATGGCCATCGGCAACAAGGCCCGAAAGGGGCTGCGCAATCTGATCAGCGCGTTGCTTGTCACCCTGGTGGGCCTCGCGTTCGTGATTCTCTGGGTCCCAGCCATGGTCACGCGGCCGTTGCTGCGCCTGCGCATGATGGTGCGCCACATCGAGCGGGAGGATCTGGATCGCCTGCGGCCAGACACCTTCCCGGCTGATGAATCGCGGCGCCTGGCGCAGGCAGTTCTCGGGACCCTTGTGCGCCGACAGGAGATCCTGCGCATGCAGAAAAAGCGCATCCGGCTGCTGGAGAAACGATTTCGCCGCCTGCTGGATGGAATCCGGGAACCGGTGCTGGTAATCCGCCATGATGGGCAGGTGGCTGCCTGCGGCCAGCCGGCCGCCCGGTTGCTGGACTCGCCAGCTCGCAGTCTGGAAGGGAAACCGGTGGCGGAGATCCTCGGCGGCGAAGAACTGCCGGCCCTGCTGGTGCGTCTGGAGAGAGGTGAAGATCTTGAGCCCCGGGAACGCCAGATTGAAGTGCTCCTGAAGCATGGTTCTCCGGGGAGCAGCCGCCTCTCGGTGCGGGTGGATGCCACCTACGACGAAGACGGTCGTATGCGCCAGGCTTTGGTTTTCCTGAAGCCGCCAGTTGCTCCCTAGCGCCACCCAGGCCGGGGAAGGTTGCGTTCACGGCCATGGACTGCGGGTTCCTCCTGCTTGCCTGGTTCCAGCAGTCTGAGTATGATTCGGCAAGAGCCGGGATTTGGATCATCAACCAACAGTGGCGTTGCAAACGGATGCGCTGATTGTACATACCACCAGCGCCATGAGTGCGAAGATCGATATGGTGCCGGTCTGGGTTCGGACACTGGTGGACCCTTCCATGACCTGGAGCCCGGAGCGATTGCACACCAGGGGCTGTGCCTCCAGGCGATCGCAAGCGTGGCTGGAACTCATGCAGGCCAGAATTTCCGGCTCGCGGAGGCCCGAGGTGCTTCACATGGGACTTTGCCGGCCCGAGCTGCTGGCGGAGATGGAGGAATGGGTCGCGTTCTCGGAAGGAGAAAGATCATGAGAGATGCTCGCATTCTGATCTTCCTGATGGCGTTGGTCCTGGGCGCAGGAGCTGAGGTACACGCCGCCAGAAATGTTCCTCGCTTCGAGTTGAGATTTACCCCGACTCAGGTCCTGGGTCAGACCAGTCCTGTCCCTCTCCCTGAGGCCTGGCGGGGTTCCCCGATCTCCTTCCAGGTCAGAGACAAGCGTCAGGTAGAGATGGGGATGGTGGGGACCCGCACAGATGATCGAGATGATCTGCATCAACTTCAGGCACTCAACGATGTGCGGGTGTTTGTGCAAGGGGCCATGGACGAGATGATTCGCCAGTGGGGGATGAATCTCGTCGATGAACCGGATATGGATGGCTTGCAGGCAGATGGCGTCTATGGGCAGGATGTCCTGCTGGTTGATCTTGTGCTGCTGCGTGTGGTCGAGACCAATCAGGCCGTAGGGGCCACCTATGTCGGCGATGTGACACTGACTGCGGAATTCTTTCCCACAGGTGGATCTGCAAGTGTGCGCGGTTCCGGTCACGGTGACGCGACACGGTACGGGAAAAAGTTTAGCAACGAGAACTGCAACGAAGTCATCAGTGATGCGCTCCTGGAGGCCACCAGCAATCTCGTGGAGGATCTGGCCAGGAAAACCACGGCGGCCGCGGAATATGGCTCGTCCCACTCTGAAGCACCGCCATCCCATGGTGCCGGGCCAGGATATCCCGGCCTCACCACGCCGGAATCCCTGCTCTCGGAGATCCTCATGCTCAAGGCTTCCGGGCTCAGCGAAGAGCTTCTGGAAAGCTTTATCGAGGGCCGGGTGTTGACTCGACCTCTGGCCGCCGCCGAGGTGCTGCATTTCAAAGCTGTTTTGCGATCAGACAGGCTGCTGAAGGCGATCCTCAGCCGGCCCTATGGAAAGCAGCGCCCGGCAGGTGATGCGTTCACAGGGGCACAGCCTTGAACCAGGGCGGGAGGAGATGCGCATGAGAAGATCTGACGCAAGGAGAGTGGGATGGCTGGTGTGGGGCGTTGTGCTGCTGGCCATGGTCTCAGGTCCGAGCTTTCCTGTTGATGATTGTCCCGACGCGTGGATCAGCACCAAGATCAGCGCCCATCTGGTGGCGAAGATGGGCGTGGCGGCCACTCGCATCAATCCTGATACGGAAATCTGCGTTGTCACCCTCCGAGGCTGTGTGAAAACGGGCGAGCAGAGACAGGAGGCTCTTGCCATAGCCAGGAAGGTCAAGAAAGTTGAGAAGGTCATCGACAAGCTGAAGATCTGCGAAGAAGACTAGATGCGCGGTGCCGCAGAAAAGACCCGACACTGACAAGGGACAGCGTGATGACCAGCGCGAGGACCGGAGGGAGCGAGAAAGAGGCGGCCCTGCCGGATCTGGATAGCGTCGGAGTTTCCCTGGCGAACTACGAGGAAAGTAAGGTCCTCTGCCGGGCAACTTTTTTGCTGCCCTGCCACGCTGCACTGTTCCGGGATCACTTTCCTGGCCAGCCACTGATGCCCGCCATCGGGCTTCTCTATCTCTGTGACTGGATGATCCGGCGCTGGCGTGGCGGAAATGTTCGTATCGCGACTCTGCGACGGGTGAGATTCACAGAGCCTGTGCGGCCCGATGTGAGGCTGGAGATCGAACTCACCTGGCGCGGCTCACAGCGGTTGAGCATGGTGGCCCGATCCGAGTCCGGGGAGCATGGATCAGGTGAGTTGTGCATCTTGGCAATTCCGCGGCAGGAGGCTGAACACTCATGATTCCGCTGGATGCCGGCGCTCTGCCGCATGGGCCGGCCATGCGTCTGATTGTGAAGATTGTAACCCTTGGTGAGGACCGCATCACCTGCTGCTGCCGGATCCCCCTGAAATTTCCCTGGGCCGGGTCCGGAGCGCTGCCGGCCTACATGGCGGTGGAAGGAGTGGCCCAGGCGGCAGGCCTGCTCGCCGCCGGGCCAGTACCCGGGGAGTCAACTTTGAAAGGCCTGGCGGGCGAATCTCCGCAGGGCTACCTGGTTCGCATCCGCGAGGCCGAGTTCTCCAGCACCGATCTTGATCCACAGGGTACGTGGACGGCAACCGCCGTGATGGCAGGGCGGTCAGGAAAGGTTGTTCTGTGCCGCGGCGAGGCGTGGCAGGCGGGAGCGCTCCTTCTACGGGCTCGGTTTGCCCTTTACCTCGAAAGCTCTGGCCAGAGCCGATGAAAACAGAACCACTGATGAGGGTAGCGTTGGATGACATCCTCGATGGCCAGGGCCAGGAAGCGGCCGGCATGAGCATCGGATTCCAGCCGAGAGCCCGATGCGGTCACCCGGATCGGGGCCGAGAAGCGGACCTCGTAGCTGCGGCGGCCCGTGCGCAGAGTGAAAGCTGGAAGAATCAGGACCCCGGAGGTCCGGGCCAGGGCCAGCAGCCCCCGGGGAATTTTGAACGGTCGGCCGAACAGGGATGTGGTGACCGTGGTGCCACCGGTCCGGGGACGATCGGCCTGCAAGGCGACAATGTCCCCCTCGGTGAGGAAGGCCCGTAGCCGCAGGCCCAGTCCGATATCTGTGGTCGCAAAGTGAGTGACAAATTGATCGCCGAACCGTTCGCTGATCAGGCGGCGGATGAACTCCTGGGCGCGGGGGTCGCTCTCTTCTTCCCGGACCAGGTGTGTCCTTCGCCGAGCCTGCTCGGGACTCTCGGCTGCCCCGATCTCCCAGTTCCCCACATGGGCGGTTGCCAGGATGAAGCCATCCCCGGAATCCAGGGCACGGCGCCAGTGATCTTCTCCGACCATCCGGAACTTCATCTTCGTGCCCGTGCAGAGGGCCTCGTAGCGCTCGGTCAGGCACCATGCGAACTGGTGAATGGTGCGAAAGGCTCGCAGTTGGGCCCGGGGCCATGAGCAGGGACCCTGGACAGCCATGGAGTTGGCGGCGAGGGCACGACGGATCCTGCCCAGAGTGATGAAGAAAAAGCCGCTGAAGAGAGCCATGAGGGGAGCCACGAGCCACCCGGGGCAGGCGCGCACGCCGAATCCATGAAACCTGTACCAGAAGACACCTGTCACCCGCAGAGGGCCAAGAAGCCGTGCCAGCAGGCCCAGCTCCGGGGCATGGGGCGCCTTGGGGGAGAGGGTCCGTGTCATCTGCGGTCGCTCCGGAGTCGCCGCAGGATGCCCCGGTCCAGAGCAGGCATCAGGGTGAGGGTCAGCAGGAGACAGAGGCCCACGCCGACGGCGATGAGGGGCCCGCCTCTGGAGATGGCAGGCATGGAACTGAGGCCCAGCGAGCCAAAGCCGATCATGGTGGTCAGCGTGGTCATGGTCATCGCCTCGGCCCTCTGGAGAGTGGCGTTGGCCACCGAGCCCGCGCGGGCGGCTCCATGGACCACGTGCAGACCGTCGTCGATGCCGATTCCCACCAGGACAGGAAAGGTGGCCACGGTGAAGAGATTCAGCGGGATGCTCGCCCAGGCGCAGATGCCCAGGAGCCAGAGCACGCCCGCTGCCGCCGGCACCAGGGACAAGGCGGTCCAGCCGAGGTGGCCGCGGAAAGAGATCAGAAGCGTGATGCAGATGCCCAGGATGGACCACCCCATCAGGCGGCGCAGCTCGGTGCGCAATGTCATCTGGATGGCTCGGCCGACCCGCGGCAGGGAGAACAGGACGATCCGCGTCGAGGCCGGCGCCGAGAAACGGGCCATGGCCTGGTCGGCGCGGGACGCCACAACCGGGCCGTCACCAGCCAGAACCAGGGTCACTGTGGCCTCACCTGTCTTCTCGTGCACAAGCTCGCCGAGCCAGTCCGGCCATTCCTCTCGTGGAATCGCCGCCAGGGGTCGGCCCTGGGCGATGGCGTCAAGAGTCGAGAAGAACTCGGGGAAGCCATCCTCTCGCAGCCCCGCGTGGGCGAACTGCCGGCGCAGCCGAGCCACGGTTTCCATCGTGATCTCGGAGGAGAGCCGCTGCTGGTGTTCGCGAATTGTCTTTCCACCCAGCAGCCAGGGCGTTGGCGAAAGGGGCGGCAGGGCATCGGGATCGCTTCTCGTCAGCGCGTCGGTAAGTCCGGCTGCAACCTCCAGGGCCATATCCAGGCTGCTGGAGTGAACCAGGATTCGGGTCGTTCCGGTGCTCAGAGAAAAATCCTCTCTCAGGGATCTCTCGAGTTGATCCAGTTCAGGGACAGGTGGTCGAAACAGGTGGAAGTCGCTTTGAAACTCCAGTCTCTTCAATCCCGAGGCCAGGACCCCGGTGACCAGGGCAAACAGGAGGAGGATGGCCAGCGGGTGGGACTCGGCTGTCCGCACCACGCCGTGCACCGCGCGCCTCAGCACGCGTCGGACAGGGCTTGTGCGCAACGAGGAGGCGCTGTTCGGGCTCAGCAGGATGGGCAGCGTCACCAGCGTGAAGCCCAGGAGAATGAGGGAGATCCCCAGGGGAATGAGGGTGCCGAGCTCGCGCAACGGGCGGAAGGTGGAAAGAGTCAGGACGATGAAGCCGACGAATGTCGTTGCGGCAGAAGACAGAATGGCCATTCGATGGATTCTCAAGGCAGTGGCCAGAGCTTTGGGTCCTGACGTCCCGGAAGCGCGCAGGCATTGCATGTCGTTGCCGACGTGGATGCCGTAGTCGACCCCCAGGCCGATGAGGATGGCACCCATGGAGATGGCGATGAAGCTCAGGTGGCCATGGGTCAGGAAGAGGATGCCTCCTGTCCATGTCACAGCGGCTCCGACGCCGGCGACCACGGCAATGGGCAGCCTCAGTGAGCCGAAATAGGAGATGAGGAGCAGGGCGATGGCCACGGCGGAGAGTGTGATCGTGGTCGCGACCTCCCGACGAATTGTCGACTCATAGGCTTCGGCATAGAACGGGGCGCCAATTCCCTCCAGGTGGACGGGCAGATGGACCTCGGCGCTGAGTTCGGCGCTCACCCTGGAAAGCAGTTCCCTGAGGCTGCGCCCTGTGCCTGCGGCGTCCTCCGTGTCGACCATACTGGCGAAGATGAGGGTGCGGTCTCCGGCCCTGGAGACCAGGCTCCTGGTCAGAGGGCCGTGCAACGCCAACTGCCAGGCGTCCGGGGCCAGGCCCAGGGGATCGGCGCGCAGGAAGGGTGAGCTGAGCAGGCCGGTGATACCCTGAAGTTCACGCCGCAACCCGGCAAGGCGCTGGGCAACCGCGTCCGGGGCCAGGGCTTCCGCGAGGCTCCGAACTTCGGCTTCGTTCTGGTAGAGAACGCTCCTCGGCAGGATCCAGTGGAGAAAAAAATCTTCATCCTTCGCCGACCAGCCACAGCGGACGCTCAGGAACAGATCCGAAGAGATCAGCAGATCCCGTGCTCTGCAGCCGAGATCCGTGAGGTCCATGCCGGCCGCCGGCCCCTGGGGAAGGGTCAGAACGAGAACGACCTTTTCCAGGGGTTCCATGTCACGGGCCGTGGTGGCCAGGCTCGGGGAGCCGGGTGTGGTGCGTGGCAGAAGCTCGACCAGGTCCGTTTCCACGTGGAGCCCCGATGCTGCCATCACCGCGAGCACGGTGGCCGTGATGGCCAGGGTCAGGATACCCAACCGCAGATGTCGGAGAGAGAGCATGGGACGCAGGGACGTCTACAGGGACGCGCCCGCGTCGATGACCAGGCACTGGCCGGTGACACTGGCTGCGTCGTCAGAAAGCAGAAAGAGAATTGCCCCCACAACTGAGGTCATTGAGACGCCATCGGGCAAGCACTCATGACGGCGCAGTGCCTTCACCTCCTCGGGTTTGAGCCCGGAGGTCATGCCCGTGGGCAGAAATCCAGGGGCCACGGCGTTGACGCGAATTCGCTTGCGGCCCATCTCCCTGGCCAGAGTTCGGGTCATGGCCAGCAGGCCGGCTTTGGAGGCCGCGTAGGCGCCCTGGCCGGGCATGGCGCGCAGAGTGGCCAGGGACACAACATTCACCATGGACCCTCCGCGCAGGCGAAGCATGTGGGGGATCACGGCCCGCATCAAACGGAATGAGCCCATCAGATTGACCTGGAGGACTCTTTCCAGATCCTGGTCCGAGGTCATGGCCAGCAGGCCGCTGTGGCTGACGCCGGCGTTGTTGACCAGATGGCGCACGCAGATCCCTTCGTCGTGCAAGGTAGTGAGAAGTGCATCGGGCCCGTCGGGGTCACGGAGATCGAGGGGAAACCCGCGTGCCCGTCCCTCCGTGGCCGCCTCCACCTGCCGGGCACGTTGGGACCCGCTGTGATATGTGAACACGGTCTCCCGCCCTGTCGCTGCCAGGGTCTCCACCAGGCTGCGACCGATCCCCTGACTGCCTCCGGAGACCAGGATCATGTCGGCAGGGCTCCCAGGGTATCGAACCGGGCCCGGGTCACAGCCAGAGCGATGCGCAGACTGTCCACCACAGGCCGATAATGGCTTGTCCGGCGGCCATCCACGAACCCCAGGCGTATCGGCACCAGTGCGATCCGAAATCCCCGGCGAACGGCCCGTACGACCACGGCGCTCTCGGCCTCGAAGCGGGCTTCACTGAAACCGGTGGCGAGAATCAGCCGCCGGGTGTAGAGCCGGAAACCGCTCTGGACATCCTCAATGACCTCGCCGGCCACGGCGGAGATGACCGCTGAGGAGATGGTGTTACTCCACAGGCGAACCCCGTGCATGCCGGCAAACTGCAGCGCCCGGCTGCCGATGACCAGGTCGGCACCGCCACGGATCCCTGCCAGCAATTTCGGAATCTCCTCGGGCAGGTGCTGGCCGTCGGCGTCAAGGGTCACAATCTGGTCATGACCCTCGGCGAAGAGATGGCGGAACCCCGTCATGAGCGCGCGTCCCTTGCCCCGGTTCTCGGGGTGGCGCAGGACCTCGGCGCCGGCTTGGGACGCCTGCTCACCGGTGTTGTCGGACGATCCATCGTCAATGACCACGACGCGCGCACTGAAGTTGCGGGCGCGCGCGACCACGTCGCCAATGGTGGCTCCTGCCTGCAAAGCTGGAATGATGATCGGCGTAGAAGCGATCATGGCGCCGGTCTTTCCAGGATCAGCCAGCCGTAAGGACCCCCGGAGGCCGGCGCGGTGATCAGCGTCCGGCGCGGAGGATCGAGTGGGGGGTCGAGACAGGGCGCCAGCCCGAGTTCCGGATCCGGTTCGAAGTCCTGGGTTGGTGTCCCGCGGTAGAGTCCGGCGGCCGCCAGCACGGCAGCAGCGAGAAAGGCTCCGCCGAACTCGCCAGTCATCGCCTTGGGTGCGAGAATCGGGGGCAACGGGCTCCGCCGCCAGACATGCCTGAGAATCCTGGCCTCCAGCAGATCGCCGTGGTGGCTGCCGCCGGCTCCGGACACGATGAGGTCGATGGAGTCGGGGGAGAGATGACACTGTTCCAGCAGACCGGTGAGTGCCTTCCCCAGGGTCTCGATGCCCTGCCCCCAGCCGGAGCGGGTCGAGGTCGGATCAAAAGCCATGCGCCCCCCGATCACCGCGGCGAGAGGGGGCATCCCGCCGGACGGTCTGCTTGCGGCAGATTCCATGAGCAGAACAGTAGCTCCCTCGGCCGCCAGAACACCATTGCGGCGCCGGCCGAATGGACGGGCTTTCTCTGCACGTCCTGAAGCAGGCCGCGCCAGGGCCCCGAACCGATCCAGTCGGGAATGGAGAAACGGGGTGATCTCCTCCGCGACCCCGGCGAGCATGCGCGTCGCCCGGCCCCGCCGCAGCAGGTCCATTGCCTGAATGACGGCACATGCAGGGCCGGCCTCTCGCGCCAGCAGAGTGAAATTCGGCCCCCGGGCGCGCATCACCAGGGATACCTGGGCAGCCGCGGCATTGGCCACGCACTCGGTGAAGAGAGTGGGGGAGACCGCGCTCGGTCCATGATCCAGGGTCTGGTCCATGATCGACTGGGTAAAGAGGGAGGGCCCGAACATCGTGGCCATGCTGACTCCCAGGTCCGGATCGTGGGCCACAGGGTCATGAGCAGCGGCGCGGCCGGGCAGGGCGCGGGCAGCTGCAGCGACAGCAAAACGGGATGGGCGGCTGAAACGGCGCATGGCGATACCGGACGGCCGCCAGGCACTTTCCGGGCCCCGGAGAAGGGCCGCGAGCCGGGCTCCCCGCGCCCGGTGCCAGCCGTTGGAGCGGTCCATGGTGTGAGCAGGCGTCTCCCCGGAGTGCAGGTGCTTGAGAAGACTTTCCGTGTCGCTGCCCAGAGAACTGACGGTACCCAGGCCAACGATGAGGATGGGAGGATTCGAATTCATGGGAAGGAGGGCAGGGAAAAGAGAGCGGCTGCATTGCTGCCGCCGAATCCCAGGCTCAGACTCAGACCGGTGCGCAACTCAAGCCGGCGCCCGCCCCGCTCCTGGACCAGATCCCCTGAGGCCTCAGGATCGACCGGTCCACCGCGAGGAACGGGGTGCAGCCGCTGGTGCTGCAGGCAGAGAACCGTGACCACCGCCTCGATGACCCCGGCGCTCCCCAGCAAGTGGCCGATGCTGGCCTTGGTGGCAACCACCGGTATGGAGCGCGTACGGTCGGGGAAGAGTTTCCGCAGGGCCTTGAATTCGGCCTGGTCGTTGAGGAGTGTCCCCGTGCCATGAGCATTGACGAAGTCCACGTCCTCGGCCTCACTCCGGGCGTCGCGCAGGCAGTCCTGCATGGCTATCAGGGCGCCTTCCCCCTCCGGGTGCGGTGCGGTCATGTGGTGAGCATCCGCAGCATTGCCGGCTCCCAGAAGACGGGCCAGGGATTGCCCGCCGCGAGCTTCGACACTCTCCTGGCGCTCCAGAACGAGCACCGCCCCGCCCTCGCCAAGGGACAGGCCGGCCCGATCTGCCCGGAAGGGGCGGCACGGCCGTGTATCGACCGCCTGGAGAGCGTTGAAGCCTCCGAACGTTGTCCTGGTCAGGCTGTCGCTGCCGCCGGCAAATGCCACATCGACCTCCCCGGATCGGAGTGCTTCCAGGGCAAGGCCCAGGGCGAGGGTTCCGGAGGCGCAGGCCGAGGAGACCGTGATCACGGGCCCTGTGGCGCCGAAGATCCGGGCCACCACCTCGCCAGGGCTGCTCACCGGGTGAGAGGAGAGGACGCGTATCGAGCTGTGGCCACGGCGAGAACTGCGGACGCTGGCGTAGTGGCCCTCGCCTTCAGCGAGGCCCGCTGTGCTCCCGCCGAAGTAAACGCCGACGTTGAGGGAGGAGAGCCGGCCGTCCAGGCCGGCCTGGGCAACGGCCTCCCGGGCTGCGCAGAGGGCAAAGAGGTCGGCGCGGCTGGCGTCTCCGTCGCCACCGGCCCGGTGACGCAGGCTCTCCAGGGTCTCCCGGCACTCCCCGGCGATCTTGGCGGCGTAGCCCCGGGAATCGAATCGGCTCAACCCGGTGATCCCTGGTCGTGGGGAGAGCAGGCCTTGCCACAGGCTCTCTGTCCCGACACCCCAGGTGCTCACACATCCGAGACCGGAAACGACGATGGGAATCGCCGGCTCGGCGGTCAAGGATGCGAGGTTTTCTGGGAAAGCCTGATCATCTGGTAGAGACTGTCGAGAGACTTGAAGTCCCTGGCCTGCACATCCTGGCTGCGGATCTTGATGCCGTAACGACTCTCGATGGCGACAACCAGTTCGAGGGCATCAACGGAGTCCAGCTCGAACTGACCTCCGAAGAGGAGCTCATCGTCCTTCATATCGGCAGGGTTCACGTCCTCGAGCTGCAGGCTGGAGACAATCATCTCCTTCAGGTCCTGGCGTGTGATCTCGACGGCTGGCATGCAGTGATCTCCATGGGTCGGGCTTGGGAGGTTGCCGTTGGCGGTTCTCAAATTGCACTATACCAAAGGATCTTCTCCTCGAGACCTGAAGAGAGGAATTCGCCCATCATCCACCCTCGCCCCTGCCCCGTCGTCCTGGATTTCCCACCGTACAATGTGCGGGGAACGGCGCCAAGAGCCCTGATTTCCAACTCATTCCACGGAAGGAGTTTCGCGCGAACGTGAAGAACGCAGATTTCCTGACCTGCCACCCATACTTCGAGGGCGTCTATCTTGTGCCTGGTAGTTTTCGCTGAAGGCCGGATCTTCTATGATGGCTCCAATGGTGCGGACACAAAGGCCAGGGAACCGGGGGCACGGGTGAGTTCGGATGCCCTGCTCGGTGAATTCGACCGCCGGCTGAGGATCCAGCCGGATCGCATCCTCCTTGCCGGCGGATCCCGGACCTGCAGCGCTGCAGACCTCCATGCCACCTCCCGGTGGGTTTCGAACCTGCTTTCCCGACATGGGGTTCCGGCCGGCGCGTGCCTCGGTGTGAGAGCTCCCAATGGCCAGGGCTTTCTGGCCCTTCTCCTGGGCGTGCTTCGGCACCCGGCGGTTCCCGTTCTGCTGGATAGCCAGACTCCCGACGCCGAGGCCCATCGCATCATGACCGTCTTGGGAGCAGTCGGACTGGCAGGCTGCAGAGCAGCATGGCCCGAGCACCCCGATGACTTCGGCTTTCAGGGCTTCACCGGAGATGGGGAGGTCCGGCTCGCCGAGCCCGGCATCATCAAGCTCACCTCCGGTTCCACGGGAGAGCCGCGAGGTATCGAGACCCCTCTCCCGGCTCTGCTCGCCGATGAGGAGAACCTGGCCGCCACCATGGGTATCAAGGAATCGGACCGGATCCTGGCGGCCGTGCCTCTGGCGCACAGCTATGGTCTGTCGAGCCTGGCCGTGCCGACCCTCGTCCGCGGAACGATGCTGATCATCCCGGAGGCCGGCAATCCCTTTTCTCCCTTGCAGGCGGCTGTTGAGCTGGATGCGACGGTTTTCCCGACCACCCCTCCCTATCTGGAAGGCCTGGTGCAGTGGGAAGGCGATCTGCCGTCGTTGGACAGCTTGCGGCTTCTCATCTCAGCCGGTGCTCCACTGCGGCCGGAGACGGCACGCCGAATCCACCGGTCCTGGGGCCACCGTGTGCACGCCTTCTACGGGGCCAGCGAGTGCGGCGGCATCGCTTACGATCCCGAAGGCAGCGCCGCCGAGGAGGGGCTTGTCGGCCAGGCGGTGCGGCATGTCTCCATCGAGTTGGAAAACGTCCCGGGCCAGGAGGCCCCCGGCAGGCATCTGGTCATCCGTTCGCCGGCCGTGGCTCGCCGTTACCTGCCCTGCGAGGATCCGCGCCTGGGCGCGGGACGCTTTGAGAGTGACGATCTGGGCGTCCTGGAACACGGTAGCCTGCGTCTTCAGGGTCGCCTGGGGCCGGTCGTCAAGATCCGGGGCAAGAAAGTCCACCCGGCGGAAGTGGAGCATATCCTGACCCAGATGCCCGGCATCCGGGAGGCGTATGTCCATTCCGGAGGAGTCACCAGCGCCGGACGGGATATCCTGGAGGCTCTCGTGGTACCGGAAGGGAAGGGCCTGAGCCGCCGTGCCATCACCGCGTGGTGCCGGGGGCGCCTGGCGCCTGAGAAGATCCCACGCCGCATCCTGCTGGTTGCGGAGCTTCCTCGCAGTGAGCGCGGCAAAATTGAATTTCGCCGGGTCCTGGGGCTGCGGGCCTAGGTTGAGACCCGCGGCGTGACTTCTCGAGAGGGTCCAGGCGGCCGCCGAGTGTTCAGCTTCCTGGCCCTGTTTGTGGCGGCTCATATTCTTGTGCCGCTCCTCATGGGTATCGGGGTCCTGAGGTGGCCGGCGGCCCTCTTGTCTCTTGTGATGGTCCACCTGGGCCTGGTCTACGGCAGCTTGTGGCCCAGGAGCCAGCTGCTGGGCGAGAATATCCTGAGGCTCGGCTCCGAGCATCATGGCGGCGACAAGGTCTACCTCACTTTTGATGACGGCCCCGATGGGAGCGTCACGCCTCGCGTGCTCGAGATCCTGGAAAAGGCCGGGGCACGCGCCAGTTTTTTCGTCGTCGGCAAGAATGTGACGCGCCATCCCGATCTGGCGCGCCGTATTCTGGCTCGCGGGCATACGCTTGAAAACCATTCCCATTCCCATCGCCGTCTGTTCTCCCTGCTGGGTCCCTGGCGGATGGCCCGGGAGATCGACGAGGCCCAGGAAGCTATCCACCGGGAGGTCGGACACCGTCCCGGCTACTTCAGGGCGCCGGCGGGCCTGCGAAGCGCCTGGCTGGGACCGCTGCTGCGAGCAAGGGACCTGACCCTGGTGACCTGGACCCGGAGGGGATTCGATGCCGTGAGCCGCCGGCCGGAGCGAGTCCTGGCCCGGCTCACCCGGAATCTTCATCCCGGGAACATCCTCGTTCTCCACGACGGTGGCGCCGCCACGACCGCCGATGGCGAACCGGTTGTCTGCCTGGTTCTTCCCCGGCTCCTGGAGCGACTCAGGCAACGCGGTCTCAAGGCGGCAGCGCTCCCTGCCGGACTCAAGGCTGGACCGTGAGCACCATGGCGAGGCAGAGACACCTGCGGGAATGGGTGGTGAAAGTCTTTGATCTCCTGGTGAGGCCCGATGAGCCGCCAGCTCAGAAGGCCGCTTCCTTTGCCTCAGGAGTGTTCATCGGTTGCCTGCCCTTGTATGGCCTGCACCTGTTGCTCTCCGCCATGGTGGCCCGATTGTTTCGCCTCAGTCTTGTGCGGATCTATCTGGGCGCTCACATCAATAATCCTCTCACAGCAGCGGTCCTCCTTTATGTCGAGCTGGGCATCGGCAGTCTGATCCTGGGGAGGCCCTGGCCGACGCAGATACCGGCGTCTCTGGCCTCCATGAATATGGCCGCCCTGGGAATGGCTCTGGCCGTCGGCAGTGTGGCCGTCGCTCTTACCCTGGCGGCCCTGACCGCTGTTGCGATGCTAAGGCTGGCACGCGCATGGGAGAGATCTCCTGATGATGTGCGGGAAGTTGAACAGGCCGCGCGTTATTTCCTTGAGTCCGGCATCTCCCACTGGGCGTTCGCACGGGGAAAAATCCGGCACGATCCTCTTTACGCTCTCCTCGCCCGCTCTCCCGATCTGGCCGGGGCCGCTGCTGTTCTGGACCTTGGATGCGGTACAGGACTTGTCCTGGCGCGGCTTCGGGAGCGGCGCCTGGCCGCAGGCCGGGCGGCAGGAAACGAGCACGGACAGCGTGAGCAGGATTATCTGGGCCTCGATGCATCGCCTCGGCGGATCGCGGTGGCCCGTGAGAGTCTCGGACGCTGGGGCCGCTTTCAGGTGGCCGATATCGGGAAGACGGCGTTCCCGACCGTGGACACCATCGTTCTGGCCGACGTCCTGCACTATCTGCCGGAAGGGGTCCAGAATGCGGTTCTGGAACGAGCCGCCCGGTCCCTGCGGCCCGGCGGAACGCTTCTGCTCCGGGAGGCTGATGCAGGCGGCGGCTGGCGCTTTCTTGTGACGCGACTGAGCGAACGTTTGCGCGCCCTACTCAGGAGGGACTGGCGCCAGTCGTTCTGCTACCGCAGCCGGGGGAGATGGATGAGCCGGATGGCGGAGTTGGGTCTGGATGTTTCCTGCCAGCCCGCCGGGCGAGGGACGCCGTTCGCAAATGTCCTGATCACGGCTCGTCGGTCGACAAACCCGACCGGCTAGCCGGCATCCAGAAGAGCGAAGCGGGGCCGCCGCGACGCCAGAGGGAACAATGGCTGCAAGCGCACGAAGAGCTTGAACAGTTCGACACGCCAGCGGATTGCCCAGCACGGGCGCGGGAACACGTTCCCCGTGAGGAGGGAGATGACGGCGCGATGGATCTGGAGCGGGCCTGTCCCGGCGAGAAAAAGTTCCCTGAAGGCGTGACGATAGTAGAGGTGAGCCAGATCGAAAAATGCTGAACTGCTGCTTGAAATGTACCGGTCATATTCACGGTAGGCGGAGGGCCAGGAGCAGCGGCCCGCCCTGGCGCCGGCCAGCAGATCGACTGCCTTGAGCGCCGACATCAGTCCCATACAGACGCCGGTGGAGAAAATTGGATCGATGAAGGTGGCGGCATCTCCAAGAAGAAAAAAACCGGGGCCGGCGAACGGGCGGCAGGAGTAGCTGAAGTCGGCGGTTACCCCGTTGGTCTCCGGGGAGAGGGCTTCCCGGGTCTGCTCACGGACCAGAGGGCACTTCTGGATGAGCCAATCCAGAGCGTGGGGATAATCGACCGGAATGCGCTTCGCGTCCCGGCCGTTCATGACGAATCCGATGCTCGTCTTCTCCTCGTTGAGGGGGATCAGCCAGAACCAGCCCTCATCGCACATCACCGCCAGTGGGTAGCCACCCTTCACTCCCGGGCGCCGCGCCACACCGGTGAAGTGATTGAAGAAGGCCACCCGCTTGAAGTCAGGCAGGGTGCGACGGGTGCGCAGGTGATGTCCCACCAGGGTACCCTGTCCACTGGCATCCAGGAGATGGTCGCCCCGTACCGTGATGTCAGGTCCCTCCGGTGAGGCGAGGACCAGTTCCACGCGCCCGGCCTCCAAGCGATGAATTCTCCGGATGCGATGCCCCTCCATGACCGAGGCGCCTGCCGCAGCCGCCGAGTTCAGCAGAACCTTGTCGAAGAGGGCACGCTCGATACTCAGTGTCCGTGAGTCTTCCGGAATCAGGCCGGTTCGAAATTCGAAGTCCTGGAGCGAGGTTTCGTTGCCCAGGGCGAAAGACG
>SMYD01000041.1 GCA_004356015.1 Acidobacteriota bacterium | reverse complement strand
TCGGGATCCCCCACCGACTTGAGCAGGAGAAGACCAATCTCCTCCTCGTTGAAGCGCAGGCGCAGGATGGCATCATCCAGTTCGCGAAAGATGCGCAACAGGTAGGCGTCGGCCCCCTGGGCCCTGAGCGCAGCCGCGTCGGCCGGCGGCGGGCCTTCGGGCCCTTTCAGGGTGATGGTGGCCACTCGCTGCCGGCGATCCAGGTCGACGGTGACACAGCTGTAGGTATACCGGTCCGGGCTGATCTCGGCCTTGAGGGGATCCAGGGTGACACCCGGGCCTTCCCGACGGGGCAGATCCTTGATCAACGCCTGCAGGCGTTCGTCGACCAGGCCGGCAAAGCGACTGCGGGGCGCAACATGATCCACCAGTCGCCACCTGCGGGCCTTTTCTCCCCGGACGCCCTCCGCCAGAGTGCAAAAGATGTCGGCCAGATCCCGCCGCACCAGCCGCTTGTCAACGATCCGGGTCAAGCCCCCGGTTCCGGGCAACACTCCCAGGAGCGGCACCTCGGGCAGACTCACCGCCGAGTTGCCGTCATCCACCAGCAGAATCTCGTCGCAGGCCAGCGCCAGTTCATACCCGCCGCCGGCGGTCACTCCCTTGCACGCCGCGAGATACCGCTGTCCTGAATTCCGGCTGGCGTCCTCAATGGCCAACCTGGTCTCATTGGTGAACTTGCAGAAGTTCACCTTGAAGGAATGGGAGGAACTTCCCAGCATGTGAATATTGGCGCCGGCTGAGAACACCTTCTCCTTGCCGGAGGTGATGGCCACGGCGCGCACTTCGGGGTGCTCAAAGCGCAATCGCTGCACCGCATCAGCCAGTTCGATGTCCACCCCCAGGTCATAGGTGTTCAGCTTGAGGACGTATCCGGGGCGCAAAGGAGCGTCCTCCCGCACGTCCCAGACGAGGCGGGCCGTGGCGCCATCAATCTCAAGCCGCCAATGCCGGTAACGGTCCGGATGCGTTTCAAACTGGATCTCTTGGTTCGGCTCACTCACGGTGGTTCCCCGATCAGGATGGTGAAAAAGGTTCAACCTGGAAGACGTGCATTATAATTCACATTTATCAGCTTGTCACCTTACGATCGATGCAATATATTGCACATTCATGAACGCCAAATCCGCCAGCCCGCTCCTCAGACAACTGGCGCTCTCCGTTCGCGCCTGGCGAGCCCGGCGCGACCTGACACGCCGTGAACTGGCCGCGGCCTCCGACCTGTCCTTGCGCTTTCTCGCTGATATCGAGAACGGCACCTGCAATCCGTCCCTGCGTCGCATTGAAAATCTGGCCCGGGCTCTGGGGATTCCGGCTGCCAGCCTCCTGAGCGCTCCCCCCATCCCGCGCCATCAGCGTATCGCACTGTTGGGCCTGCGCGGCGCCGGCAAGTCGACACTGGGACGCGCCCTGGCACGCCACCTGCACCGTCCCTTCGTGGAGCTGGACGCTCGCATCGAGGTCGCGGCGGGATTGTCCCTGGCGGAGATCTTTGAACTCCACGGCGAACAGTATTTTCGCCGTACCGAGCGCGAGGTCCTCACGC
The DNA here is from genome assembly GCA_004356015.1 of Acidobacteriota bacterium. Taxonomy (GTDB): domain Bacteria; phylum Acidobacteriota; class Polarisedimenticolia; order SMYD01; family SMYD01; genus SMYD01. Next base: position 5,531 of record SMYD01000041.1, on the reverse strand, counting down.
GCTTTCTTGCCGAGGAGCGCGCGGCCGTCGTGGCCACCGGCGGTGGCCTGGTCATGGAACCCGAAACGTTCGACATGCTCCGCGCCGGCTGCCTGACCGTCTGGCTGCGCGCGGATCCGGCCGATCACTACAACCGTGTCCTGCAACAGGGTGATCGTCGTCCCATGGCCGACAATCCCCATGCCATGGCAGAGTTGAAGACCCTTCTTGCCCAGCGAGCACCTCTGTACCGGCGCGCGAATCTCAAGGTGGACACCTCGAAGCTCGACGTTCCGGCAGCCCTGGCACGAATTACTGGACAGCTTCCAGCAGACGGGCCATCTTCTCCGGCGAAGGAGTGAGCATGGAGCAGCACAACGTGGTCATCGTCGCCGGCCGGCGCACCCCCTTCGCCCGAACCGGGACCGCCCTCTCACATCACTCGGCCCTCTCCCTGGGTTCCCACGCCGTCACCGCCGTCATGGAGGCAGGCGGCCTTCCCAGGGAAAGCATCGGCGCCCTCTGCTTCGGCAACGTGGTCCTGGATCCGCGAACGCCCAACGCCGGCCGTGAGATTGTCCTCCGTACCGGACTGCCTCCACGCCTGCCGGCGCACACTCTCTCGGCCTACTGCATCTCCGGTCTGCACGCCGTGACGGCCATCACCCAGGAGATCGCCTGCGGACGCATCCAGGCAGGCATCGCGGCCGGAGCCGACTCTCTTTCCCAGCCACCTCTTCTCTTCCGGGCTGCCGCCACGCGGGCCTTCATGCGCCTGGCCGGCGCTCGCGGACTGGGTTCCCGCCTGCGCGCCCTCCTCGAGTTCCGCCCCGGGCACCTTCTGCCCGAAGTTCCCTCGGTGGCCGAACCGTCCACCGGCCTGACCATGGGTGAGCACTGTGAGATCATGGCCAGGACCTGGCAGATTTCCCGCGCCGTCCAGGATGAGATCGCCCTGCGCAGCCATCAGCGCGCTGTGGCGGCGTGGGACGATGGCCGCCTTGCCGCGGAAGTCACACCCCTGGACGGCCTGACCCGGGACAATCTCCTGCGCCCCGACACCTCACTGGAAAAACTGGCAGGACTGCGTCCGGTCTTCGACAAGGGTCCCGCGGGTACCCTGACTGCCGGCAATTCGAGCCCCTTGACCGACGGCGGCGCCGCCGTGCTCCTCGCCTCCCGGCGCCTCGCCGAGGAGGCCGGAGTCCCGATCCTGGCGCGAATCAGAGACTGGGAGTACGCGGCCATCGATCCCGCAGAGGGACTGCTCATGGCACCGGCGCTGGCCGTGCCCCGTCTGCTGGCACGCCACGGCCTGACACTGGATGACATGGATTTGATCGAAGTTCATGAAGCCTTCTCGGCCCAGGTACAGGCCAACCTGGCAGCCTGGGAGCAGGGCTGGAAGGAACAGGCAGTTGGGCGGGTGGACATTGATCGCCTCAACGTCTGCGGTTCATCCATCGCCGTGGGCCACCCCTTCGCCGCCACCGGCGGCCGTATTCTCACGACCCTGGCCAACGAGATGCACCGCCGCCGGGCCCGGCTCGGGCTGGTGAGCATCTGTGCCGCCGGTGCCATGGCGGGAGCCATCCTTCTGGAGAGGCCTTAGGGCCCTACTCGTAGCGCAGGGCGTCGATGGGATTCAGGCGGGCAGCGTTGAGGGCGGGATAGGTGCCGAAAACGAGCCCGACCAGCAGTGAGAAGCCGAACGCCAGCACAATGGAAAAGCCGGTGACCAGCGTTGTCCACTGGGAGAAAAACGCGACACCGGAGGCGATGCTGAAACCCAACAGCACACCCAGAAATCCACCCAGGCCCGAGATCACCACCGATTCGGCCAGGAACTGGTTCAGGATGTCCCGGGGACGGGCACCCACTGCACGCCGGATGCCGATCTCCCGGGTCCGCTCCAGCACACTGGCCAGCATGATGTTCATGATCCCGATGCCACCCACCAGCAGGGAGATGCCGGCAATGCCTCCCATGACGACATTGAAGATTCGCCGCGTGCGGCTGCTCTGCTCAAGCAACTCCTGGGGAACGACCAGGATGAAATCGGTTTCCCCGCCATGGAGATCCCGCAGCACGGTCCCCAGAAGCGCCGTATTGATCTCGATGGAGGCCCCTGGTGCCACCTGCAGGACCAGTTCGTCCACCTCGCTGGAGAGGCGGGGACGATCGAACATCTTGAGCGCGGTGGTGATGGGAATGAAGATGCTGTTGTCGGCACTCTCCAGGTCCACGCCTTCAAACGAATCCGCGACGAGATTCTGGTCATGGAGAACGCCCACAACGGTGAACCAGACGTCATTGACCTTCACCGCCTGTCCCACAGGGTCCAGATAGGCAAAGAGATTCTGCTGTGCCTTGCTGCCGAGAACACAGACCCGGGAAAAACTCCTCTCCTCCAGGGTGTCGAAGAAACTGCCTTGTTCCAGGGCCAGGTTGTACAGGTTGAAGTAGGAGAGAGTCACCCCCAGAACCTGGGCGGAACTGCGGCCGTGTTCGGAGATCACCTGGCTCGACTTGATGCGTTTGCGCGCGCTGGCCACAACGAAGTCTGGCGATACCTGGCGCAGGCCCTCCAGATCTCTCAGCGAGAGCCCCAGGCTCTTCTCCCGCAAGGTATAGAGGTCCTGGTCGTCCATGGGCCTGTCCCGAACGATCACGTTGCGCAACCCCATGGAGTCAATCATCTTCAAGGATTCAGCCTGGGCGCCGGCACCGATGGAGAGCATGGAGATCACGGCACCGACACCGAAAATCATACCCAGCATGGTGAGGAGAGTGCGCATCTTGTGACGCACAAGATCACTGACGGCCGACCTGAGGTATTCATCCAGTTGCATGGCGTCCTCAGGATCTCCCGCCGGCGGCCACGGCGGGTCGAGAACTTCCTGCAGAGGCAGGCTCATCGAATTCCGGAAGGCCGGCCGGCTCTTCGCCCAGGAGAATCCGTTCCCCGCCTTCAAGCCCCTCCCGCACGCTGACACGCACCTGGTCACCGGGACCCAGCGCCACCAGTTGCCTCCTCACCACGCCGTCTTCGTCCACCAGGACGTGAATCAGGGACTCCACGCCGCGCACCGCGGCCCGGGGCACGACCACCGCGCCGGGCAGGTCGGCCACGAGGATCGTCGCCTCCCCTTTCATGCCCGGCTTCAGCAGCCCAGGGTCCCCCTCATCCAGGGAGACAACTGCATTAAAGTATTTCACCGGGCTGCCCTGCTCGATGGGGCGCGACAGCTTGGACACCGACCGGATCCTGCCGGTGAAGACGCGATCCATGTACGCATCAATGCGCACCTCGACCTGGGCCCCCTCCTCCACCCCGGCAACATCCTTCTCGAAGACATTGATTTTCAGTGAGGTCCGGGTCGGATCCACGATGGACATGACCACGTTTCCCGGCCACAGGGTATCCCCCACCGTCGTCGTACCACCCCGCCAGTTCTTGCGGTAGATCACCATCCCGCTGATGGGGGCCGTGAGCACCAGTTGCGCCAGGCTCGTCTCCACCCGGTCCATCTTGCCCCGTGCCTGGCCCTTTTCCACATCAAGGATCTTCTCATCGATATCGTAATACTCGCCCCTGAGAAGCAGTTTCACGTCGGCGAAAATGATGCGTTCTTCGGCAGTGGACTTTCCCAGGGCGGCTTCAAGGATCTCCAGTTGACTGTAGATGTCGTTGTCTTCCAGCTGAAATTCGGCCGCCCAATCACGCTCCAGTTCCGCGATGACTCGTTCTGTCATGGTGGCGCCAGCGTCAATGCCACGGCTGATCCGCGTGCCATCGATCTGGCGGCCTGAGGCGCGGAAAGTGGCTGTATGGTTGGCCAACTGGATATTCAACTGACTCGCGTCGAAGGCCAGGATCATGTCGCCCTTCTCCACCAGCGACCCCTCCGGCGCCAGTCCCTTGACCTTGAGGGCTCCTGTGGGCACCCGGGGCACGGCGATAGGCGACGCCTGGTCTGCTTCCAGTTCGCCCCGGGCCTTGACGGCCACGACAAAATCGGTGCGCACGGCGGCAATGGTCGCGGACCTGGTGCGGGTTCCGCTGGAGCCTGACAGCAGGCTGCACCCGGCGCCCTGGCCACACGCAGCTATCACCAGGAGACAGACCAGGGGATACCGCCCTCGCCTCATCAGCTTTCTCCCCGCGCCTGGAGGGACAGCCGCTCCCCACCCTCGAGACCCTCCAGGACCTCGACCCTGTTGTCCTGGCGCGCACCAAGGACGACAGGTGTCCGCTGCCGGCCACCTGCCTTCTTCAGGATGTCCACAAAGGTCCCCCCTCGCGTGGCAATCACAGCCGCCACAGGAATGACCACGGTGTCGGCCGCTCTGGTCACCTGGATGATCACCGTGACGCTCATCCCCGGGCGCATGGCCTCGTCAAGTTCGGCCAGGGGAAGGTACACATCGAACACCTTGGTGGAATCCTGAGCGGAGCGCTCATGCACCATGCGCCCGACCTCGGCGACCCGCGTCTGCACCTCCTGCCCGGGCAGGGCATCCACCGTCACTCTGGCCGGCTGGCCGACCTTGATGCGGGCCGCATCCACTTCCAGCACCTTGGCATCCACTCTCAGGGTGGAAATATCAGCAACCATCAGGATCTTGAGCATCATCCAGACCCGTTCGCCGATTTCCCAGCGGCCGCCATCCTGCTTGGGAATATAGAGCACGACCCCACCAATGGGCGCCTTGATCTCGAACTTCGCACGGGCATTGAGAAAGTATTCAATCTTCTGTTCGATCCGCTGTTTCTTGATATCCAGAAGTTCCAGTTTGCTGCGCACAAGATCTTCCTGGAACTGGAGTTTGGCCTTCAGAAACACCACACGCTCTTCGGCCAGTGCCTTTCGCAGCCGTGTCTCGGCAAGTTCCAGAGCCGGAATCAGTTCCGTGGGAACGGAAGCTTCCACGGAAACCATTTCAACCTCAGCCTGTGCCTCCACCAGGTCCAGGTCAAGTTGTTTCAGCTGGATCTCCAGCTGACGCTGTTCCTTTTCTTTCTCCTGGGTGACGGTTTCCAGCTCGGCTCTGTCTTCGCGCAGGCGATCCTCCAGGTCCTGAGCGTCGAATCGGGCGACCACCTGCTCCTCTTTGACCCTGGTACCCTCCGGAATCATCCAGGTGAGATTGTAGTTCCAGACATCCTTGACCGAGGGCGGTCCCATCTCGTAGTAGATAGCGGCTTCCAGTGTGCCTCCCGCTTCCACCAGCACCGAGAATTCTTCCCGGGCGGCCACCACGGAGTTTTTCTCCAGAGGGGCGGTGGCGACGGCCCACCACCATACGCCACCTGCGCCCAGGAACAGCAGGGAGATCAGGTACCGGCGCCATCTCTTCGTCATGAATCCGCGCCGGTCGAGACTTCGGCCAACCCAAGGCGGGTCACTACCTGAGCATCAAGTTGGGCATCCAGAAGGTATTCGGTGGCGTTGCCGCTCACAGGGTGGATGCGCATCTTCCCGCCTGCGGTCCCATCCTGGGGTGGCAAGGCGAGCCAGGCCTCCTCCTCCACCCAGGTCACCCAGGAG
>SMYD01000040.1 GCA_004356015.1 Acidobacteriota bacterium | reverse complement strand
TGAGGGGGTACACCGCCACCTGGGCGTACTGCATGACTTGGCCGAATGAGCTCTCCCGGAATTCGCGCCCCTGAGCCACCTGTGCCTCGATTTGATCAGGGGCCATGCCCATGGCCTCCATTATGTCGCGGACCGGCGCGTCCTGATCCAGGTGCGGCAGGACCATGCCGGAGATGACCAGCGAGACGAGGACCCCCACCAGAATCGGGACCACCCAGTCGGTCCAGCCCCAGCGCGAGGCCATGTTCTGGAACATGGCCACCGGCGCGTGGAACACCTCGGCCAACCGACCCAGCGAAAGCCCGAATCCTGATGTGTCGCTCGCCGTCCCACTGCCGGACCCCGTGTCTGCGGGACTGTTCATCGATTCATTCATGGTATGTCCTCCTGCCGACACTCTACGCTGTCACCGGGCGAGAGTTGCAGGCGAGACAGTGAAACCCGGACCGTCAAGGGAGATCCACCACGGCTCGCCCCTGGGCCATCAGATCCTGCACGATGACTCCCCGGCTGCGGGCCAGAGTGCCCTTGGCGGTTTCCAGATCCGACAGTGCCTTGTTGTAGTCCACCAGGGCCAGGCTGACCATGCTCTCTGCCTGGGTCAGATCGTCCTGAAACTGAAAGAGGTTAAAGGTGGTGGTCATGCCGTTCTCGTAACGCTTGTTCTCGGCGGACAATCGCTCCCGCTGCAGGCGCACGTTCACCCGCGCCGCCTGGACCCGTTCGACGGTGTTATGCACTGCCCGCGCCGAGTTCCGTACGGAGATGACAGTATCCAGCTCCTGGGCGTCAAGAAACTCTCGGCGCTGCTCCTGGCGCAGGCGGGCATTGAGGAACCTGGCCTTGGCCTGCTTGTTGCCCAGGGGGATGGCAAGGTTCAAGGACACCAGCCAGGAATCGAAAATCTCATCGTAAATCTGGCTGGCGGCGTCGGAAAAGCTGTCGTTCAGCAGCGAGCGGGCAGGAATGAACAGGTCCGGGATGCCGTCGCCATCGGTGTCGAGCGCCTGAGCGGTATTCTTGCCGGTGAGGCCGGAGCGCTGGTACTGCGCCCGCGCCGTCAGGTCCATGCGCAGGCCGTTCCTGGCGCGGGCCACGATGTCCTCGTCGTTTTCCAGGAGGAACTGGGTCTGTTCCAGATCCGGCCGATTGGCGTAGGCCTCCTGGATGGCCGCCTCCAGGTCGATGGTCATCTCCGGGTCGAAGGGGGGCTCGTCCACCGGGTTGACCGGCAGGACCCAGAGGGGTGAAGTCTTGGGCTGATTGAGCCGCAAGAGCAACAGGTCGCGGCTGTTTTCCAGCGCATTCTCGGCCAGGAGCACCTCCTGATGACGGCTGGCCACCTCAGCTTCGGCGGTGGTGACCTCGATGGGCGCCATGGTGCCCACCTCGACCCTGATCTTGTTCTGCGCCATGGTTTCTTGCGACAACCGCATGGAGTGCCGTTTCACCTCCAGATCCTGGAGGGCAAACTTCAGGTCCCAGTAGGCTTTTTCGACGTTGTTGATGGTGTCGATGACCGCCTGCCGGAACTGACTCTCGGAAATACTGAGATTGCGCCGGGCGATGCGAATACCGGTCTTGTTGACGTCGAAGCCGAAATCCCGCAACAGGGACTGGTCATAAGTGAGAATGAGATCCGAGCTGAAAACAGGCGAAATGGCAAACCTGGGATCACCGCTGCGAAACATATTTCCACGGAAAGTTGCCGTCAGGCGGCCGCCGGAGGACAAGGGATCGCTGAAAGTCACCGACCCGGCACGGATGTTGTTGACCACCGACGGCTGACTCTGGGTGAACGGGTCCACCGACAGACTGGTCAGCTCCTGCTGGCTCCCGGCGAAGGACAAGGTCGGTTCGAACACACCCCGTTCGAACAGGATGTCCGCTTCGGACACGATGGGCTCGTAGCGGCGCACTGCGATGTTCAGGTTGTTGTCCAGGGCCAGGGCCAGGGCTTCCCGGAGGGTCAACGGCACACCCTCGCTCTCGGGAGCGGCCGGCTCCATGGGCATCCGGGAGGCGCCGGTGCCCTGTTGCGCCGCCACTACCGCCGGAAGCAGGAGGATCAGAAGTGCCGGCAACCATGAGGCCGGCTGTTTGATTGTCTTGAGAAAGTTTTTGCGCATGGATCGTACCCCTTGATTCTGGACCTGTTCACCGCGCTCCTGCCACGCAGGCGCCGTTGTGTCCATCTGCCGAGACAGCAGGTCACGGAATAATACGGACGGAAGCGAAGATATGTTTCACCGGTCTCCTCGGACACCGGCAATCTCCACCGACACCGGCTCCACCAGGTGGCAGGCCACCTGGCGCCCTTCCCCGTGAGGGCGCAGGGCCGGGTCTTCCCGCCGGCAGCGTTCTTCCACCAGGGGACAACGGGAGGCGAAGGAGCAGCCCTGCATCTCACCCACCGGCGAGGGGGGCTCGCCGGCCAGCAGCGACCGCGGCCGCCGCTGGTCCGGGTCCCGCACGGGCACCGAGGCCAGCAGGGCCCGGGTGTAGGGATGCAGGGGGTGGGCATAGAGGTCCTCGGCGCGGGCCGATTCCACGATGCGGCCGCGGTACATGACGGCCACCCGGTCGGAGATATGCCGTACCACCGCCAGGTCGTGGGCGATGAACAGGTAGGCCAGACCCAGCCTTTCCTGGAGTTCGGCCAGCAGATTCAGGACCTGGGCCTGCACCGAGACGTCCAGGGAGGAGACCGGCTCATCGGCGATGATCAGGCGGGGTGAAACGGCCAGGGCTCTGGCAATGCCGATGCGCTGGCGCTGGCCGCCGGAGAACTCATGGGGGTAACGGCCGCCGCAGCCGGGATCCAGCCCGACCATCTCAAGGAGTTCAGCCACCCGCCGGGGACGGTCCTGGCGCCGGGCCAGGCCATGGATGATCAGCGGTTCAGCAATGATGGTGCTCACCTTCATGCGCGGATTCAGGGAGCCGAACGGGTCCTGGAAGATGATCTGCATCTCCCGCCGCAGGGCGCGCATCCGGCGCTTCGACAGGGAGAGGAGGTCCACCCCGTCGAACAGGATGCTCCCCCGGTCCGGCTCGATGAGGCGCAGGATGCAGCGGCCCAGAGTGGTCTTGCCGCTGCCCGACTCGCCTACCAGGCCCAGGGTCTCCCCCCGCGCCACGGTCAGGCTGACGCCGTCCACCGCCCGCACCCAGGCATGGGGCCGCCCCAGCAGGCGCTGGCCGGCCGGGAACCGTTTCACGAGATCGGTGACCTTGAGCAGGTCAGGCACGGGCATTCTCATCGCGTTCGTCACCCTCATCGGCGGGTGACGCGAGCCGATCCTGTTCCTCCGGGTTGAACTTCTCGCACGCCACCGCCCGGCCCGGGCCCATGGGATAGAGAGGTGGCGGCGCCACCTGGCAGGCAGCGAAGAGATCGGGGCAGCGGGGCGCGAAATGGCAGCCGGCCGGCAGCCGGGTCAGGGGCGGCACCATTCCCTGGATGGCGGGCAGGCGGCGTCGAGCTCCCGCCGGCGGCGCCTCAACGGTGCGCGGGCGCGAAGCCATGAGCCCCAGGGTGTAGGGGTGGAGAGGGTCATGAAAGAGGTCGGTCACCGGTGCCTCCTCCACCACCCGCCCGGTGTACATGACCGCCACCCGGTCGGCCACCTCGGCGACGACGCCGAGATCGTGGGTGATGTGGAGCACCGCCAGCCCGCGCTCCTGGCGCAGGCGATCCAGAAGTTCGAGAATCTGGGCCTGGATGGTGACATCCAGGGCCGTGGTCGGCTCGTCGGCCAGAATGAGCTCGGGATTGCATGACAGGGCCATGGCAATGAGCACTCTCTGGCGCATGCCCCCGCTCATCTGGTGGGGGTAATCATGAACCCGCCGCTCCGGGTCGGGGATGGCCACCAGACGAAGCAGATCGACGGCGTCCTGCATGGCCACCTTCCAGCTCTTGCGCTGGTGGACCACCATGGTCTCGGCAATCTGATTGCCCACCGTGAAGACCGGGTTCAGCGCGGTCATGGGCTCCTGGAAGATCATGGCGATCTCCTGCCCCCGGACAGCACGCATCTTGCGGGGCGTCAGGGTGAGAAGGTCGCGCCCTTTCCAGAGGATCTGACCGGACGTGATCCGCCCGGGCTCGGTGACCAGGCGCAGGATGGAGAGGGCCAGCACGGTCTTGCCGCATCCCGACTCGCCCACCAGGCCCAGGGTCTCGCCGGCGTCAAGGGTCAGACTGACCCCATCCACCGGCCGGATCTGCCCCTCGGGTGTCGTGAAGGTGACCACCAGGTCGCGAATTTCAAGCAGGTGGCTCAAGAGTGATGCATCCACGGGGTTCTGGGCAACGGCATCAGACGCCTGTCGCGTTCTGCCTGTGGCATCCGAACACGGTGCGCAGGGTGTCCGCGATCTCGCCCAGGGTGGCGTATGCCTCCACCGCCTCAAGAATGGGCTCCATCAGGTTGTCGGTTCCGCGGGCCGCTTCTTCCAGGCGGGACAGGGTCCGCTCAACCTGCTTGCCGTCGCGTTCAGCGCGCACGGAGAGGGTCCGCTCCACCTGGAGTCGCTCCTGGCCCGGGTCCAGAGCCTGGAAGGCAACCTTCCCCGAGGCATGGTCATCTTCCTGGTAGCGGTTGACCCCGACAACGGTCGTATCACCGGAATCCAGCGCCTGCTGGGCCTTGTAGGCCGATTCACTGATCTCGCGCTGAGTGAACCCGCACTCCAGAGCTTTCACCGCGCCTCCCAGGGTGTCGATCTTCTCGATGTAGGCCATGGCCCGGCGCTCGATCTCGTCGGTCAACTGCTCCAGGGCAAAGGACCCTCCCAGAGGGTCCACCATGTCAGCCACCCCGCTCTCATGGGCGATGATCTGCTGGGTGCGCAACGCCAGACGGACCCCACGCCGGCCCGGCAACCCCAGGGCTTCGTCCAGGCTGTTGGTGTGCAGCGACTGGGCGCCCCCCATGACGGCGGCAAAAGCCTGCAGAGTGACCCGCATGAGATTGTTCTCGGGCTGCTGGGCCGTGAGGGTCGACCCTGCTGTCTGGGCATGAAAGCGGAGCTTCATGGCTGCGGGATCGGTGGCGCCGAGACGCTCCTTCATGAGATGTGCCCAGAGACGGCGAGCAGCCCGGTACTTGGCGACCTCTTCCATGAAGTTATTGTGGGCGTTGAAGAAGAACGACAGGCGGCGGCCGAAGACATCAACGGAAAGCCCGGCCGCCTTGACCCGCTCGGCGTAAGCCACGCCGTGGGCCAGGGTGAAGGCCACCTCCTGCACCGCTGTCGAGCCGGCTTCACGGATGTGGTAGCCCGAGATGCTCACCGGGTTCCAGGACGGCAATTCCCGGGCGCAATAGAGAACCGAGTCGGTCACCAGCCGCAGGGACGGCTCAGGCGGATAGATGTACGTGCCGCGGGCGGCATACTCCTTGAGGATGTCGTTCTGCAGGGTTCCCCGCAGGCCCTTTGTCTCGACACCCTGGCGGCGGGCCACCGCCACGTAAAGAGCCAGCAGGATGGCAGCCGTGGCGTTGATGGTCATGGAGGTGGAGACCGTTCCCAGAGGAATCCCGGTGAAGAGCGTTTCCATGTCGGCGAGAGAATCGATGGCCACGCCCACCCGGCCCACCTCACCGGATGCCATGGCGTGATCCGAGTCGTACCCCATCTGGGTGGGGAGGTCGAACGCCACCGAGAGACCGGTCGTCCCCTTCTCCAGCAGGTAGCGGTACCGGCGGTTGGATTCCTCGGCCGAGCCGAAGCCTGCATACTGGCGCATGGTCCAGGGGCGGCCCCGGTACATGGTCGGCTGGACGCCCCGGGTGAACGGGTAGCTGCCGGGGAATCCCAGCTTCTCCAGGTAAGGCTCGCCGGCCCCGTCCACAGGCGTGTGCAGAGGGGGGATCTCGATAC
>SMYD01000039.1 GCA_004356015.1 Acidobacteriota bacterium | reverse complement strand
TGGTGGACCGGCACGAAATCCTGGACCGGGTCTGGGCCGACGTGGTGGTCTCGGACGGCGCTCTCTCCCAGGCGATCCGCACCCTGCGCCGCACTCTGGGCGATGACTCGCGGCAGCCTGTGTTCCTGCGCACGGCGGCACGCCGGGGATACCAGTTCATCTACCCGGAGGTGCTGGAAGAAGGCGACAGGAGTGCCTTGCCTCCCGGCTCGACATCCGGAGAGCCTGGCAGCCGGGACGCCGGCCCGGCCGATGTATCCCGTTTTTCTGAAGAGCTGGAGGACCTGCTGGGGGAGGAGCGGCTGGATCTCCCCGGGCCGGCGCCCGGCCCTGTCCCGCACGGGTCCGGAGCAGCCATGACCCTGGTGCGTCTCCTCTGGTTTCGCGGTCGTGGTGCCGCGCACCTTGCCGGGCTGCGCTGGGGGAGTGCCGCCGCCGGCGGGGCCCTGGCGGGAAGCCTGGCTGGACTCATGCAGGCACTTTGCTTCCAGGTGATGACGCGCGGCGGCATGCCGGCGCAGCTTGTTCTGGTGGACGCAGCCATGGGCGCCCTCATCGGTGGCGTGGGAGCGGCCGGTGTGGGAGCGGGGCTGGCGGCGGCGGAAGCCCTCTCCCGGATGCATCGCACCGCCGCTCTTCTCCTGGGCGGCACTCTGGCCGGAGGGGTCACAGGCTGGGTGGCCGTGACCATCGGCAGTCCGACTCTCGAGACAATCTTCGGGCGCAGCCTGGCCGGTGTGGGCGGAATGCCCGAGGGTCTGGCACTGGGTGCCGCGGCGGCCCTCGGGTACGCCGTGGCCACGTCGAGTCTGCGGGAGGGGGGCATGGCTGCGCCCCGGGGTGCCGCAAGGTGGAGGGTCGCGCTGGTGACCGGTTCCTTCACTGCAGTCGGTGCCGGCCTGCTGATGCTGGCGGGAGGGCGTATGGCCGGGGCAAGTCTCGATCTCATCGCGGCCCGGATTCCGGGCGCCGGATTGCCGCTGCAGCCGCTGGCCGATCTTCTCGGGGAGACCTCTCCAGGACGCGGGACCTATCTGGTCCAGGCCCTGTATGAGGGGCTGTTGTTCGGCACCGGGCTGGGGTACGGCCTGACGCGTCGGCCGCGCTGAATTCTCGAACTGGACCGGCAGTGGCTGCCGCAACGAGTGGCGGAAGTCACCGCCGCGGCCGGGACGGCGACCGGGACAGGCCGGGTCCCATGGTCAGCCGCCGAGGTCTGGACACCAGGAAGTGAGGGTGGACATGTGAGGAACTGCTCATCTTTCCCTCATTTCTTCTGGCCCGGTCGGACATACGGTGCTCCGTGATGGCGTCGTCGCCGCCGGGACGAGGGTCCCGGGGCGTGATCGGTGCCCTGGAGATGAAATATGAGCGATATATCCCTGCACTTGCTTCTGGCCACCGCGTTGAGTTTGACCACCGCCTGCTGCGGCGGCGGGTCCACGCGGGACCTGGATCCGGAAACTCTCTCCTGGGTGGACTACACCCATTCCCGGGCCGGCTACAGCCTCAGCCTGCCCGCCGCCATGCGTCCGGATGAGGAAGGTGACTCGGTGTTTTTCCGGTATGACGCCGGTGTGCCGGTGCTGGTGCGCCTGACCACCGAGGAGGAGGCCAGGCACGCCGGCGTCTGGTTTGGACATGAGGCTGCCGGCGCCATCACGCTGGACGGGAGGGCCGGTGAGAGGTTCACCTATGTCCACTGGGATGGGCCGTTCGCCACCCGCACCATCGCTTATGTGGTGCCGGTGGGAGATCGATTCCTGGGCCTGGAGTTTCGGACCGCCACGGATCTCGATCCCGTGCAGGAGAAGATCCTCGCCTCGTTTCGCCTGCCGTGAAAACCCGAAGGGTGTCTCCCTCAAGGATCCCGCCCGAAGTTCAGAATTGCTCGTTCTCGGTGGAGTCTTCCAGGGCGAGAGTGGAAGTCAGCTTGCCGGCAATGAGGCGGGAGACCTCGTCGAAATAGCCGGTGCCCACTTCGTGTTGGTGGCGCACGGCGGAGTACCCCTCGTCGACAGCGGCAAACTCGGCCTCCTGCATGTCGGCGTAGGCGCTCATGGCCTTGTCTCCATAGTCGCGGGCGAGGCGGAACATGGACAGGTTGAGGGCGTGGAACCCGGCCAGGGTCACGAACTGGAAGCGATATCCCATTGTGGCCAGGTCGTCCTGGAAACTGGCGATGGCGGCTTCGCTCAGATTGGCCTTCCAGTTGAAGGAGGGCGAGCAGTTGTAGGCCAGCATCTTGCCGGGGAAACGCGCGTGAATACCGTCGGCGAAGCGGCGGGCTTCATCCATATCGGGGTGGGCGGTCTCGCACCACAGCAGATCCGCATAGGGGGCGTAGGCCAGGCCACGGGCAATGGCCATGTCGATGCCGCCCTGGATCTGGAAGAACCCTTCAGGGGTGCGCCCACCCTTGAGGAACGGCTGATCCCGTGCATCCACGTCGGTGGTGATCAGGCGGGCGCTGTTGGCGTCGGTGCGGGCGATGAGGATGCTGGGCACATCCAGGACATCCGCCGCCAGGCGCGCGGCCACCAGGGTGCGGATGAAATGGCTGGTGGGGAGGAGGACCTTGCCACCCATGTGGCCGCACTTTTTTTCCGAACTGAGCTGATCTTCGAAGTGGACTCCGGCGGCGCCAGCTTCAATCATCGACTTCATGAGCTCAAAGGCGTTGAGAGGGCCGCCGAAACCGGCCTCGGCATCGGCGATGATGGGGACAAACCAGTCCCGCTGCACCTTGCCCTCGGCATGTTCCACCTGGTCGGCGCGCTGCAGGGACTTGTTGAGCCGGGCAACCAGCATGGGCACGCTGTTGACGGGGTAGAGGCTCTGGTCGGGGTAGGTCTGGCCGGACAGGTTGGCATCGGCGGCCACCTGCCAGCCGCTGCAGTAGATCGCTTCAAGGCCGGCGCGCACCATCTGCATGGCCTGGTTGCCGGTGACCGCACCCAGGGCGGCGACGTGCTTCGCGCTGCTGAGCTGATCCCAGAGACGCCTGGCGCCGCGGCTGGCCAGCGTGTATTTGACCAGCAGCGAGCCCCGCAGCCTCTGGACATCCTCGGGGCTGTAGGGGCGGCTGATCCCGTCCCACCGGGAGTCTTCCCGCCAGCCGTTTCCGGTGGGCAATGAATCATCGGGGATTGGGGTCACGATCCGTCCTCCAGCATCTCGTAGGCAGGCAAGGTCAGGAAATCATCCAGCGTGTCAGCAAGAGACAGGCGCTCGAACAGATCCCGTGCGGTGGTGAAACGGCCTGCGGCGAACACGTCTTCTCCCACCTGCTGGCGGATACGGTCCATCTCCTGGGCCAGGGTGCGGAGAAAGAGATCGGTGGTCACCTGGCGGCCGTCCTCAAGGCGCGCACCGTGATGAATCCACTGCCAGATCTGAGTGCGGGAGATCTCGGCTGTGGCGGCATCTTCCATGAGGTTGTAGAGAGGAACACAGCCATTGCCGTCGAGCCATGACGCCAGATAGAGAATGCCGACGTTGATGTTCCGGCGCAGGCCATGTTCCGTGCGGGTGCCCCTGGGCACCTGGAGAAGATCAGCGGCTGTGGCCTTCACGTCATTGCGGAGGCGGTCGATCTGGTTGGGCATGGAGAGATGGGCATCGAAGACTTCACGGGCCAGCGGTATCAGGCCCGGATGGGCTACCCAGGTGCCGTCATGACCGG
This sequence comes from Acidobacteriota bacterium, assembly GCA_004356015.1. Classification (GTDB taxonomy): domain Bacteria; phylum Acidobacteriota; class Polarisedimenticolia; order SMYD01; family SMYD01; genus SMYD01. The sequence continues at coordinate 9,737 of SMYD01000039.1, read as the reverse complement.
CTTTGACTTCCCGCAGCTTGTCGGCCCGCACCATGGCCATGGCCTGTCGGTTGGCCTCTTCATCCTCACGGATGGGTATCTGAGCCGCCATGCCGCCCATGGCGTGGACTTCCCTGCGGTGGCAGGTGCGGATGAGAAGCTGGGTGTAGGCCCCCATGAATGGTTGCTCCATGGTGACCTGGGCCCTGTCCGGCAGAACATTGGCGGCATGGGCGCGCAAGGTCTTGATGTAACTGAAGATGTAATCCCAGCGGCCGCAATTCAAGCCGGCGGAGTGGTGGCGCAGTTCGTGAAGGATTTCGTCCATCTCGAACGCCGCGGGCAGCGTCTCGATGAGAACCGTGGCCTTGATGGTGCTTTGCGGGATGCCCAGCGCCTCCTGGGAGTGTACGAACACGTCGTTCCACAAGCGGGCTTCCAGATGGCTCTGCAGCTTGGGGAGGTAGAAGTAAGGGCCGGTTTCCCCGGCCAGCAGCGGGCGCACATTATGAAAGAAGTACAGGCCGAAATCGACCAGGCTGGCCGGTACGGGGCGGCCATGAGCTTCCAGGTGGCGTTCCACCAGGTGCCAGCCCCGGGGTCGCACCATGAGGACGGCAGTACGCCGGGCCAAACTGTATTCCTTGCCCCGGGCCGGGTCCTCGAAGCGGATGGTGCCTGCCACGGCGTCGCGCAGGTTGATCTGTCCCTTGATAACGTTGGACCAGGTGGGAGAGTTGGAGTCCTCGAAGTCGGCCATGAAGACATTGGCCGGCGAGTTGAGAGCATTGATGATCATCTTTCGATCCACCGGGCCGGTGATCTCAACGCGGCGATCCAGGAGGTCGCTGGGCAGAGGGTCCACGGCCCAGGGAGCGGCACGCAGTTCCCTGGTCGACCGGAGGAAGTCCAGCGGCTCGCCGGCATCCCACGCATCCTGTTTTTCACGCCGCAGCTTGAGGATTTCTTCCACCCGCGGGGCGAAGGAACGGCTCAGCCCGGAGATGAACGCGCAGGCTTCAGGCGTGAGAATCTCGTCCTGTCCCGGAATGTTTTTCCCCAGGACATGAAGGGCCGGTCCATCCTCTCGCGGTCTGCTCATGGGTCCGTTCTCCTCATGAAAGGGCAATTTCGGTTCCCTGCCCGCCAGGGTCAAGCGGCCCCCATCAGGACTGTGGGGCCAGCAGGTCGACGCCCAGGCCCGGGGCGTCGGTGATGTGCAGTCTCCCGTCCCTGAGGATAAATCCGCCGCGCGCGGCGTCTTCGGCAAGGTCCAGGCTGCCGTCCAGATCCAGGTAGCGGGTGGCGGGACAGGCGCAGGCTGCGTGCAGAGCGGCGCTGATGCTGATGACGCTCTCGTCCATGCAGCCCCACATGAGATCCAGGCCGGCGGCCGCCGCCACGACACCGATCTCCAGTGCCGGCGTGATTCCGCCGCATTTCATCAGCTTGATGTTGAAAATTCCGCAGGCCGCAGGCTTTGCCGCCAGGGCCATGGCGTCGGCGGGACTCAGAAGGCTTTCGTCGGCTGCCACCAGCGCCCGCAGATCGTCGGGCAGCGTGCGCATCTCAGCGACCGCTGCCTGGGGCAGCGGCTGCTCCACGAACTCGATATCCAGGTCCCTCAGGGTCGCTCCGAAGCGCTTTGTCTGGGCCAGGGAGTAACCCTGGTTGGCGTCCACGCGGATGCGAATGGACCGGCCGACCTTCTGGCGCAACCGGATCAGGCGATCCTGATCCTCCTCGAAGTCGTGGCCCAGTTTCACCTTCAGGTGGGTGAAGCCGCGGCGCAGGTATTCGCCGGCCTCGGCCAGGGTCTCCGCCGCCGGCTTGATGCCGATGGTGATGGAGGTGGGCAGATCGTCGTGGCAGCGCCCCAGGAAGTCTGTCAGGGGGATCCCCAGGCGGCGGGCGAAGAGATCGTGCAGAGCCATGTCCAGGGCGGCCTGGGCCGCCGGCGCCGCGGCCAGCTCCCGGCTCAGGAGGCGCGTGAGTCTGCCGAGATGGCGGATGTCCGCCTGCTCCAGGAGGGCAACACCTTGCGCGAGGGCCTGGCCACAGGCCGCGGGCGTCTCGCCGGTGACCGCCTGCGCCGGCGAGGCCGAGCCCAGTCCTACCTTGCCGTCGGCATCTGCGAGGCGCACGAAGAAGAGTTCCACTTCCGAGATGGAGCGGTAGGCGATGGTGTAGGGACGTGTCAGGGCCAGGGTGCGCTGCCACCATGAGGCGTGGACGATTTTCATGTCCTGCCTCGCTTTCTTGCCTCAGCCCTGGCGCGCGCCACAAGCTGGTCGGCGATGTCATCGATGCCGTCGAGCAACGGCAGGGCTGTGGTCAGACCGGTCTCTCCGGCAATGCGCTTGCAGGTGGCGCGCGCCGCGTCGGCCTCGAGGCCCTCGTGACTGAGGGTGATGGCCAGGACTTCACAACCGAGAAGACGCACCAGTTCGACCTCTTCCGTGACGGGACCTATCTCGAGGCGCAACTCCTCCAGACCTTCATAGTACCTGCGTGCCGGCGCATGTTGAAGGATGACGCCGTCGGCTGCGCCTGCCAGGATGAATTCGGCACCGCATGGACCTGAAGGATTGCGCAAGCCCGACTGGCCTTCCAGGAGGATCAGATCCGGGTCGCTGTCGGCGGCGCAGGCTAGAAGCGCTTTCTCGAGTTCGCCGCAGACGAAGTCGTTGGGGGTGGCGTCGAAGATGAAGCCGTGGCGGATGCCCTGCAGCCAGCCGGTCTGGCCGGTATAGATCATCTCGGTGCGCAGGCCGCGCCGTCGGCAGGCGTCCAGGAGCAGGATGGTGGTGGTGCGTTTCCCCTGGGCACAATCGGTGCCCAGCACGGCCACCCGCAATGCGCGGATGCTGCGCACCTCCCCGGTCCAGAAGCGCAGGCCGTCCACCGGCGGAGGCTCCCGCAGATCCAGAATGGTGCCTCCGGCGGCAACGACGTGCCGGTGGATCTCCGGATCCCGGGCGAGGAGGTGATGCAACCCGTTGACGAGAGTCAGGCCGGCGTCGGCGGCCTCCAGGATTCCCTGGCGGAGCGCGGCGGGCAGGGTTCCACCTGGTGTGGCCACCCCGATGACGCAGATCGAAGGGCGGGGCGTCAAGGCGAGACTCTCGGCGACCGTGGCGACCACGGGCACGCCGCAGGGCTGCCCGTACGCCACGCCGCCTGCATCGTGGCCGGCGCAGAGAGGATCCACCACCGCGGTCAGGTGGTAGCGGCTGGGTCCGCGCAGTAGGCCATGGGTGGTCTTGGCGTTCCGGGTGTGGAGGTGGTTGTGGGCAAGGACCACCGCGGCAGGGCGAGATTCGGCGTCACGGGAGCGTGGGCCTCTGGTCCCGACCGTGGTCATCTCAGGCGAGAACCTCGACCAGCACACGAGCCGTGCCCGCCTGGATCATGTCCACCTTGCGGGCGGCGGCACGGGAAAGGTCGATGATGCGGCCACGCACGAACGGACCGCGGTCGTTGATACGCACCACCACTTTGCGGCCGGTGTCCAGGTTGGTGACCCGTACCCGGGTGCCGAAGGGCAGGGTCTTGTGGGCGGCCGTCAGCTTGTTCATGTCGTAGCGTTCGCCGCTGGCGGTCTTGCGGCCATGGAACTTTCCGCCGTACCATGACGCGATACCCTTTTCCCGGGCGATGACGCTCTTTGTTTCGGGTTGTGTTCCGGATGTCCGTGCCGTCGCGGCCGCCGGCGGGATCCTGCCTGAAGACGAGCAGCCTATCCCGGGCAGCACAACGATGCCGGTGAGGGCGGCGACAGCGATCATGGTCATGAGGCGTTTCATGGCCGGCGCCGGGCACGATATCGCTTTTTGACGGGAGGATGACGATGCAACGTGATTGTCCACGAATTCTCCTTCTCATGACGCCCACGACCTATCGGGCTACCGATTTTCTCCGGGCCGGCGCCGCCGCCGGTGTGGAAATCGTGGTCGGTACCAATCGCGCCCAGACCCTGGCCGGGCTGGCTCCTGACCACAACCTCACTCTTCCATTCGATGATCCTGCTGCTGCGGAAGCCCTGGTGCTGGCCTATGCGGACCGGTGTCCGGTGCGGGCCGTTGTGGGAGTTGATGACGAAGCGGTGCTGCCGGCGGCCCGCCTGGCGGCGGCGCTGGGTGTTCCCCACAACACGGTGGAGTCGGTGGCGATGACGCGCAGCAAGATTCTCATGCGGGAGTGCATCGCCGGTGCCGGCCTGAGCGGCCCACCTTTCCTGGCGTCTTGCCGGATGCCGGATCCCGGCAGGGTAGGTGATGAGATCGGTTTCCCCTGTGTGGTCAAGCCCGCCGCCCTCTCCGGCAGCCGTGGCGTGATCCGCGTGGATCGAGCTGACGACCTGGAGGCGGTGTGGCAACGGGTGAGCCGCATTCTCGAGACGGCCCACAGGGAAGAGCGCCAGGGGCTCGAAGATGATCGCCTGCTGCTTGAGCGCTTCATGCCCGGGGAGGAAGTCTCTCTGGACGCTCTCCTGCAGGAGGGGCGCCTGCGTCCGCTGGCTCTGTTCGACAAGCCCGATCCCATGGATGGCCCTGCCTTTGCTGAAACGATTTTTATCGTGCCCTCCCGGCAGCCGCGGCTGGTCCAGAACGCCATTCTGGATGCCGCCGGGGCCGCTGCCGCCGCTCTGGGGCTGAACCATGGGCCGATTCATGCCGAATTCCGCATCCATGAAGGAGAGGTCCACCTTCTGGAGGTGGCTGCCCGTACCATCGGGGGACTCTGTTCCCGGGCCCTGCGCTTTGCCGCCGGCACGTCCCTGGAAGAGATCGTTCTGCGTCATGCCTGCGGCCTCACCCTTCCGGTCCTGGCCCGGGAGAACCAGGCCTCGGGTGTCTTCATGCTGCCGGTGCCCAGGCCAGGAACACTGACCGGCATCAAGGGCCTGAATGAAGCCCGCCGCGTGGATGGGATTGAAGAGGTGGTTCTCACTATTCCCCTGGGTGATGAAGTCGTGCCGCTGCCGGAAGAGAGCCGCATTCTGGGTTTTCTGTTCGCCCGTGGAGCCACGCCGGCGGCCGTGGAAGCATCATTGAGAGCTGCGGAAATTTTCCTGAAGGTCGAGATCCAGCCACCTACTCCTTGAGTTCTCCTCCGCACGTCCCGCAGATCGACTGTTCCGAGGAGTTGATGGCGGTGCTGCACTGGGGACAGGCTGTCAGCATTTCGACCTTGCAGGTGGGGCAGAGATAGTCGACATCGAGTTCGGCCTCGAAGGATACGCTGCAGTCTTCGATGGGACAGATTGCATAAATCGTTCGGTGAATGGTCAGAGCCATGGCAGTCTCCTCCGGGGCCAAGATAAGGCCCTGAGGCCGATCCTGCCATGGGTGATCTGTATTTCTTGCATTCTTATCGGTATATCTGATAGATATATATCTGAGAGATAAATATGGCTTTGGCTCGTCGCACCTCCTTTCCCCTGCTCGGCTTGCTGGCCGGTCGTCCCATGTCGGGATATGACCTGAAACAGGCGATTCAGGCGACGTTCGGGCATTTCTGGACCGAATCTTTTGGACAGATTTACCCGGAACTGGGAAGGCTTGCGGAGGCCGGGATGATCACGATCGCAAGGTCATCCACGGTAGAAGGCAGGGTTCCCGGACCAGCTGCATCTGCTGGCAGATCGCGCCGGGCGGCCAGGCCAGGGCGCCGGGGCGCTCCCCGGCTTGTCTATGAATTGACGGATGCCGGCCGCGCTTGTCTGGATGATTGGCTGATGGCGCCGGCCCGCAGCCAGGTGCGGCGCGATGAGCTTCTTCTCAAGCTCTATTTTGCCGGCCAGAGAGCACCTGCCGTTGGCCTGGAGCATATCGCCCGCCAGCGTGTCGAACTCAGTCGGCGCCTGGCCCTGCTCACGCGGGTGGAGTCACGCCTGCGGCAGGTTCTGGAGGGTTCGCCGGAGATGATCGGCTGGCTGGCGGGGGTGCGTCACGGCGTCCTCATGGCCGAGGCCGGGCTGCGCTGGTGTGACGAAGCGGAGGATCTTCTGGCGACGGTCGTCAGCGGTTCCGCTTCTTGAGAGATGCCACGATCTCTTCGATCCGCCGGCGGGTTTCAGGCAGGAACCAGCAGTCCAGGAACTCGTCCCGATGGGCATGGTCATGGGCGCGGATGCGTTCCACCGCCGCCTGGCGGAGGTAGCTCTTGGTGTGGGTGAGGGCCACGGAGCCCCGGCTGCAGAACCTGTCCAGTTGCTCCCGGCAGTATGGCTGCAGGCGGCCTTCATCCTGGACGGCATGCACCAGGCCGGCGGCCACCGCCTCCTCATCGCTGAAGTTGAGGCCAAGGAGGGCAACTTTGGTCAAGGCTGGCGGGTGCACGGTTTCGCGGAGAAGCTGGGCTACACCATAAGGCAGCGGCACACCGACCTTGACCTCGTTCAGGCCGATCCAGGCGCCGCGCAGGAGAACGCGAAGGTCGGCGGTCAGGGCCAGGACGCAGCCGCCGGCGACGGCGTGGCCCGATAGAGCCGCGACCACCGGCTTGGGAAAGGAGTAGAGGTCCAGGAGAACGTTGGCGAACAGTGCCATGAAATCATTCATGGCAGGTCGCTCCAGGGCGAGCAGTTCCTGGAGATCCAGGCCCGGGGAGAACAGCTTGCCGGTGGACGTGAACAGGACGCCACGGACCCGGGGGTCGTCAGCTGCGCGGGAAAACGCCTCGCCCAATCCCTGGAGGAGGTCGCGGTTCAGGGCATTGCCGTGACGGCCCTGCATGGACACGGTGCCGATTGAGCCGTCGCGGCTGAAGACGACCGGGCTGGCCATGGCGTTCATGGTGCTCCTCTTCTTGTCGGGTGCTGCTGCACGAGCATTCTATCTGAATGCTTCGCACTGACTTTCCGGACGGGCAACCGGAGACTTGTTGTCTGCATTTTCCCCTGGAATCCATTCGTGGTAGTTTGAGGAGGCCATTGGGAACTGATGAGGATCGGGGATCTCCCCCTTTCCCGTTTGAGTCCATGAAACGGTGGCCGGAACCATGCGGCCCCAGCCGGGCCGCGGGGAGGGAGTCTCATGAAGCGTATCGGGCTTTTTCTGCTGGTAGCTATCGTCATCGCAGTGAGCCATGAGTTTTGCCCAAGTTTTGAAACTTTCTTCATCGGTTAGCATTCCGCCGTGGACTGTGGCCCTGACCATCCACGGGCTGCCAACCCCGCAAGCTGAGAGGTTTGGCAAGCAGTTCTTCGCAGTAAGGACCGGGCCGGGGGGGTATCCTACCCCTCCGGCCTTTGCATTTTTTGGAACATTCATGTTCCTTGGCTTGTCTCCTTTTTCCTCTCCAGGCGTGTTTTATGGGGTGAGAGGTGATCCGGTGCCTCCGGCCGGACAGGAGGGATGAAAATGCTGATGCGAAGAGTACAACTGGCAGTCGTGGTTCTGGGACTTCTTGCCGGCGGCTGTTTCACGCGCGAAGAAACCATCGAGGTGCGATCTGACGGGTCCGCCATGGTGACCTACGAAGTGGAAGGCACCCGCGTGGAACTGGCTGCGGCGGCCGGACTGCCTGGGGCAGCAGGCTGGCCCTTGCTGGCGGAGACCGTGGCTGCGGGGAAGGATGGCGAGAAGGTCAAGCGCTCCTGGCGCTTCGAACTGGACGACCTGAACCTCTATCCACGGGTTCTGACCGGACCTGAAGATCCTTTCGCGTCCACGGCTCCGGCCATGGAGACGACCCTGGATATGGACCGGCAGGACGGGCGGACTGTCTATACCTTCACTCGCCGCTACATCGGTCGACGAGCCGGCAAATTCGAGGACTTGAAAGAGGGCTCCGACACTGAGGCTCTCATGGACCGTGCCGGGGAGGAAGGCTTCGACGCTCTCACCGCGGAGGAACGGGACACCCTGTTCGCCGGCCTGGCCGAGTACGAGGCCGCGGCCATGTGGCTACGTGTGCGCGATGCACTGGGCGAGGCGGTGCTGGCCGGGATCCTGAGCACGAAGGTCTATGCCGAGACCATAGCTCTCATGGAGACTTTTCTGGACGACCGCCTCACCGGTTCTTACCTGCAGAACTACTTTGCCGCGGATGAATCGACCCAGAACCGCGAGCTGGCGCGTCTGCGCGCTGACCTGCGTGCCAAGGTCGGCCGTCTGCTCCCGGCCGGCAACCTGGAGGGGATACTGGCCCTTCTGGAGGAGGAGGAACGGCGCTTTCAGGTCACCCAGGACCTGAGTGATGATTCATTCTTGTTGACGGTGAAGATGCCCGGCACCATTGTGGCCGGCAATGCGCTGCTGATGGAGGAGGATGAGGCCGCATGGCAATTCAGCGGCGCTGACCTGCTCACGGGTGATCTCGTCTTGACGGCAGTGAGCGTGCTGGAAAACGGACAGCGCCCGTGACCATGGAGGCTCTGCTGAGGCGGGAAGAGGTGGACTGTCTGGACAGTCTGCTGGAAAAATATCGCGGCCATATCTGGCGCCTTGCCTTTCGCTTCGTCCAGGATGCCGATGAGGCGCAGGATGTGACCCAGGATGTGCTTCTCGCTCTTTACCAGCAGGCGGCGCGACTGCGGCCGGAGACACGCCTGGCAGCCTGGCTGACGCGGGTGACCTCCAACGCCGCCCTCAACGCCAAGCGCAGGCGTACCACCCGCCGTCGTTATCATCTTGCGGCGGCGGCGGAGCCGCGCCGGCGCGGATCGAATCCTGATGCGGGCCTGGTGGGGACCGGCCTGCGCCGGGCCTTGGCCGCCTTGCCGCGCGGCCAGAGAGCCGCGGTCATCCTGCGCCTGCTGGAAGAAAAGACGTTCCGTGAAATTGCCGAGACATTCGGTGTCACCGAAGGCACGGTCAAGGTCCAGTTTGCCCGGGGTCTGAGCCGGTTGCGCCGCGAGATGGCAGAGAACAGGAGTGAGACACCATGAGCAAGTGCCGTGAATTCGAGGACCTGCTGCCGTTGCATGCCGTGGAAGAGACCAGCCTGGATGAAGCGCTGGCCGTGGAAGAGCATCTGGGTGACTGTTCGGACTGCCGTGAAGAAGTTATCGTTCTACGGGAATTGAGCGTCTCCCTGCGCCGCGAACTGAGTCATGTGCCTCCCTTGCCGGACCCATGGCTCGCGGATTCGTTCACCCCGGGTGGGATAGCGCCGGCGCCGGGCCTTGCCGGTTGGCGCGGTATAGCCCTGGCAGCCGGCCTGATCCTGGCCGGAATCCTGGTGGGGCGCTGGAGCATGCCGGAACAGGCCGGTCTGAGGACGCCTGCGGCCGTGATGAGTACGGCGGGCGCCGGCGCTCGATCTCTGGTGGCCACGAAACTGCGCCGTCCGCCCGGGTTCTCGGTCTTCTCGCCGGCGGCGCGGCGCTTCCTTTCAGAGGCTGCTCACCGCAAGGGGCAGGCTATTTCGCCCGCACGAACCCAGCCGTGATGAGAGACACCACCAGGCTGGTGACCATGGTGGCTACCACGCCAAAAAAGGCCTGCCAGAACGGAGTCTGTCCGGCGGCGTTGACTTCCAGGGCCGCCTTGATTTCGGCTTCGTTCCAGCCCTGGGCCTCGTAAACCTGGCGGCCCATATCCTGCAACTGGGCGAAGTAGTCGGGAAAGGCCACCGTGGTGAACAGGAGTGAGCCGGGAAAAATGACGATCGAGGCGACGAGACCGACGAGCAGTCCCGCCAGGATCTGCCCGCCGTAACGACGCCCTTCCGCCGCCGTGACTCTGAGACACCAGATGATGGCGATGATGGTGAGGATGGTGGCGACCAGCGGAAAGAGAAAGGCGAGG
>SMYD01000038.1 GCA_004356015.1 Acidobacteriota bacterium | reverse complement strand
CCTGCTGGAGAGGGGTGTGCGCCGGATCTCGCCGTTTTTCATCCCGGGTCTCATTGTCAACATGGCGGCGGGGATGGTGGCCATCCGCCACGGAGCCAAAGGTCCCAATATCGCGCCGTCCTCGGCCTGCGCCACCAGCATCCACGCCATCGGCGATGCGTTTCGTCTCATCCAGCATGGCTATGCAGATGCCATGATCGCCGGCGGCGCCGAGGGCGTGATTACCCCGCTGGCCGTGGGGGGGTTCGGCGCCATGCGCGCTCTCTCCACCCGCAATGATGAACCTGCCAGGGCATCACGACCCTTCGACGCAGAGCGGGATGGATTTGTCATGGGCGAAGGGGCCGGCGTTGTCATCCTGGAGACATGGGAAGCTGCCGTGGATCGGGGCGTCCGCCCTTACGCCGAGGTTGTGGGATACGGGTTGAGTGGTGACGCATTCCATGTGACGGCGCCCTCGGCCGACGGTGACGGACCCATCAGGGTCATGAAGGCGGCGCTGGCTGACGGCGACGTACCCCCTGAAGCCGTGGACTACATCAATGCCCATGGCACGTCCACCCCCATCGGTGACCGGGTGGAAACCCTGGCCATCAAGAGTGTGTTCGGAGATCATGCGGGCAAGCTGGCCATCTCCTCCACCAAGTCCATGACTGGCCACCTCCTGGGTGCCGCCGGCGGCATCGAGACCGCCATTGTCTGCCGCGCCATGCGGGAAGGCAAGGTTCCGCCCACCATCAACTACGAGAACCCGGATCCTGACTGCACACTGGATTACGTCCCCAACAAGGCGCGGGATCTGGAGATCGAGTACGCGTTGAACAACGGGTTCGGATTTGGCGGCACCAACGGCTCACTGGTCTTCAAGCGCTGCCGGGACTGACCAGCTGGTCGCGCTGGCACCGCCATCAGACCTCGTCGAAGAAATACTTGCGCAGGCATTGGACCTGCTTGTTGTAACCTTCCGGGTCCATCAGCCATGCAGCCGCCGAGATGCTGGAGAGAAGCGAGTTGCCGTCCTGGGGCGTGAAACAGAAGCCGACGATCTCACGACCCTTGTTCCGCACGGCCAGCGAGGGGACCACCAGTACCGTCTCATTGAGCAGACGGCCGTAGTGACCGTAGTCACGGCCGAAGCTGAAGACCGCATTGGCGGACATCTTGTAGGTAATGGCCGCCCTGTCACACTCAACGAACCTCTGCAGGATTTCTTCCTGGGTGGTGGGTTTCTCCACCAGGACGGAGAACCAGATGGTGTGCATGTACTGGGAGTTGACCTTCATGGCCGAGGAAAACAGGGTGTTGGAGAAGTCGTATTTCAGTGTCTTGAACAGATGATAGGCGTCGCGGGCGTGATGGGAGCCGAACTCATCCGTGTGGGTTCCAACCTGGGGTGCCGGGACGAAAGATCCATCCTGGCTGATATCATTGGATCGCCGGATACAGAGGAAGCGGGCAGTGTTCAGATTCTCAGGCCCTGCGCCCTGCAAGGCGATGAGGTCCACCAGGAGTGCAAGATTGTGGGTGTTGCATGAGACCACCTGGATGAAACGGTCCTCACCGGGGATGAGGGCGGCATCGTTGATGCCGCGGGCATACATCTTCCCGAAGCCGAATTCTGAACCCTGGGCAATGAAACCGGCGGTATTTGCCATATATTTCTGGTAGAGTTCGGCCTTGTTGGCCAAGCCGACATTGGAGGGGGTGCAGTCGATGACCACCGAGGCCTGTTCCAGCGCCTCATGTGTCTCCAGTTCCGGCTTGATCCCCAGGTCGACAAACCCCTGATGGGCATCTGCGTCCACAGCCAGGTGGGCGCCGCGCTTCAGGAGATTGACGACCTTGGAGCGGTCGGTGAGAAGCGGTGTACGCTTGTGAAAACTGATCCTGTCAAGTCTCAGTTCATCTTTGAGGCTGGTGAGCAGGCCAATGAGGGGTTCACCGATGGTTCCGGTCCCGACCACATGGACGTTTCGCGTTGACATGGGACTCCTCCTGCCGGCCGTCTCTGACGGCCAATCTGAGGTGCTCTCAGGTGCCGGTATCCTCGCCCCCTCCCGGGAACTGGGTGCCTGTAAATGGCCTGCCGACAAGGGTTTGAAAATACTGCGCCCGGCCATGTCTGTCAACGCGAAGGCACGGGTCTGGAGCCGGCAAAATGATAAGATAAGTCGCCCTGGAAGTGCCTCCCGCCAGTGGGAGACGGGGCGATATCGGGTGAAAAAGGGAACATATGGAGCCGTACCAGCCTGAGATCACCATCGGTGAACTGGTGGAAGGCACACGGGAAGTTCTCGATTTCGAGGTTCTCGCCGGTGCTGCCGGATTGGATCGAATTATCAGCCAGCCGCGGGTCCAGAAACCGGGCCTGGCCCTGGCCGGCTTCATGGAATACCTCCACCAGGGGCGCGTGCAGATCCTGGGAAATTCAGAGATCACGTTCCTGCTCGAAAAGCCGGCCCAGGAGCGAGCCGCTGTCATCCATCGCCTCATTGCCCACGACGTGTCCTGCTTTGCCATCACCAAGGGCCTGGAACCGCCGGCCGAGCTCATTGGGGATGCCGAGGAGGCCGGCATCCCTGTTCTGCGCACCCGTATCGTCTCCTCCACCGCAATCTACGCCATCGGTCACTTTCTGGAAGAAAAGCTGGCGCCGGTCATGCAGGTGCATGGAGTGCTCCTGGATATCTTTGGCGTGGGCACCCTGATCCTGGGCGCTTCAGGCATCGGCAAGAGCGAATGCGCCCTGGACCTGATCGTTCGCGGGCACCGCCTGGTCTCCGATGACCTGGTGGTGCTTCGCCGCAGAGGAGACGTTGTCACCGGTTCCAGTCCCGAGTTGACCCGCGATCACATGGAACTGCGCGGCATCGGCATCATCAATGTCAGGGATATCTTCGGTATCGCTGCCGTCCGTCGCACCAAGGATATCGACCTGGTGGTGAACCTGGATCTCTGGAAGAGGAACAAGGTCTATGACCGCCTGGGCATTGATGACCAATCCCATGAACTGCTCGGTGTCCTGCTGGACTACGTGGAGATGCCGGTGGCTCCAGGTCGAAATCTGGCCGTCCTGGTGGAAGTGACAGCTCGCAATCAACTCCTCAAGAGAAGAGGACATAACCCGGCGCGGGAGCTGGCGCGCCGGCTCGACCGGCAGCTGGCAGAGGATGCCAGGCCGGTCACCGAGGAGAATGAGTGACCCGGCCGTTTCTCATCCTCACCGGATTGTCGGGGTCCGGCAAAAGCGCCGCCATGCGGGCCTTCGAAGACATGGGCTATTACTGCGTGGATAACCTGCCGGTGGTGCTCATCCCGGTCTTCGCGGATCTCTGCGCCCGCTCCCGGGACGAATTGCCACAAGTTGCCCTGGTCCTTGATGTGCGCGAACGCCGCTTTCTGGAAGACTTTCCCCGGACACTGGCCAATATCCGCAAATCTCATCCAGTCTGCCTGGTTTTCTTCGAGGCGTCGGACCGGGTGTTGACCCGCCGCTTCGGCGAAACGCGCAGACCCCACCCCATGGCTGACGATTCCCGCGGATTGATGGACAGCATTCGCTTCGAGCGCGAGGCCCTGGCTCACATCCGGACCATGGCGGATCGTATCATCGACACCACGGCCTTCAGCGTTCACGATCTCAAAACCCACATCAAGGACAATTATCAGGACGAGGATCATCCCTCGACCATGCTCGTCCTGTTGCAGAGTTTCGGTTACAAGTACGGGGTCCCGCCTGACATGGACCTGATGTTCGATGTACGCTTCATCTCCAACCCCTTCTTCGTGGACGGCCTCAAGAACCTGAATGGCCGTGATGAGGCGGTTGTCCAGTTTCTGGAAGAGCAGCGGGAATATAAAATCTTCCTGGAGAAAACCATGGACCTCTTGCGTTTCCTCCTTCCCTTGTACATCCGGGAGGGGAAATCGTACTTGCGGGTGGGCATCGGCTGCACCGGCGGAAAGCACCGCAGCGTGGCCGTCACCGAGCACTTTTCCCGGTTGCTGGCCGATGCCGGGACCCGCATGCAAGTTCAGCATCGCGATCTGGAGAGAGAATAATGGTAGGCGCCCTGGTGGTCACACATGGCAATCTGGCCCTGGAGCTGGTGAATGCCGCCAAGAAAATCGTCGGGGAGGCGCCGCGCCTGAAGGCGGTGGTCATCGACTGGGACGCCGACGTCAGTCTGGCTCGCACCACCATCGAGGAATCTCTGCGAACGGTTGATGCCGGCCAGGGGGTTCTGATCTTCACCGACATGTTCGGCGGGACTCCCACCAACATCAGCCTCACGTTTCTCGATCCCGGGCGGGCCGAGATCGTCACGGGCATCAACCTGCCCATGTTGATCAAATTTCTCAACCTCCGCGCCGATGAGAATCTGGCGGGTGTGGTGGAACAGATTTGTGTGAAAGGGCGGCAATCCATTCAGGTTGCCTCTGATCTTCTGGGCCGGCATGCACACCGCTCGGGAAAGGACTGAGGATGGCCAGCCGCGACGTTGAAATCTCCAACCGGCTGGGTCTCCATGCCCGGGCTGCAGCCCGTTTCGTGCACACCGCAAGCAGCTTCGCCAGCCACATCCAGATCGAGCGGGATGGTCAGCAGGTTGACGGCAAGTCAATCCTGGGTTTGCTCCTGCTGGCCGCCACTCAGGGCGCCCGGTTGCGCATCACGGCCGAGGGCGACGATGCAGAAGATGCGGTGAGCACTCTCTGCACCCTGGTGGAAGATCACTTCGGAGAACGCTCGTGAACGCGATCTTCAAGGGCATCGGCGCCAGTCCCGGCATCGCCATGGGATCTGCCCTTGTCCTCGAGTCCCACCACCTCATGGTCAACCGGAGGACGCTCAAGCCGGACCGCCTTGAGGCTGAAGTCAAGCGCTTTCGGCACGCCATCACCGCGGCACGCAAAGAACTGGAAATTCTGAGTCTCCGGGTCGAAGAGAAGATGGGTGAGAAACTCAGCCACATCTTCGACGCCCACATTCTCATCCTGGATGACAGATCCTTCGCCGCCGGCACCGAGGAACACATTCGCCGGGAGCATGTCAACGCCGAGTGGGGCGTGCGCACCGTGGTCAAGGATCTTCTCGCCCAGTTCGCAGCCATTGACGACCCGTATCTCAACGAGCGCGGCGGTGATCTCGAGGATGTCTACCGGCGTGTCCTGGGGCATCTGACCGGTGACCGGTCTCATCCCGATCTTTCCAGGATCAGGGAGGATGCCATCATCGTCGCCCACACCCTGACTCCATCGGACACGGCGGCTCTCAACACCCAGAGCGTGGTGGGATTCGTCACCGAACTGGGCGGCCGTACGTCTCACACGGCCATCATCGCCAACGCCCTGGAGATACCGGCGGTGGTGGGCCTGCATGGACTCCTCGAAAAAGTGGAAACCGGAGACCTGCTGGTGGTGGATGGCGAGCGGGGAACGGTCCTGGTAGCGCCCGATGCCGGCGAAAAGGAGACGGCCATCCGGGCGCGCACGGCCTGGCGGCAACGGGCCCAGGACGGGCTCAAGACCCGCGATCTGCCCGCGGTCACCACCGATGGCGAGGTGGTCATCCTGCGTTCCAACATTGAGCTGCCCGAGGAAGTCGAGACTTCTCTGCGCTACGGCGCAATCGGCGTCGGCCTCTATCGCTCTGAGTTCCTCTTTCTCAAGTGCTCACCCAACCTGCCCAGCGAAGAGGACCACTATCAGGTGTACGCCGAGATGGCAGACAGGGTGGCCCCGCACCCATGCATCGTACGCACCCTGGATCTGGGTGGAGAAAAATATTTTCACGAAGTGCTGGACAAGGAAGAAGCCAATCCGGTGATGGGCATGCGTGCCATCCGGCTCTGCCTCCGCCGGCCGGATATTTTCCGGACCCAGCTGCGAGGAATCCTCCGCGCCGCGGTAGGGCGCTCCATCCAGATCATGTTCCCCTTGATTTCCGGGGTGGGAGAACTGGTCCGCGCCCTGGAGGTGCTGAACAAGGTGAGGGATGAGTTGCGGCAGGAGGGGCATGCCATTCCCGAAAACATTCCCATCGGCATCATGATCGAAGTCCCCTCGGCGGCCATGGTGGCGGACCTGCTGGCCAGCCGCGTCGATTTCTTCAGCATCGGGACCAACGACCTGATCCAGTACCTCCTGGCCATCGACCGGGGAAATGAATCGGTGGCCTATCTCTACGAACCGCACCACCCGGCTGTTCTACGTATGCTCCAACGCGTCATTCTCGCCGCCCGGGACGCGGGTATCTCCGTCTCTCTGTGTGGGGAAATGGCCTCGGATCCCCGCTACGTGCCCGTGCTCATGGGGTTGGGCCTGCGGGAGCTCTCGCTGAACCCGGTGACCATTCCGGCCGTCAAGGATGCCATCCGCAGCACACATGCCGGCGAGGCCCGGACCCTGACAGACCGCCTGCTGGCCGCCAGCAGCGCCGACGAAGTGGGCCGTATTCTGGCCGGTGAGCCGGGTGCCGCGGATCCTGTGGACAGTTCTCCGGAGGCTTGAGACCGCCATGCCGCGACGCATAGAAAAGCCCTGGGGGCATGAAGAGATCTGGGCCGAGACCGAGGACTATGTTGGCAAGATCCTGGTGGTGCGCAAGGGAGAACGCCTTTCCCTTCAATATCATCGGCTCAAAGTAGAGACCCTCTACCTGGAAAGCGGGAGGGTCCTCTGCACCGTGGGAGATGAGAATCGCCCCCTCACCGAGAAGATCCTCACGCCCGGCGACGTGGTCCACTTGCCGGCCGGACGGAGGCATCGTTTTGAGGCCCTGGAGGATTCCCGGCTCTTCGAGGTTTCCACGCCGTTCCTGGACGACGTGGTGCGGCTGGAAGACGACTACCAGCGGGATTCCGGGCCCTGAAGTGGATCGTCCACCCGTTGCCAGTTTGCCGCCGGCCATGGTAGATTACGCGCCATGGCAGATTCTGCGGTTCAGATACCCGACAAGGAGCGCTTCAAGATCGGAGAGGTCTGCCGCCTCACCGACACACAGCCGTACGTGCTGCGCTTCTGGGAGTCGGAATTTCCCAGTCTGGCACCCCAGAAGACCCGTTCCGGCCAGAGAATCTACCGGCGCGAGGATATTGAAATGGTGTTGCGCATCAAAGAACTTCTCTACGAGGAGTCGTACACCATCGCGGGAGCCCGCAAGCAGCTGGAAAATGCGGACTCCGGCCCGGCAATTCGTTCCCGGCTACGCCCTCCTGCGCGGGTGGCTAAAGCCACGGGCAACGGGATAGAGGATGACAGCGAGGCCCGCTCCAGGCTGGAAGAGGTCCGCACGGAGTTGCAGGAGTTGCTGGACCTGCTCGAATAGAAATGCGGTCGGGACGTAGCGCAGCCTGGTAGCGCACTTGTCTGGGGGACAAGGGGTCGCTGGTTCGAATCCAGTCGTCCCGACCATTCTTCTCCTCATCACCGTCAGTCCTGCTGAACACCTTCGGGCCACTGCACGAACATCCCCTCTCTGAAGACGATGTCACAATCGAAGTTGGTGGTGGGCCCACCGAGACCGGCCATGGTGAGGCTGCCACCGGCGGCCCCATCCTTTCCCAGAGAACCACTGGAATAGACCAGGCCGTTGCTCTGGTAGCGGAGGGGAAATCCCCACCCGTCCCGGGGTGTGGTTTTCGCCATGTAGATGGGCTCCATGGCCGAAACCAGGGATGAAGCGGCTACATCTGTCTCGCTGGCCTGGCTGGGGTAAAGGGTATTGTCAATGGCGTATGTCTCGAGAGCCGTCCCCAGGCTGCGTACATCAGCCATGGTTCGCTTCTGCTTGCCGCGATCCATGGCGTTGAGCAGATTGGGAATGGCAATGGCCGCGATGACGCCGATGATGGCCACCACAATCAGCAACTCGATGAGGGTGAAGCCGGGGTTCCTGCGCACGGAGACTTTGCTATTCATGATGACCTGATTCCTTTGCAAGAGACATACCTCCGTGGTCCGGGCAACCAGTGGACGGGGCGGTTCATCCGAAACACATGGGATCATTTTATGTTGTGGTTCGACCACAAATTCGTCAGACCACACCTCACAAGATCCGCCGGCTCAGGAGTGACAGTCCGTGTCACCCTAGTGCCAAAATCTGGCCCCTGCAGGCCCGGTGGCGCGGCACACGGGGATCCGCTACGCTAGCGCCCGTCGCCGCGGAGTCCGCCCGGCAGCCGGTTTCCCAGGTCTCCATGCCCTCAATCCTTCTCACCAACGACGATGGCGTCCATGCGCCCGGTATCGAGGCCCTGCACCGGGCCCTGGCCGAGATAGGCGATGTTCTGCGGGTGGCTCCCGACCGGG
>SMYD01000037.1 GCA_004356015.1 Acidobacteriota bacterium | reverse complement strand
ATCCTGGTGATCGATGGCCACAAGGCGGCCGTCCCCGGTCACAAGCAGGTTGCGGGCGTGGTAGTCCCGGTGGCAGAGAACCCTCGGTTCCTGATCCAGACGGGCGCACAGGTGCTCGAAAGCCACTTCCACCGCCTCGCGTTGCCGGTGGGAGGGTTTCGTTCCGTGCAGGCCCAGAACAACATGAGTGAAGAAATAGTCCAGCTCGAAGCGGAAACGTTCGGCGTCCAGTGCCAGGCGACCGGCCTCCAGAGCGGGACTGAGCCGTGGCGTGCCGTGCTGCTGCAGGCGAACGATGTGATCCACGGCTGTCCTGTAGAGGGGAGCTGCCATGCTTGCCGGCGCGTTCTCCATCAGTACGTGCTGCAGCAGGCGATCGCCGAGATCTTCGAGGATCAGAATTCCGGCCGTGGGCTGTCGGGAAATAATGCGGGGCACCGGCACGCCGGCGGCGATGAAGAGATCCGTTGTCTGCAGAAAGGGGAACGTCACCGCATCAAACGCGCTGTCGTGGAGAGCGATGATGACCGTTTGGGCTGCGGCATCATGGGGGTGTCCGGAGGAGCTTTCCGAGGTGGCCCGGAAGTAGATCCGGGTGGAAGCATCCCCGGTGAGGCGGTCCACCCGGACATGCTCACCACCCCAGCTACGTGCGGCGTCGGCCACACCAGCCGGGATATGGGCGCGAGAGTGAGAGGGGTCAGAAGTCGGCACGAAGAATCCCTTTCCAGACACGCACGCCGGCCGGAAGTCCCCCGGCAGGCGAAGGCTGAATGGCGGGAGCGAGGACTGCCCGCCGCACGTCGCAGCCGCCGGGGATGCTGGTGCCGGGCCCGGCGATGACCTCCCGAACATGGCTGTTGTCGCCCAGACGCACACCTTCCATGAGGATCGAGGTGGCGATCTTCGCCCCGGCGCCGATCTCGACCCGGTCACCGAGAACGGTCCCTGGCCCGAGCACGGCGCTGGCGCTCACGCGGCATCCTTGTCCACGACAGATGGAAGGCGAGGATTTCTGGAGGGCGTTCATCTGGCCCGCCAGGTAGCGGCTCGGTGTTCCCAGCTCAACCCATGGGTCCGGGGACATCACCACGGCCGGTGGTTCACCTCTGGCCAGCATTGGAAGATACAAGTCGGGTAGAAATTCAGACCGGCCTGCCGGCAGGCGATCCAGGATCTCCTCCTCCAGCAAATGGATGCCGGTGAAGATTCCGGGTTGATGATGGCCTCCGGCCCCGGTCTCACCGAACCCCAGCAGGGAGCTGCCGTCGTGGTGGACCGGTGTATGGCCACAGCCTTCCCTCCAGGGGACCAGGACCAGGGTTGCCGCACGGCCCAGACGGCCATGGGCCGTCGCCATGGCCTCCAGGTCGATGGAGCAGATCATGTCGGCGTTGAGGCAGAGCAGGGTGCCGTCGCCGCGCAATTGTGCAGCAGCACCGTGCAGGCCGCCCGACGTGCCCAGGCGCTCTGCTTCCGGGGAGAGGTGAATTGTCACGCCATCCAGATGGAAGGTGTCCGCTGACGGGGCTGTGTCGGTCCGGCTTTCCATCGCCAGGAGGTTTCGGATCGATCGCGGCTGGTGATGGAGGTTGACCACGACTTCGCCGATACCGGCCGCGCGGAGGTAATCGATCTGGCATAGCAGGAGGGGACGGTTGAGGTATGGCAGCGTCGGCTTGGCCCGGGTGAGGGTCACCGGTACCATGCGCTTGCCGAACCCGGCCGCCAGCAGCATGGCTTTCAAAGGCCGGCCTTGCCGGGGAAGACCAGTTCGGTCGGCTCGCCTTCCCTGCCTGCTTCTGCCCACAGGCGCAGGTGCAGGGCTCTATACGAGTCGTTGATGTAATCGGTTCGGTTGAAACCCAGCAGCCCGGCGAAGCGATCGATGTCGGCGGGCTCACCCTCGAGTTCCAGGAAATTTCCCAGGGGCAGCTCGTCCAGGGTGATGAACAGATTGCCGGCGCGAAAGGCGCGCCGGTATTTCTCGTAGCGATATGCCGTCACGAAGCCGGCGGCATGCAGCGTGGCCAGAAGCCCATGCCCGTCCTCCACCACGGTTTCCTGCTCGTGGCGAATCTTGTAATCGCCCTGGTCGCCGGAAATTTTTTTCTTCACCGTGACCAGGCCGTTCCCGTCCACCAGGCGCAGGCGCAGCATGACCTGGTCCTGGCGCAGGCGGCCATCGGTGAAATCAAGCACATGATTATCTTCCAGGACCCGGGGCGCGGCCACGGTCGCGCCGGCCGCCTGCAGACGCCGGACCATGTCCTCCAGGTCTTTCACCGGCAGCTTGATCTCGACTTCAAGATGGGAGGTCACGGCAGGGAAGGTCAGGAATCGAGGCCGTGGCGGCGTGCCAGATCATCCAGGCGTTCTGCCAGCAGCGATTCGGGGATGGCAGCCGGTTTCTCGGTGATCACCAGGGTGAGTCGCTGGCCGTCGTAGTCATATCGGCCGGCGAAGCGGCCCAGAAATGTCTGCCCTCCCAGGAGGCCGGAACGGTCGTCCCCCTCCACCTGGGCACCCAGCTTGCGCACCTCCTGGAGGATCTTTTCAACGGCCGATGGGGTGCAGCGAATTGTGCGGGTCAGTTCCACGGGGTCTCCGCTTCCGAGGGACGGGTTGATTGTAGCGCGCCCGGCGCTTCGCGCTATACTTTGAAAATTAACTTGCTCACGGAGGAAAGCGCTGTTGCAAGTCCTGATCCTGTTGATGACCCTTGTCTCCTGGGCAGGAGCCCCTGGCGTGATTCCCGGCACAGGAGGTGCCGGAGCCGCCGCCCACGAGCCGGCCCGGCAATCCTTTCACCTGGTCTATGAAGCCGTGATGCCGGAGGTACCGTCTTCGGCGCAGCAGGCTTTTCTCTGGTTGCCCTACCCGCCGGACACGCCCCAGCAGACCGTCACCGGCATGACGATCAAGGCCTCGGTGCCGTACGATCTGGTGACCGAGCCCCGATACGGGAACGTCGCCGTCCGGTTCACCCTGCCGGCGGGAGCCCGGGAACAAACGGTGGTCATGGAATTTGATGTCCTCCGCGAGGAGCATGTGAACCGGCCGTATCCCCGGGCCGGGGCCGTCATTCCCGCTTCCCTTGCCCGGACTCAACGTGACGGGGCCGCCGCCGGCGAAATCGCCCTCTGGTTGCAGCCGGACCGGCGCGTGCCGGTGGACGGTCTTATCCGTGAATGGGCCACCGAGACGGTGGCGGGCCATACCAGCGATCTTGGCCGGGCCCGGGCCATCTACGATTATGTAGTGGACAATCTCACCTACGACAAGAGCGGTGAAGGCTGGGGCCGCGGGGACATCTTCTGGGCCTGTGACACCCTGCGGGGGAACTGCACGGACTTTCACGCCGTCTTCATTGGCTATGCGCGTGCCGTGGGTATCCCCGCCAGGTTCGAGATCGGGTTTCCCATTCCCACCGAGCGGCGGGCAGGCCAGGTGGCGGGTTACCACTGCTGGGCCGAGTTCTACCTCGAGGGATCCGGCTGGGTCCCGGTGGATGCCTCCGAGGCGTTCAAGCATCCCGAAAAGCGCGACTATTACTTCGGCGCTCACGATGCAGACCGGGTGCTGTTCAGTGTGGGTCGTGATCTGGTTCTGCCCGGCATGGCGGGAGACCCCCTGAACTTCTTCATCGACCCCTATGCCGAGGTCAACGGCAGCCCCATCAGCACCGTCCAGCGGCGGCTCTTCTACACCCGGAAGTAACCTTTATCTCTTGACCGCGGGCGGTGGAATGGCGACACTCATTCCATGTCCGATGTCAGCCGTGCCGAGATCCTGGCCCTCGAGAAGGTCGAGCTGCACCAGCACGTGGATGGCTCCATTCCCTTGCCCATCCTCTGGCGCACCATGGTGGAGAACGGCCTCAATCCCGTCGACAGCATGGAAGAGATGAAGAAGATGGTCATTCTCCAGGCCGATGAGGAGGGGACCCTGCTCCGCTATCTGGAGAAGTTTCATTACCCCCTGTGGGTGACCCAGTTTTACGAGAATATCGTCGAGGTGGTGGAGGGGATCGTCGCGGCCGCCGCTTCCCAGGGGGTCAAGGTCCTGGAATTGCGCTATGCACCCTTGATTCACACCTTCGGCGGTCTCACCATCCGCCAGGCCATCCGTTCGGTGCTCACCGGCCTCAACCATGGCGCCGAGGAGAATGATCTGCAGGTGGGCCTGATCATCATCGCCATGCGCCACCATGGGCCGCACATCGCCAAGATTCTCGCCCGCTCCGCGATCTCCGAAGCCCAGCATCTGCACCAGGCGGCGGGAGTGATCGGTTTTGATATCGCCGGCGCCGAGGTGGGTAACCCGCCACGGCTGTTCGCCGAGGCGTACCGCATCGCCAATGCCGGCCAACTCGGACTCACGGCCCACGTCGGTGAAGATGAAGGGCCCGAGATGATCTGGCAGGCAGTGGACACCCTGGGTGTCGACAGGATTGGCCACGGCTGCTCCGCCACCAGTGATCGTGAGCTGATGCGCCGCCTGGCCCGGGACAAGATCATGGTGGAGTGCTGCCTCACCTCCAACCGGCAGACCGGATCGATCTTCCCCGGCGAGCCCCATTCTATTTATGCGTTTCTTGAAGCCGGTGTGCCGGTGGCCATCTGCACCGATAACACCACCGTCTCGGCGACCGACCAGGTCAAGGAGAATCTTCTGGCCAGCACCAACCTCAAGCTGGACGATCTGGCGACCATTCATCGCCGGGCGCGGCGGGCCTCTTTTATTGCCGGCCTCGATGCCTGACGCGTGTGGGGGCAAAAACGGGGGATGCCATGCAGCGTCTTTTTTTCATCCTGGGAGCGCTTTCCGGTTGCATGAGCGTGGCCGCCGGCGCGTTCGGTGCCCATGGCCTGCGGGAACGGATCTCGGCCGATATGCTGACGGTCTTCGAGACCGGGGCCCGGTACCAGATGTACCACGCCCTGGCACTCATGGTGGTGGCCTGGGCCGCCGGCCGCTGGCCCGGCACCGTCACCAGTGCGGCGGGGTGGTTGTTCCTGGCGGGCATCATTCTTTTTTCCGGCAGCCTCTATGTCATGGCTCTCACTGGCATCCGCTGGCTTGGAGCCGTCACGCCCCTGGGCGGGCTGGCCTTCCTCGCGGGATGGCTGTGTTTGGCCTGGGCTGCCCTGCGCGGTGATTCCGCCCTATAATTGCCGGTCATGAAGAGGACCGAACATTTCAACGCGGCGGCCGCCGAGGAACTGTACGGCCTCAACCGCTGGGGGAACGGCTACCTGGGCGCCGGTGCCGATGGCCACCTGCAGGTCTATCCTGATGCCCTCCCCGAGCGGGCCATCGATGTTCAGGCTGTGGTGGAAGAGCTGGCCCGGCGCGGTTTTGGAACACCGGTACTCTTGCGCTTTCCCCAGTTGCTGGCCGGCCAGGTGGCCAGTCTGTCCACGGCCTTTGATCGGGCCATGGAAGAATTCGATTACCCCGGCGGTTTCCATCCTGTTTTCCCCATCAAGGTGAACCAGAACAGGCCTGTGGTGGAAGCCCTTCTGCAGTCTGGCTGGAGCCATTCCCTCGGTCTCGAGGTCGGCAGTTGCCCGGAAATGCTGGCCGCCACGTCTCTGGCTTTGCCCCCTGACGCCTTGACCATCTGCAATGGCTATAAAGATGCCGGCTATCTGGATGCTGCCGCCCTGGCGGCTCGTCTGGGTCGGAAGATCGTGGTGGTCCTGGAGAAGCCGTTTGAGCTGGATGCCTACCTGGACATGGCCCGGCGCCAGGAAGTTGTTCCCCTGGCGGGGATCCGCATCCGGCTGCAGGCGCGCGGCAGCGGCCTGTGGGAAAAATCAGGGGGCGTGGCCAGCAAGTTCGGTCTTGGTACCGCTCAGCTTCTGGATGCCATCGAGCGTCTGCGCCAGGGCGGTCTGGAGAAAAAACTGGTCCTGCTGCATTTTCATATCGGCAGCCAGGTCACCGAGATTCGCCGCATCAAGCAGGCGGTGCGCGAAGCGGCACGCATTTACGCCAAGGTCGTGCGCCTGGGCGTGGGCCTGCAGTACCTGGACGTGGGTGGCGGCCTGGGTGTGGATTACGATGGTTCCCGCACTTCGTCGGACGCATCCATGAATTACACCGTCCAGGAGTACGCCAACGACGTGGTCTATGCCGTCAAGGAGGTGTGTGACCAGGAGGGCGTTCCGGCTCCGCGACTCATCTCCGAGTCGGGGCGCATGCTCACCGCGTATCACTCCATGCTGGTCACCGATGTGCGCGCTTCGGTGAAAGGATTCGGCGGTGACACATCCCCGGAGATCGAGAATGAAGAATCCATGGAGATCCGGGACATGGGCGAGACGGCCTCCGGCATCACCGTCAAGAATTACCGGGAGTTCTACCATGATGCTCTGGAGTACCGGGAGCGCCTTGCCAGTGCTTTTGACCTGGGTCTGTTGACCCTGCGTCAGCGAGCCCGGGGAGAAGAACTGTTCTGGACCATTGTGCGCCGGGCCGTGCGTTTTTCCCGGGCGGCCAAGTTCAGAGGTGAGGAATTCGTGGAGCTGGAGAAGAAGTTGCATGAGAAATACGTCTGCAACTTCTCGGTCTTTCAGTCACTGCCGGATCACTTTTCACTGGATCAGCTCTTCCCGGTGGTGCCCATACAACGTCTCAATGAGCGGCCCATGTTGCGGGCCTCCCTGGCCGACATCACCTGCGACTCTGAAGGAGAAGTCGAGAAGTTCGTGCATCCACGGGAGGAAAAAGAAGCCCTGGAGGTTCACGACCTGCGTCCCGGAGAGCCGTATCGCATCGCATTCCTGCTGCTGGGTGCCTACCAGGATGCCCTGGGCGATCTGCATAACCTGTTCGGACGGGTTCACGAGGCCGATGTGGTCCTGGATGCGAATGGTGAGGCGCGCATCAGGGAGGTACGCCCGGGCGAGAGCGCCGGCGATACCCTGGCGGCGTTCGGTTTCACCCGCGCAGTCCTGGTGGAAGGACTTCAGTCGGCGCTGGCGCGACAGATAAAGGCCGGTCAGCTCGACAGAGAACAGGCCGAAGAACTTCTGGCGGCATACAGAAGCCGCCTCGAGACCTATACCTACCTCTCCTAGCCGCCGGCGTCATCGACCGGGAAGGATATGTCCCATTCACCCGTTTTTTGCGTGGCGAGCGTGCAATGAAAGTGCTCTGGCCGGTGGCGAGTATAGCGCGGCACCGCAACAATTCTGCAGCTATTATTGGGTTATCTCACGGCCTCTGCCGGGATATAAAAATATACTGCAAGCAGAGAATGGCGCATCATGTTGCGTTTGAAGGCTCTGATCGCAGATAATCATTCCATGCACCACCGAATATCCCACACCCTACCATGCGCCAATTTACTACCCAGCCAGTCCAATTCTAGTTAGGCGGACAGCGTTATGAGTGAAACATCCAAACTGACCATATTCCTGTTGGCAATTTTCGGGTCCGCGAGTTGCTTCAGTCTGGCAGGCTCCTGCGTTAACCAGGTAATTACGGAGTACCCCTCACCTTCAGGAGATGTTCGCCTTGTAGTTTTCGAGCGAAGCTGCGGCGCCACCACTGAT
>SMYD01000036.1 GCA_004356015.1 Acidobacteriota bacterium | reverse complement strand
TGTGGGGGGGGTTGAAGAAATGCAGACCGATGAATCGGGAGGGATCCGGCAGCGCCGATGCAAGCCCGGAAAGAGGAAGCGACGACGTGTTGGTCGCCAGCAGGGCATGGGCGCCGGCATGGCGCCCCATCTCGGACAGAACCCGGAGTTTCAGCTCCTGGTCCTCGGGAACCGCTTCCACGACCAGATCGGCGGTGGCCATGGCGGCGGGAGCATCCACGCTGCCCGACAGGCGCAGGAGTGTCTCCCGGCAAACGCCCGGGTCCACCTTTCCTCTCGCCACTCCTTTTTCAAGGTTCTTCCGGATGAGAGCAAGTCCCTTGTCGATGAACTCCTGGCGCAGGTCGCAGAGCACCACATGGCATCCGGACATGGCCACGATCTGGGCGATTCCATGTCCCATGGTGCCGGCACCGATGATCACCGCATGATGGATCGCCCGTGTTTTCATCCCCGCCTCCTCGCGGCTTCATCTTAGCAGCGAGGCCTGCGCACACAGGCGAGCGCCCACACCCCGGGCCCCGGCCCGTTCAACTGCGCAGGCGACCGTACCAGGAACACAGACGGGAAAGCTCCGTGGACAGAGGCGGCCCCTGGCCATCCCTCTCAAGGCCGCTGATGGCCGCATGGAGCGCCAGATCCGCGAGGGTCGGAGCATCACCCAGAATATATCCGCCAGGATCCAGAAACTGTTCCAGCCAGGCCAGATGGACCGCCAGTTCAGCTCTGTCCTCCTGGCTGTCTCGACTGCGAGCTACCAGCGGTACCAGAGTGTCGTCGGCGTATGCTTCCAGGATCCAGGCCAGGGCCTGATGGCGGGAATCTTCCGGCAGCAGTTCCCCACCGCTTGAATAGTCCACCAGGTGCCGAAGAATCGCGGTGGAATCGGTAATGACGCGGTCACCATCCACCAGGACCGGGACCTTCTCCTGACCCGAGATTTTCTTCACCTCGCTGCGCAGGTCAGGATCGATCTCAACGACCTGATACTCCAGGCCGAGCTGTTCCAGGGCCCGGCTCACCTTGCGGCAATAGGGACAACCGGCAATCTGGTACAGGCGAAGGGTCATGGAAGGATCTCGACAGGCATGGCCTATCCTCTCACAACCGGGGGGCGCGGCGACAGGCACGCTCGATGGCTGCGGCGGTCCGCGGCAGGTCGCCGGTGAGCACCTCATGGCCGGCGGCCGTGACCAGGAGGTCATCTTCGATGCGAATTCCCAGCCCGCGGTAGGCTGCCGGAACGCCGGCCGCATCGGCCCGGATATAGAGCCCCGGCTCCACGGTCAGCACCATGCCGGATGCCAGGCGTCGGGGCCGGCCATGCCGCGTGCGACCGCCCACGTCGTGAACATCCAGGCCCAGCCAGTGGCTCGTGCGGTGCATGAAGAAGGGGAGATAGGTCTTGCCGGCGACCACGTCCCGGGGCGTGCCAGGCAGGATGCCCAGGTCAACCAGTCCCTGCGCCAGAACCTCCACGGCGGCCTGGTGCGGCCGGTCCATGGACACGCCGGCGCGTACCTCACCCATGGCGGCCTGCTGGGCCGCGAGCACGAGGTCATAGAGGCGGCGCTGGGGAGGACGGAATCTTCCATCCACCGGAAACGTGCGCGTCACATCGGCGGCATAGCAGTGGAATTCACAACCGGCATCGACCAGGACCAGGTCGCCACGGCGCATCCGCCGCTGGTTGTCCACGTGATGGAGGATCACCCCGTTGGGGCCGGATCCGACGATGGTGGGGTAGGCAACTCCCTGGGCACCGAGGGTACGAAACACGCAATCGATACGCGCTTCCACCTGGTATTCGTAGAGACCCGGCGCCGCCAGGGCCATGCCCTCCCGGTGAGCCCGGCAGGTGATGGCTGCCGCGCGGCGCATGTGGGCCAGTTCGTCCTGCTCTTTTTTCAGGCGCATTTCATGAACCAGGGGCCGCACATCGGAGAGGGCCCGCGGTATCCGCCGGCGGTTGCGCCGGCGCCGGGATAACAGGCGCCGCAACAGCGTGTCCAGGGCAGGATCGCGCCCGGGCATGTGGTAGAGAGTCGCGGCCCGGTCCAGGACCTCTTCCACGACTTCCGGGAGAGCCGCCAGCGGCCGTGCCATCCGGGCGCCATAGATCTCCCGCGCCCCCTGAACACCGGCCCGTGGCCCGGTCCAGGCTTCCTTCCCGGGATCTCGAGGGCGCACCACCAGCCAGAAATCGCCGTGGGGATGACCAGGCGCCAGAACCGCCACCGCCCCGGGTTCGGAGAAACCGGTCAGATAGAACAGGTCACTATCGGGCCTGTACCTGTGCTCCACGTCGTTGGAATGAAAGGTCTCCGGCGCGGACGAGAGCAGGACGACATCCCGGCTGCCCATGCGGCTCATGAGGCGCCGCCTGCGCCGGGCCAGCGCTCTCGCATCGGGCAGCCTCTTCAGCCGCATCGTCCCGGCCGCACCTCTCATGCGGAAGGGGCCCCCGAATCGTGCCCGTTCAGATGCAGCCGGCAGAACTCGGTCACCGCCTCTGCGAGCTGAGACAGGACCCCGGTGAAGAAATGTCCTTCGCCGGGGAAGGAGAGGAGGCGAACTGAATCCGGGAGACGCTCCACCAGGCGGCGGAGGGCCACCATGCTGCCGAAGGGATCCTCCTCACCCTGGATGAGAAGGAGTGGCCGCGTCTCGCCCTCCAGGAACTCAAACGAGGCGCTGGACAGGGGCAGCCCCAGGCCCACAAGAGCGGCGACCTGTTCGTGGGACACGCCCACGCCCAGTCCCACGGTGGCACCGAATGAAAATCCACCCACCAGCAGAGGCGACGCCGGGAAGCGTTCACACAGGAAGTCGAGGGCAGCGCGCAGATCTTCGGCCTCCCCCCTGCCACCATCATGCTGCCCGGCGGACCGTCCCACACCGCGAAAATTGAACCGGAGGGTCGGCAGGCCGGCCGCCACAGCCCCTTTGGCAGCCCGGTAGACCACCTTGTTGTGCATGGAGCCGCCGTGGAGTGGGTGAGGGTGGCAGAAGACCGCCACCGCCGGAGGATCACCACCGGGGATATCCAGGATTCCCTCCAGGCTACCGGCAGGTCCCTCGACCACCACGCCACGGGTCGTGCGGGGTGGTGAGGCTGCCAGCCTGCCATCCCCTGGCTGGTCTCGCCCCATCCCTCCACCGGCGATCGAGGTCATGGGTTCCTTTCCTGATTCTGCGTGCACGATGCCTCCCAGCCGCGAGTCTACTGCCCGCGACCTGCGGTGATCCATGTGCGCGAAGAGAACCCGGCGACCTCCAGGGCCTTGCGCGTCGCCGCCGTGAGCGGCGGCATGGGGTCACGCCCGGGATCCACGCTGCGAACCGCGGTCCTGGCGACCCTGCCGCCGCCGGCGGAGCGCAGTCGCGCGACGCGCACCTCCACCTGCACCCTGCGGTTCACAACCATATGCCGGAAGGATCCGAGGTGTTTCCCAAGCACAACGGGTTGCCCCAGTTGCCGGCGCGCCGCCTTCGCCACCGAGCGCGGCGCCGGGGCCTCGGCATCCTTCTCCTGACCACTGAGACCCGGTAATTCCCAGAGTCCGGGCATGAGACCCTTCTCGCCCCGCTGCACCAGGTAAACGCGCCCGCCGTCGTGACGCACCACCAGAACCACGCCCCGGCGCTGCTGCGTGGCCTGTCGGCGCAGGGCACCGGGATACCTTTCCGGCGATCCCTCCCGCCGGGCGGAACAGGAGCGTGCAACGGGACAGGCCTCACATGCAGGCTTCCCGGGTGTGCAGATGGTCGCCCCCAGTTCCATGAGAGCCTGGTTGAGATCGCCCGGCCGCGGCCCGCCCACCAGAGTGCGTGCGGCCTGCTGGAGAACCCGGATCTCGCCACTTCCGCGGCCGGATCGGGCCGCAAGTCGCGCCAGCACCCGCACCACGTTACCGTCAAGGACAGGCTCCGGCAGGTTGAATGCGATGCTGGCCACGGCGCCCGCGGTGTAGGGCCCTATTCCCGGCAACGCTCTCAGGCCCGCAGCCGTCCTGGGAAGATGCCCTCCATGTCGCTGCACAGTCTGGCGGCATGCTTCCCGCAGCGACCTGGCCCGGCGGTAATACCCCAGACCCGCCCAGGCGGTGAGCACCTCCTCCTCGGACGCCCGAGCCAGAGATCTCAGATCGGGGAATCGGTCGAGAAACCTCTCATAGTAGGGGATCACCGCTGCCACGGTGGTCTGCTGCAACATGACCTCCGACACCAGAATCGCATAGGGATCCTGGCTCCCGCGCCATGGCAGATCGCGGCGATGGCGGTCATAAAAAGCCAGCAGACGGCGGCGGATGAAGTCGGCCTGTCGACGTCTGAGAGGGAGCAGCATGGGTTGCGCCTGTCGAATTCCCCGCCCGGGCGGCTGGGAGGCACGCGATCTTAGCGCGACGGGAGGCGCAAAAAAAAGGAGGGGAGGCTACCCCACGAAGCCTCCCCCAGAGGGCGAAACGATTTGCTCCACCCTTTCCTCTTCGCCCCACCGGAGTGGCGGGACTCCCTCTCTCAAAGCAAGTCCCGTGCCTGCTTCCGCCAGCGCAAGCTAAATCAGATAAGTAATTTTCTTTCAGTCACTTAGAGTGTCGTCCGGCGCCGCTCACCAGAGCACTGCCGGGGAGAGTTATTCGGAAATGTAAGGGAGCCTTACACTTTGCTCCCATCAGGATGGTCGCCGATCCATGGCCGGCAGGCGGTACCCACCCTCAGGGCGCGATTATTCGCTATCCTGCCACCCGGCATCCGCGGAGAGATATGCATCATGGACAAGAAGAACAGCTTGAGCATCACGGATAACCGCACCGGGCGCACCTATGAGGTTCCCATAGAAAACGACACCATCCGCGCCATGGATCTCCGGCAGATCCGCGTCCATGACTCTGATTTCGGCATGATGCTCTACGACCCGGCCTTCACCAACACGGCCAACTGCAAGAGCCGCATCACCTACATTGACGGAGAGCGGGGTATTCTGGAATACCGCGGCTATCCCATCGAGGACCTGGCGGAGAATTCGACTTATCTCGAAACGGCTTACCTGATTCTCAACGGCGAACTGCCATCCCGGCAGGAACTCGAGGAGTGGACCTACCAGGTCACTCACCACACCCTCCTGCATGAGAACATCAAGAAGTTCATCGACGGCTTTCGCCATGATGCCCATCCCATGGGCATCCTCATTTCAGCCACGGCCGCACTCTCCACGTATTACCCCCAGGCCAAGAGCGTCCTGGACATCGAATCGAGACGGTTGCAGACCTATCGCCTCATCGGCAAGGTGATCACTCTGGCCGCCTTCGCTTATCGCCACAGCCGCGGCCTGCCCTACGTCTATCCGTGCAACGACCTGAGTTATACCGGTAATTTCCTGAGCATGCTCTTCCGCATGACCGAGTCGCCCTACAAGCCCAATCCCGTCCTGGAGCACGCTCTGGATGTCCTCTTCATCCTGCATGCCGACCACGAGCAGAACTGCTCGACCAATGCCATGCGCAGCGTCGGATCCAGCCAGGCCGACCCTTACGTGAGCATCGCGGCAGCGGCGGCGGCCCTGTACGGGCCACTCCACGGCGGCGCCAACGAGGCTGTCCTGCGCATGCTGTCCAGTATCGGCAACCTGGAGAGGGTGCCCGATTTCATCCGGCGGGTGAAGGCCGGCGAGACACGTCTCATGGGTTTCGGACACCGGGTCTACAAGAACTACGACCCCCGGGCCCGCGTCATCAAACGGATTGCCGACCAGGTCTTTGAAGTGACTGGTCGCAATCCCCTGCTGAATATCGCCCTGGAGCTGGAGAAGATCGCCCTGGAAGACGAGTACTTCATCAAGCGCAAGCTCTACCCCAATGTTGATTTCTACTCGGGGCTCATCTACCAGGCCATGGGGTTCCCGGTGGACATGTTCCCGGTTCTCTTCGCCATCGGGCGAACCGTGGGCTGGATCGCCCAGTGGCAGGAGATGCTCACCGACGGGGAGCAGAAGATCGCCCGGCCCCGCCAGGTTTATCTGGGAGTCCGGCAGAGGGCCTATGTGCCCATGGAGAAGCGGCCATCGACCATGAGAGAAGCATGAGCGACACCAGCCTGGTCACCTATGAGGCTGTGGAGGGGATCGCCTGTATCACCCTCAACGACCCGCCGGCCAACGCGTACACCCATGCCATGATGCGCGCCCTGGACGAGGCCATCCTCAAGGCCCGCTTCGCCGACGACATTCACGTCCTGCTGCTCTCAGGCGCCGGCGAGAAGATGTTCTGCGCCGGCGCCAACATCGCCGAGTTACAGCGCATGGAGCCCAGGTTCAAGGACAATTTCTGCCTGCATGCCAACGAGACCCTGAACCGCCTGGAGCAGACACCCAAGCTGGTCATCGCCGCTCTCAACGGGCACTGCGTGGGCGGGGGCCTGGAAGTGGCTCTCGCGGCGGACCTGCGGGTGGCGCGCCGGGACGGCGGCAAGATCGGCCTTCCGGAGGTCAAGCTGGGCGTCCTGCCCGGCACCGGCGGCACCCAGCGCCTGCTGCGCAGCGTCGGGCGCAGCCGGGCTCTCGAGATGATGGTGACCGGGCGGCTCTACAACTTCGACCAGGCGGCGGCCTTCGGTTTGATCCATGAGATTCTGCCGGCTGAGAACTTCAGCGATGAGACCCTGGCCTACGCCAGAAAATTCACCCCTCCCCACGGCGCATCCCTGGCCGTCGGCGCCATCAAGCGCGCCGTGGTGAGCGGCGCGGAAATGGGTTTCAGCGAAGGACTCGCCCTGGAACGGGAACTTCAGTCACGTCTCTTTCGCTCGTCCGATTCCACCGAGGGCCTGGCCGCCAACAGGGAAAAGCGCACACCCAATTTCACCGGCAGTTGAATCCTCGCGGCCGCCCGGCCATGGTCCCGGCAGGCGGTTCGCGTCCTTGCTCGGGGACCACAGGTGGAGGTTCCGGTGTCCGCGTCCTGCTCTCTGGTCCATGCTTTTCTCAGACGTGCCTCCATCCCCGCCCACGGGCTGGGGTTGGTGTGCACCGCCCTGCTGGCGCTTTCATCCACCCCGGCGGCGGCATCTACCCCAGCCACGGATCCCAATCTGCAGGCCATGGAGTGGCGGGAGATCGGCCCCTTTCGCGGCGGCCGCTCGGCGGCCGTGGCCGGAATCCCCGGTGACGCCCAGACCTATTATTTCGGCGCAACCGGTGGCGGAGTCTGGAAGACCACCGATGCCGGCGGCACCTGGAAATCGGTCTCGGACGGCTTCTTCGGGGGCTCCATCGGTGCGGTGGCCGTCAGCCAGTGGGATCCCAACGTCATCTACGCAGGTGGTGGCGAGAAGACCATCCGCGGCAACGCCAGCCATGGCGACGGCATCTGGAAATCGACCGATGCCGGGCGGACCTGGACCTTCAAGGGACTGAAGGACTCCCGTCGTATTCCACGAATTCGTATCCATCCCAGAAACCCTGATCTCGTCTATGCCGCGGTCATGGGGCACCTGTTCGCGCCCAGCGCCATGCGCGGCGTCTACCGCAGCCGGGACGGAGGCGAAAACTGGGAACAGATCCTTTTTGCCAATGAAGAAGCGGGCGCGGTGGACCTGGCCATGGACCCCACCAACCCGCGCATTCTCTACGCCAGCCTCTGGAACGTACACCGCACCCCATACAGCCTGTCATCCGGCGGCCCGGGCTCGGGACTCTGGAAATCAATCGACGGAGGCGATACCTGGGAAGAACTGACCGGCAATGAAGGCCTGCCCGAAGGGACATGGGGAATTTCCGGCATCAGCGTCTCACGAGCCGACCCCGACAACCTCTACGCCATCGTGGAGGCTGAAGAAGGCGGCGTATTCCGCTCCCGGGACGCCGGTAAGACATGGACACGAACCAGCAGTGAACGCAAGCTGCGCCAGCGAGCCTGGTACTACAGCCGGATCGTGGCCGACCCGGCGGACACCGAGACGGTCTACGTCCTCAACGTTCGCTTTCAGCGCAGCAAAGACGGCGGCAAGACATTCACCGCCATCGATGTTCCTCATGGCGACAACCATGACCTCTGGATAGACCCCGGCGACCCATTGCGCATGATCGAGTCCAACGACGGCGGTGCCAATGTCAGTTTTGACGGCGGCAAGACCTGGTCTCCCCAGAACAACCAGCCCACCGCCCAGTTCTACCGGGTGACCACCGACAACCACTTCCCATACCGCATCTACGGGGCGCAGCAGGACAACAGCACGGTGCGCATCCTGCACCGGGCACCGGGGGGCTCCATCGGTGTCCGGGATTGGGAGCCCACGGCCGGGGGTGAAAGCGGCCATATCGCTATCAAGCCGGACAACCCCGAAATCGTCTACGGCGGCAGCTATGGCGGTTTTCTCACCCGCGTGAATCACGCCAACAACCAGGTACGGGCCATCAATGTCTGGCCGGTCAATCCCATGGGCTGGGGAACGGAGGAACTGCGCTACCGGTTCCAGTGGAACTTCCCGTTGTTCTTTTCCCCCCACGACAAGGACATGCTTTACGCCGCGGCCAATGTGCTGTTCAAGACCACCGACGAGGGACAATCCTGGCAGGCCATCAGCCCCGATCTGACGCGCAACGACAAGAGCATGCAAGCCGCCTCGGGCGGCCCCATCACCAAGGACAACACTGGCGTAGAGTATTACGCCACGATCTTCGCCGCCGTTGAGTCGCCCCGGCAGCCGGGGTTGATCTGGACCGGCTCGGACGACGGGCTGCTCCACGTCACCAAAGACGGCGGTGAAAGCTGGACCGACGTGACACCCAGGGGTCTGCCGGAGTGGGCCCTGATCAATTCCCTCGAGGCCGATCCGTTCCGGCCGGGGGGGCTCTACCTGGCTGCAACCCGGTACAAGCTGGACGATTTCACGCCCTACCTCTACAGCACCACCGACTACGGGCAGACATGGAAGAGGATCGATAAGGGCATCCCCCGTGACCACTTCACCAGAGTGGTGCGAGCGGACCAACGTGTGCGCGGCCTCCTCTATGCAGGCACCGAACGAGGCGCATACTTCTCCGACGACGACGGCGCCTCATGGCGCTCCCTGCAACTCGGCCTGCCCATCTCTCCCATCACCGACCTGGCCGTGAAAGACGACGACCTCATCGCCGCCACCCAGGGCCGCGGTTTCTGGGTGCTGGACGACCTCACGCCGCTGCAGCAGATGGCCGGCGGCGCCCCCGCACCTCCCCACCTGTTCACGCCCCGTCCCGCCTATCGTCTGCGCGACATGGGACGGCGGGAGGAGAGCGGAGCCGCCGGCAGCAACCCCGCACCCGGTCTCTGGGTGCATTACAGTCTGCCTGAGGTGGACGAGGAGACCGCCGTGCGGATCCAGATCGTCGGACCGGATGACCGTGTGGTGCGCACCTGGGATGGCACCCTGATGCCGCCCGGGGAGCGACAGGCTGAGACCGGGGAGAGCGCTGATGCGGAAGAAGATCCCACCATCAGCGACGAAGAGGAGGATGAAGAAGATGACGCCAACAATCTGGAAGACTTGAAACCGGGCCTCAACCGTTTTGTCTGGAATCTGCGGCATGACGGGCCTGAGAAATTTGCCGGCATGATCCTGTGGGCCGGCATGAAAGATGGCCCCATGGCCGTTCCCGGCGAGTACCGGGTGCGCCTGCAGGTCGGCGACCGCACGGCGGAAAATCCGGCCATCCTGCAGGCCGACCCCCGCAGCCCATCAAGCCGGGCCGATCTCAAGGCACAGTTCGACTTTCTCATGGCCGTGCGCGACAAGCTGACGCAAACCCACGAGGCCATTGCCGCCATCCGCCGGGTTCGGGGCCAGGTCAAAGATCTGCGACCCCGCCTGACAGGTCTGGATGACGCCGACGAACTCACCGGCGACCTGGACGATTTCCTGGCGGCACTGAAAGAAATCGAAGAGACCCTGTACCAGACAAAAAACCAATCCCGCCAGGACCCCTTGAACTTCCCCATTCGCCTCAATAACAAGTTGAGCAGCCTGGCCCGCATGGTGGACATGGGAGATTATCGCCCCACCCGGCAAGCCGAAGAGGTGCGCAAGGAACTGACCGGTGCCATCGATGAGCAACTGGACCGATTGGAGGAAATCTGGGCTGAGACCCTGCCCCGCCTGAACCAGCGCATACGCGCCGCCGGGGTGCCGACCCTCTTTCCCGAGATCGTTGAGGGAGAGAGCACCGAGGAAGCCAGGGGATAGAGAGCCATGCGCATTCTGATCAGCGGTGCGACCGGCCTGGTGGGGTCAGCGCTGTCGCGAGTCCTGCAGGCAGCTGACTGGGAGGTTCACGCCCTGCGCCGCTGGCCCCACCCTGAACGGCAACAGACGGGAGATATGGTCTGGTCGCCACTGACCGGAGAGATAGAGACAGACCGACTGGATGGTCTTGACGCCGTGGTTCACCTTGCCGGCGAGAACGTTGCCGCAGGGCGCTGGACCCGGACCCGCCGTGCCGCCATCCGCGACAGCCGTATTGACGGCACCCGTTTTCTGAGCCGCGCCCTGGCTCGTTGCACGCGACCGCCTGCTGTTCTTGTGTGCGCCTCGGCCGTGGGCTACTACGGCGACAGCGGCGAGGCCTGGCTGGACGAGGTCAGCCCGCCCGGCTCCGATTTTCTCGCCCGGGTCGCGGTGGCCTGGGAGAATGCCGCCGACGCCGCCCGCGACGCCGGCATCCGCGTGGTCCACCTGCGCTTCGGCGTGATTCTCTCCGCTTCCGGTGGTGCACTGGCGCGCATGCTCCCGATCTTTCGCCTGGGCCTGGGCGGCCGCCTGGGCCATGGACGCCAGTACATGAGCTGGCTGTCGCTGCCCGAGGCGGTGTCCATGATTCGGTTTGCCATATCCCAGGCCCAACTGGCCGGCCCCGTCAACGCCGTGGCGCCCGAACCCGTCACCAATGCCTTCTTCACTCGCACCCTTGCCCGGGTGCTCTCACGGCCCGCCGTTCTGCCCTTGCCCGCCTGGGCGGCCCGTGCCGCGCTGGGTGAGATGGCCGATGCGTTGCTGTTGTCCGGTACCCGGGTGCGCCCCACCCGCCTCATGGAATCAGGCTACAATTTTCTCCATCCCGATCTTGAAACCGCCCTCAAGGCCCTTCTGGGAGAGACATCATGACCGGCCCCATCAACATCGTCCTTGCTGCTGCCATGCTCATGGCCATAAGCGGCAGCGACGCCCCCCAGCCGCTCCGCCCGGGGCACAAGGGCGTCACCTATCCCCAGGTGTTGAATGCGCCACTGCCTGTCTACCCCATGGCCGCCACGAGATTCTCTGTGGAGGCCACAATCAGGGTTGCCTTCGTGGTCACTTCCAGGGGGTTCGTGGACCAGGTGCAGATTCTTGAGGCCACCCTGGGAGAGGAAAGCTTGAAGGACGCCGCTGATGTCCCTGGCAAGATCACCACGACTGGATTCGAAGAAGCGGTCCTCGAGGCCATGAACCGCCGACGGTATGCACCGGCCATGCGTCAGGGTCGTCCCGTAGCGGTGCACATGGAGACCACCGTTGTCTTCTCTTCCGAGGAACGGGAAGATCTGCGCAGATGGCAGCAGGTGGAGAAGGGGCTGCATGCCCTGGCGGACGCCACCATTATTCCTGAGGACGCCGACGTCGCGGGCACAAACGGTGTCAGCTATCCGGCGGCCATCAAGCAGCGGGCGCCCATCCAGCCTCACAGCGCTCGCATCAGAGGGATACGCTCCCGCGTCGCGCTCCTCCTGCTGGTGGATGTAGAGGGGAAAGTCGCCGACATCCCTCTCATGCGCGCCCAGCGGCCGGCGCTGGGATTCGCCGAGGCGGCTGCCAACGCGGTCCGGCGCTGGCGTTTTGCGCCGGCCCGGAAAGAGGGGCGGGCGGTAGCCGCCTACCACTGGCTGCAGATGAGCATCCCTTCGTCGTAGACGATCCCCGTTGTTCAGCGCATCTTGCGCGTATAGCGAAAGACCAGCGGCTGCAGCCTCTCCAGCTCACCGGAGACCACCCTGCGGAACGCCTCGCTACCGCCCTCACCCTTCCGTTCCAGGGCCAGGAACCGCGCCAGACGCGGGCGCAAAGACGCCTCGGGCCCATGCAACAGGAAGTGGATCAGGACCCAGGACTCCACCGCAGCCCTGTCCCGCTGAACCGGGTCGGGCCACGGCTCATCGGCCGCATGGTCCAGGAGCGTGGCCAGGGGCACGTGCTGACCCTTGCTGTAAGCGTCGCGCAAGGCGTCCAGGCTCTTCTTGGGCTCCTCGGCAAAGGAGATGGTCGCGGCCACCCGCCCGGCCGGGGAAACATCGGTGATGTACCCCTCGCTGGAACGCACCCGGCCCACGGAAAACGAGCGATCCTTCCGGTAGACGGTCTGCATGAGATAGGTCGCGATACCCTCACGCACCCACCAGGAACCGTTCACCCCTTCGTCGTAGAGAACTGCGTCGTGCATGAGATGGCTCACGCCGTGGAACAACACCGCCACATCACTCCGTGCCAGCAGACCGGCACCGTCCACGGCGACCAGCAACTGGTCGGGCAAGGCCAGCAGACCCGGGAAGGGGCTTTCCCCCGTCACCAGATCAGGCATGTCCCGGCGCAGTGCACGCAATCCTTCCGAGCCTTCGTAAGCGAAGACCTCCAGGCGGTGCCGGGGAGAATGAGGAGGCACCATGCCGCCCACCGTGGCCTGGTACTGCCGCCAGAGCGCCTCCAGGTCCAGGACCGTCTTCCGGCCCTGGTCGCTGCGCGACATGGCCAGGTGCAGACGGAAGTGCTCGGTCGTCAGAGCCTCCATGGCCACTTCACCGGCTGTCGTCGCAGCGAACATCGCCGGCACCAGCACCATGGTCAGGAGGGAAATGCGTCTGGATGCCATGAGATCACCCTCGTTGCGAAACGTCCGCCATGGTCAAAAGTCTAGCGGATCGGCCCCTCTCCTTGCCTGCCGGGCAACCTGGGCGTATACAGAGACATTCATTGTACCGCCGCGAGGGAAGACCTCGAATGAGAAACGCTGACGCGATGAGGACAGGCGTAGGGGCGCCTGCCCGGGGGGATGGGTCAGGTGCGTCCGGCTGGTACCACAGGTGTTCTGTTCATGGTGATGAGCCTCATGGCCGTATCGCCACCGCCTGCAGCGACCCGCGTGGCGCTACCTGCATCGGTCACGGGCCGGACACTTGACGGCGGCCTGGTCGGCAGTTCACCCTTTGCCGGTGCGCCGGCAGTCGACACCCTCACCGGTGATCTTCTCTTCCAGACATCCCTCTCGGGTGGCCCGGCGCCGCAGGCACTCCTGCGCATACCGGCAGGGTCCTCGACACCGGGAGTACTGCTGGCCGCGGGAGATGAAGCAACACCCGCATTGGCCTTCGAATCCTTCCTCACGCCGTTCGGCTGCGCCGGGCGGGTCACCTTCTGGTCCGGGCTGGCACCTCGACCACCGGCGACAGCAGAGGGAAGTGGCATCTTCGTCTGGGACCAGGGACAGTTGATGGCCATCGCCCTGGCCGGGGGGACCGCTCCCGGCGGGGGTACCTATCTGGCCCTGGGCAGCGGGCCGCGAGTCGACTCCACCAATCGCCTGACCTACCTGGCCACAACCAGTGACAGCCCCGACGACCTGGTCTTGTTCCACCGGGCAGCAGACGGCACCAACGCCGCCATCCTCACTCCGGGCGATCCGGCAGCAGACGGATCGCCGATCCTCGAGTTGCTGGATACAGACCTTTCCTGCTCCGGCACCCTTGTCGTCCTGGCCACCCTGGAGACGGCCAGCGGTCCCCGCCAGGCCTTGTTGCTCGACACGGGGTCAGGATGGCAACCCAAGCTGATGCAAGGGGATAGTCTGCCCGATGGCACCACCGTCACCACTCTGCGCCTGCCGGCGACACTGACCGCCGACGGCAGCATGCACCTGGTCGTCGACCGGGACACCGTTCCGGCGCCGGCCCTCGTCTCGCTGAACGACTCCGGCAACCTCATCATCCTGGCAGCGGCAGGAGACAGCGGCGGAAGCGGCGGCACCCTGGTCGATTTCGGCCCTCCCACGCCCCTGTCCACAGGACAGGTCGCCTGGCGCAGCGGTCTGAGCGGCGGCAATTTACCGCCCGGGGCTTCCCCATACGTCCTCATGAAGGCCGGCCCCGATACAGCCGCCACGGTTCTGATGGCCCCGGGAGACGCATCGCCGGGTGGAGGCGTCCTCATGGATCTGGGTGACCCCGTGGGCCGTGGGGACGGCATGCTGCACCTCCTGGCCGGAACAGGAGGAGAAGTGACCGGCGAGGGGCTGCTGACCTACACAACATCCGGATCCTGGTCGGCTCGGGCCGGCCAGCTGGTACCGGGCTGGGGCCGGCTCCTGGGCGGAGGATTCCGCACTGCCCGCCCTGCACTGGACGCTGCCGGCCAGGCCGCCTTCATCGCCACCTTCGCCCCGGGCGACGGTGGCGAGGCCCTCTATCTCGCCGCGGCGGGAGACCCCCCCCGGAGACTCCTGGCCCCCGGCG
>SMYD01000035.1 GCA_004356015.1 Acidobacteriota bacterium | reverse complement strand
CGCCATGGCCGCACGGAAGGTGACCCCATTCCCGTCTCTCCCAGCTTTTACTCTGCTTGGCGCGATCCCCTCGTGGTTCACGACCAGTCGTTCCTGGGGCATGTGCTTCTTACTGGTGGCCGTACTTTTGGCAGTACAAGCATAAGGCTGGATGCTTTCAATCTTGATAGTGGCCAGGGAACATTCCTTGGAAGTGTCCCCTCGTCGTCACTAGGTCAGTTGATGGGCCTGGCGGAGGGGCTGGGCGAGAATCATGCGACAGGTCTCTTTTTTACCGGGGTTCTCACGCTCGGCGGGACCCACCTGTGGGACATAGATACGCGGCTCAGAAGAATAACCACAGTCACCGCGATTCAGCCCGGAGATCTGCGTCTGGGGGCGATCTCCCGCGGACCTGACCAGACACTCTATGCACTCGGCCTGGAAGAGCAGGCCGGCCGCCTCTATACCATCGATGAAGAAACGGGCCAAGCACTGGAGATAGGCGACTCGGGCGATCGTCTGCTCAGAGGGCTGGCCTGGCGCCTGGCCGGCCCCTTGAACAGTTGCCTGTCCTTTGTCCGTGACGCGGAAGAAGTCCTGACTGTCAATGGCTCTGCTTGCGGGCCACCGATGGCGCGGGCCGGCCGGGATCAGGTCGTCGAATGCGCTTCCGCCGCGGGGTCGCCGGTGCAACTGGACGGCACGGCTTCGTCGGACCCCAATTCAACACCCGGGACTCGTGACGACATCGTGTCTTACGAGTGGTGGGAAATCGACGCTTCAGGGGATCGCCGCCAGCTGGGGGCAGGCGAGAAGCTGACGGTCACCCTGCCCCGGGGTTCTCACCGGGTCATTCTCCGCGTCACCGATACGTTCGGCACCATGAATGAGGATGAGGTGAGCATCACCATCGCCGACACCACGCCACCACATCTGACTCTGGGAGTCTCACCCAGCATGCTCTGGCCGCCGAATCATGCGCTGGTGCCGGTGGATATTACTGCCGTGGCCACCGATTCATGTGGCGTTGCCGGGGTGACACTGATGAATGTGACCAGTTCCGAGGCAGATGATGCCACAGGGACAGGTGATGGCTCTACAACCGGGGATATCGCCGGCACCGAGGTGGGATCTGCCGATACGCACATCCTGCTGCGGGCGGAACGGGCGGCGGGGGGATCGGGCCGGGTCTATGTGATCCACTACATGGCCCGGGATGAAGCAGGGTTGACCGTTGAGAATACGGTCGAGGTGCTGGTCCCACATGATAAGGATGAGACCAGCACCTCGCCATAGTCATGTTCTACAGGTAGAAGCCTAGCTCAGTCGCAGGGAAGCGTCGGTCAGGGTGTGAACCGTGCTGGTGGTCTCGGCCGGCAGGATGGCTTCGGCACCACGCTTGGAGGCCACTGCTGTCCCAATGCCACCGCCCACGATGGCGCCCAGAGCCGCATCCTTGCTGCTGCCGCCCAGCAACTTGCCCAGGAGCGCACCGGCGGCCGCGCCACCCGCGATCTTGGCTGTATCCTTGCCCTTCTCGCTCTTGGCGTAGGCTGCCAGATTGCCTTCCACCGCCAGCGTGCCGCCCCGGGGCAGGGTCACGCTGGTCCAGTTGACAGACACCATGGCCTGGCCGCCGAAACGCTTGGCCGACTTGACCTCGCTGATGACACCCTGGACCGGAGAGCCGGCGGGGATGACGGTCTGGCCATTGAGGCGCACGGCGTTGATCAGGCGGCCTTCCACCGCGTCGCCGGCCATGGAGATATCGCTGGCCGCTTCACTGACCAGCATCACCTCCATCGCGCTGCCCGCGCGGAGGGTGGCCTCGGGTGGCGGGGTTGGCTTGGGTGGCGGGGTTGGCTTGGGTGTGTGGACACGGGTGGGCGCTGGGGCTGCAGCGGCGACGGGCGCCGGCGCCGCTACAGGCACCGCCTGGGTCGCAGGCTGAGCGGCCGCCGGTGTCTCGGTTCCTGCGGCGGTCTCTTCGGCATGCTGCTGATCGGTGGTAGGAGCGCAGGCGGTTGCCAGGATGATGGTGGCAAGCAACCCCGCGGCGAACGGTCCCGGGATCTGGCGGTGTGAACGGACGAAT
Source organism: Acidobacteriota bacterium (assembly GCA_004356015.1). Taxonomy (GTDB): domain Bacteria; phylum Acidobacteriota; class Polarisedimenticolia; order SMYD01; family SMYD01; genus SMYD01. The sequence goes on along the minus strand of SMYD01000035.1, from coordinate 17,393 downwards.
GAGCTCAACATGCAATATCTCCTTACGGGGTGAATATTTGGGTTCCACGCCTCAACATCGTTGTTTTCCCTCCAGATGGCAAGTGGGTGGCCCGGGCCGGCGCTCATGAGGCGTTTTCAGGCTTCTCCAGCCCTTTTTCGCCGCCGGACCGGGCTCTTGCGGGTCCTGGTCTCCTGCAGGCTGGCAGGGTCGGCCTCGGTACGATTGCGGCCGGCGTGTTTGGCCGCGTACAGGGCTTCATCGGCGGTGCGGACAAGGTCTTCTTCATCCCTGATCTCGGGGTTGGTGGGATAAGTGGCCACGCCGCACGAGACGGTCAGCTTGAGGGGGGCTTCGTCGGCGGTGAAGGTGCGTGACGAAGTTGCCCGTCGAATTCTTTCGGCCACGGTCATCGCCCGGCGAGCATCGGTGTGGGGCAGGAGGACGATGAACTCCTCGCCACCATAACGGACCACAAGGTCTGTTTCCCGTGCCTGGTCAGTGAGGATCCTGCCGAACTCTTCAAGAACCCGATCGCCAATGTGGTGGCCCAGGGTGTCGTTGATTTCCTTGAAGTGATCCAGGTCGATCATGATGCACGACAGGGGATTGCCGTAGCGGGAGGCGCGTTTGAACTCCTCCACGATGCGTTCTTTGAAGAACCGATAGTTATGGAGCTTGGTCTTCTCATCGGTGATGAGAAGTTTCTTGAGGGCCTTGTTAGCCTGGCGCAGGGCCCGGTTGGCGCGTTGCAGCTCATCCCGAAGATCTTTCTTGCGTAGTACCGCCCGCAGCCTGGTCTCCACCTCGATGAAGTCGAACGGTTTTGTGACGAAATCCTCGGCGCCGGCTTCGAAACACTCCGAGCGCACGCGGCTCTCCTGGCGGCCGGTGACAAAGACCAGGGCGATTCCGGAGGTACGCTCATGGGCTTGCAGCTTGCGTGCGACCTCGATGCCGGAGATATCCGGGAGCCTGACATCCAGGAGAGCCACCTGGGGGCGTTCTTCCCCGGCCAGGGCCAGGGCCTCGGCGCCTGTCGCCGCAGTGATGACCCGGAACCCCTTTCCCTTCAGCCATGTACTGATGGTGGCGACGGTGTCCGCGTCGTCATCCACCACCAGGATAGTGGCCGCTTCGTTCATATCCACCTCGTTTCCTCAATCCATCTGGCGGCGCAAGAAGGTGGGAATGTCCAGGTCCTCGTTGGTGTGCATGACCCCGGCGTTTTCACTGTAGCCGCTGTTCCCCCCTGGATTCTTCTCATCAAAGGCGCTCAAGTCAAATTGTTTTCCAACCCGGGTGTAGGCCGGCTGCTCCAGATCGGTCCTGGGCAGCATGTTGTCTGTCTGGACAAGGGTTCCGTCCACCTCCGGGACATCGGCATCGTGATCGAAGCCGGTTGCGATCACCGTGATCTTGACCATTTCATCCATATGGTCGTCAATGACCGTGCCGAAGATGATCTCCGCATTTTCAGCGGCGGCCTGCTGGATGATGGTGGCAGCTTCGCTGACCTCGTAGAGCGTCATGTCCCGGCCGCCGGTGATGTTGATGAGCACGCCCTCGGCGCCGTCGATGGAGCAGTCCTCCAGCAACGGGCTGCTGATGGCTTTCTGGGCCGCTTCCACCGCCCGGTTCTCCCCATCGGAGATGCCCGTGCCCATGAGGGCCATGCCGCGTCCGCTCATGATGGTTTTCACATCGGCGAAATCCAGATTGATCTCGCCGGGAACGGTGATGAGATCGGAGATTCCCTGAACGGCCTGCAACAGGATGTCGTCGGCGCTGAGGAAGGCTTCGCCCAGGGTGGTGTTGCGTTCCACCGTGTGCAGAAGCTTTTCGTTGGGAATGGTGATGACCGTGTCCACGCACTGGCGAAGTTCATGGAGCCCCTTCTCGGCCTGCTCCCGCCGGCGCCGGCCCTCGAAGGTGAAGGGCTTGGTCACCACGGCCACTACCAGGGCGCCCAGTTCAGAGGCCAGAGACGCGATGACAGGCGTGGCGCCGGTGCCGGTGCCACCGCCCAGGCCCGTGGTGATGAACACCATGTCGGCGCCGTCCAGGGCAGCGATGATCTTCTCCGAATCCTCAAGGGCCGCCTGGCGTCCCACTTCAGGATTGGCGCCGGCACCCAGGCCCTTGGTGATCTTGTGTCCCAGTTGCAGCTTGAGAGGCGCCCGGGATTTCCGCAGAGCCTGGCTGTCGGTGTTGGCGGCGATGAAATCGACGCCCTGAAGGTTGGCGCTGATCATGCGGTTCACGGCGTTGCTGCCGCCGCCGCCCACGCCGATGACCTTGATATTTGCGCCAGGCGGCATGACATCGTCGAACACCAGGCTCAGATCCTCGTCCTCCCGTTCCACGGCGGGGGCATCATCGTCCATGAGAATCATCTCGAACGTCTCCTTGCTTCTCTTATTACGTGTCTTGCTCATCAGAAACGCACTCCCAGCCAGTCTCGGACCCGGCGGCTGACATCGTGAATAACATTGGCGGCCATGCGTGGCCCGCGACGATTGCGCCCGCAGCGAGCGCCGTAGGCGAGAAGCCCGGCCACCGTGGCACTGGCCGGGTTCCCTGACACATTCATAAGGCCTTCCACATGCTCGGGTACGCCACGGCGCACCGGAAGGTCGAGAGCCTTTTCGGCGATGGAACTCAGGCCATCCAGCAGGCTGCCGCCGCCGGTGAGAATCGCACCGGCTCGCAGAGCCTGGTCAAATCCGCTCCGTTTCACATCATCGGCCACCAGGGTGAAGATCTCCTCGGCCCGGGGCTCGAGAATCTCACACAGCACCCGGCGGGACATCACCCGTCCGGCGCGGCCACCCACGCTGGGCACCTCCAGGCTCTCTTCTCCATCCACCAGGTCGGCCGCAGCACAGCCGTAGCGCAGCTTGATGCGCTCGGCATCGGGGATGGGAGTGCGCAGGCCCACGGCGATGTCGTTGGTGAAGTTATCGCCGCCGGCGGGAAGCACCGACGTGTGCCAGATGGCCTTCTTCTCGAAGACCGCCACATCGGTCGTGCCGCCGCCGATGTCGATGAGGAGACAGCCAAGCTGGCGTTCATCGTCGGTGAGCACCGATTCGGCCGAGGCCAGTTGTCCCAGCACAATCTCTGCGACCTCGATGCCGGTGCGGTTGATGCAGGTGATGACATTTTGCACCGTGGTGGCCGCGCCGGTCACCAGGTGAACGCTGGCCATGAGCCGTCTGGCGGTCATGCCCAGGGGTTGGTCGATACCCGGCTGTCCATCCACCACGTACTCCTGGGGGAGGACATGCAGGATCTCGCGGTCCTGGGGCAGGGACACGGCCCGGGCCGCCTCCAGGACTCTCTCCATATCCTCCTGGGAGACCTCACCGTCACGTCCCTTGACGGCAATGCTGCCGCGGCTGTTGAAGGAACGGATGTGGGCTCCCGCCACCGAGACGAAGGCCGAATCGATCTCGGTCTCGGACATGGCCTCGGCTTCCAGAACCGCGGCCTTGAGCGACTTCTGTGCCGCTTCCATGTTCACCAGGACGCCCTTGCGCATCCCCTTGCACGGATGAGTCCCGATGCCGATGAGTCTGGGTTTGCCGTCATCACCCATACTGCCCACGGCCACGGTCACCTTGGTCGTGCCGATATCGATTGCCGCCAGCTCTGCCCTCGCGCTAGCCATCGTTGTGTCTGTTCCCCGCGATCTGTTCGCTTTCGGGGATCACCACCACCCGCCCGCGCCAGCGCAGGTCGATGGCCTGCACGGCTGCCACCCGGCTGTGGATGTCATCGCGGATGGCGAGGTAGTGATCCAGGTTGATGATGACGTTCTCGCGGCTCAGGTAGAGAGGGGCCGGCTCGGAATTCAGCCGGATCGTCACCCGGTCGCCGCGGGAAAGATCGATTTCAGAGAGTTCGTTCATCAGTTCCATGTTGTACTGCATGAGCTGGGCCATGACCTTGAGACCGGCGCGCGCCTGCTCTGGCCGTGCTGCCATGTCCAGGGCATCCAGGCCGGTGAGGAGAGGAAGATCCACCCCGGTGAGTCCTGGATCCCAGGGGACGATGAGCCGGCCGTCGCGATCGACCAGGTGCAGATGGCCTGCAAGCACCGTCATGGCGGCCGGTTCCTTCTCAGTGAGGCGCACTGCAAGGGTGTTGGGCAGAATGCGGCGCACCGAGGCATCCTGCACCCAAGGTGCCGCCAGGGCCTGCTGCCGAACGATTTCCAGATCCGCCGCCACCAGGTTGCTCCCCAGCCAGAAGGCCAGGCGGGCCTGCAGGTCGTCAGGGTCGCCACGATTGAAGCCTTCCACCAGGATATGGTCAATGGCGAACAGCGGCGTGGTGTGCATCCAGCGCCAGCCGGCAACACCGACCCAGGCGATCAGGCCCAGGGCCAGGATCATGAAGCCCAGGCTCCAGCCGCCCTGGCGCATGAACTTGCGCCGCCGGCTGCGGCGCAGGTGGTGATTGGGCGGGCGCCGGAACGGGTTCCGGCCGCCGGGATTCTGCGGTTCAAGGGCGGGCGGGCGTCTCATACTTCGGCCCTCTGCCTGAGTCGCTCCAGGAAGGCATCCCCTGTCCGGGTCACGGAACCGGCGCCCAGCGTGAGTACCAGGTCGCCCTCCCGGGCGATCTCCTCGAGAGTGGCGGGAACCTGATCCAGGTCCGGCACCAGGCGCACATCCGGGTGGCCGGCATCACGCAATGCCGTGGCCATGGCCCCGGCGTCGATGCCGGGAATCGGTGTTTCGCCGGCCGCGTAGATATCGGTGACCACCACAACAGCGGCATCGTCGAACGCGCGGGCAAAATCGAGGAAGAGATCCTGCACCCGGGTGAAGCGGTGTGGTTGAAAAACGGCGATGATGCGCCGGTCCCAGCCGGCCCGGGCGGCGGCCAGCGTGGCGATGATCTCGGTGGGATGGTGGCCGTAGTCGTCCACCACCAGGATCCCGTTGGTTTCGCCCTTGATCTGAAAACGGCGGTCGGCGCCGGCGAAGGAGCCCAGGGCGTCGGCGATGGCGGCAAACGGCACGTCGCAATCCAGTCCTGCCGCCACTGCTGCCAGGGCGTTCACCACCTGGTGGCGTCCTGGAGAGCGGATCTCCACCTGTCCCAGTTCGCCGGATCGGGTATGCACCCGGAAGCGGCTGCAGGGCCCCGTGAATTCAAGGTCGGTGGCGCGCAGGTCCACATCCTCGCCCAGGCCGTACGTGACCACTCGCCGGGTGAGCCGCGGCAACATCTCGCGGACCGTGGCGCAGTCGCCGCAGGCAATGACCTGGCCGTAGAACGGAACCGTGTTGGCGAAGGTTGTGAACGCGTCCACCAGAGCTTCCATGCTGCCGTAGTAATCCAGATGTTCGCGATCGATGTTGGTGATGATCCCGATCTTGGGGCGCAGCATGAGAAACGAGCCGTCGGATTCGTCGGCCTCGGTCACCATGAAATCGCCGCTGCCCAGCTTGGCGGACGATCCGAGAATGCCCAGGCGGCCGCCGATGACAATAGTGGGATCCAGACCGGCCAGGTGGAGGACCTGGGCCACCATGGAGGTCACCGATGTCTTCCCGTGGGTTCCGGCCACGGCAATGCCCGATTTCATGCGCATCAACTCGCCCAGCATCTCGGCCCGGGGTATCACGGGGATGCCCCGTCGCCGGGCCTCGATCACTTCGGGGTTGTCGGGACGGATGGCGGTGGAGGTGATCACCACATCGGCGCCGGCGACATGATCCGCCGCGTGACCCAGGTAGATTGTTCCGCCCAGGCTGCGCAGGTGGCTGACGGCTTCACCCGCGGCCATATCCGATCCTGTGACGGTGTAGCGCAGATTGAGGAGCACTTCGGCAATGCCGGACATGCCGGAGCCGCCGATGCCGACCATGTGCAGGTGACGGGCGCGACCAAATCTCATACGGGCTTCCCGTTGCCGGCGGTCCGGCGCCGCCAGCGGCGGTCGTAGAGTTCCAGGATCATGCCGGCCACGGTGGCGGCGGCCTCAGGCGCGCCCATGCCGGTCGCGGCTTCTTCCATGGTGCGGCGGCGGGGAGCGTCAGCCAGAAGAGCGAGCACCAGCTCGGCCAGGCGGCCGCTGCCGGTTTCCTCTTCGCGGAGCAAAACGGCGGCGCCCGCATCGGCCAGGGCGCGGCCATTTTCTTCCTGGTGGCCGCCGGTGGCGGCGGGAAACGGCACCAGGACTGCGGCTCTGCCCGCTGCCGACAGCTCGGCGATGGTCGTCGCACCGGCGCGGCAGATCACCAGGTCGGCCTCGGCATAGGCACCGGCCATGTCCTTGATATAGGGGGTCACCTCGGCATCCAGTGTTGTATGGCTGTAGGCGGCGCGTACCCGTTCAAGATCCGCCGAGCCGGTCTGATGGAGGATGCGCAGGTTCCCGGCGCCGGCCAGAGCCGGCAGAGCCGTCATGACGGCATTGTTGAGGCCGCGGGCGCCGCGGCTGCCGCCGAAGATCAGCAGGCACGGCCGGCCTGCCACGCGCCGGTCCGGCAGGGCGGTGAAGCCGGCGCGTACCGGGTTGCCGGTCACGCGGCAGCGGCCTTTGAGCCGGGCGGCCGTCTGGGGGAAGGCCACCGCCACCTGATCCACCAGGGGTGCCAGAATACGGTTGGTGGATCCGGCCACGGCGTTCTGTTCCATGATCAGGGTCGGCCGCCGCAACAGGCTGCCGGCCAGCACCACCGGTCCCGAGGCATAGCCGCCCACGCCCACCACCACGCCGGCGCGCCGGTCCATCACGATGCCCACCGACTGGAGCACGCTCCAGGGAATGCGCAGGGCATTGGCCAGGCGGACCGGCCAGGACTTGCCGGCGATACCGGCGGAATTGATGAACCGGAGCGGGAAACCGGCCTCGGGAACGAGGCGTGCTTCCAGCCCGGCGCGGGTGCCGACGAAGAGCAACGGGAGATCGGGCCGCCGGTTGCGCAACTCGCCCGCCACCGCCAGGGCCGGATAGATGTGTCCACCGGTGCCGCCACCGGCCAGGATGATGGATGGGTAATCCATGGTGGCGGTATCTCCATCAGGTCCCATGCTGGGAGACGTTGAGGGCCAGGCCCGCCGCCAGGAGGCTCACCAGGAGGGATGAGCCGCCGTAGGAGATGAACGGCAGGGTCAGGCCCTTGGTGGGCAGCAGGGTCAGCACCACACCCATGTGGATGAACGCCTGCAGCACCAGGGATAGAGTGATGCCGGCCGCCAGATAGGTCCCGAACGGCTCCGGCGCGCGCAAGGCGATCCGGGTGCCGCGCCAGAGGAGAACCAGGAACGCCGCCACCAGCAGCAGACAGCCGATGAGTCCCAGTTCCTCGCCGATGACCGCGTAGATGAAATCGGTGTGGGCTTCGGGCAGAAAGAAAAGCTTCTGGCCGGACCGGCCCAGACCGGCCCCCGACACGCCGCCGGCGCCCACGGCGGTGAGGGACTGGATGGCTTGATAGCCCGCACCCTGGGGATCCCGTTCCGGATGGAGAAAGCTGATGAGCCGGGCCCAGCGGTAGGGCGAGATCCAGGCCAGGGCCAGCACTCCCAGGGCGCCCATGGCCGACATGGCCGCCAGGTAGAGCTTGGGCACACCAGCCACGAAGAACAGGCAGAGAGCGATGAGCATGATGGTGACGGTGGTGCCCAGATCAGGAGTCATGACGATGAGAGCGCAGAAGCCCAGCAGCACGGCCAGGCATGGGAGCAGGAAGCCACGCAGATCGCGGACCTGATCCTTCTTGCGCACCAGGTAATCGGCCAGGTAAATGAGCAGCACCAGTTTGGTCAGCTCCGATGGCTGGAAGGAGAAGCCGCCGAAGTTGAGCCAGCGCGATCCGGCCAGCAGCACGGCCCCCAGAAGTACGAGGCAGAGAGTCATGGCCAGCCAGATGACCACCGGGTGGCGCAGGTGGCGATAGTCGAAGCGGGTTGCCAGGTAGAAGAGGCCCAGGCCCAGGGCGGCCGCCAGCGACTGCTTGAACAGATAGTGAGTGCTGCTGCCATCGGTTCGTGACAGGGCCAGCATGACCGACGACGAATAGACCATCATCAGACCGAAGAGGGTCAGGAGCAGGACCACGCCGACCATCCAGCGATCCATGGTGAGTTTACGCGCCATGGTGGTCCTCCCCGGGACTGGGGGAGCCGGCAAGGCGGCGGAAGTGTTCTCCCCGGGCGGTGAAGTCGCTGTAGGCATCGAACGACGCGCAGGCGGGCGCCAGCAGGATCACGTCGCCGGCATTGGCCGCGGCGGTGGCGGCCGTCACGGCGGCGGCAAGATCCGGCACCACGGAAACGGGCATCTCCCCGGGCAGGCCGGGGCGCAGCGCCTCGGCGATGGCCGGGCCTGCCTCGCCCATGGCGTACACGGCGCGGGCCTGCCGCCTGAGGTCCGGCACCAGGGAGGCGAAGTCTCCGCCCTTGTCGCGCCCACCGAGGATCACCAGGACGCGGCCGCAGGCGAAGGCGCGCAGCGCCGCGCGGGCGCTTTCCACGTTGGTGGCCTTGGAGTCATTGACGTAGCGGACGCCATGGTGTCGCGCCACCGTCTCCAGGCGATGGGGCAGAGGCGGGAACATCGCCAGGGCAGAGGGGTCCGGTTCCTTGCCCGCGGCGGCCACCATGAGGGCTGCCGCCAGGGCGTTGGTCACGTTGTGGGATCCTGCCAGGGTCAGCTCATCCCGCTGCAACAGGCGGCGGGTCTTGCCTGCGTGCCGGAGGATCAGGGTGTCGTCTGCGAGCCAGGCGCCGTCGGCACCGCCGGCCGGAGGGCGGCGCAGGCTGACCGGCAGAAGCGCGGGACCTGACCGGCGCTTGCTCAGCCGTTTCGCCACGGCGGCGGCGGCGGGATCATCCAGGTCCAGGATGGCCCGGTCACCCCGACCCTGGCGTGCGAAGATCTTTTCCTTGGCCGCCAGGTAGTCGGCGTGATGGTCGTAGCGGTTCTGATGGTCCGGCGTGACATTGAGCAGCATGGCCACGTCGGGACGGAAGCCATGCACCGCTTCGAGCTGGAATGACGACACTTCCACCACGAAGATGGTGTCCTCCCGCTGTCCGGCCACGGCGGCGGAGAGAGGCGTACCGATGTTGCCGCAGACGCGCGCGTCAGCTCCGGCGGCGGCCAGCAGCCGGCCCACCATGGCGGTCACGGTGCTCTTGCCGTTGGAACCGGTGATGGCCAGCAGGGGAGAGGTGACAAACCGCCAGGCCAACTCGAGCTCGCTCATGAACGGCACGCCGCACGCCGCGGCCTGGGCCCAGGGTTGGCGGCGCAGGTCGATCCCCGGCGAGACCACCACCAGGCCGGCAGCGGCCACATGTGCGGCGGCGGCGTCCTGGGCCACGATCTCGGTGTCCGCCGGAAGGATGTCGCGGGCGTCCCGGGGCAGGTTGGCGGCGCGGGCGTCCACCACGCTGAAGCGCACGCCCCGGCCGGCCAGGAGGGCGGCGGCGCCACGCCCCGATCGACCCAGTCCTGCCACTACCACCCGGTCCAGATCGGCCAGAAAGCTCGTTCCTGTGGCGGGGATGGGCCTGGTCATGGTGGCGTCGATCACTCCCACTATCTGAGCTTCAGGGTGGCCAGGGACATGAGGGCAAAGATCACCGCCACGATCCAGAACCGGATGATCACCTTGGATTCCGGCCAGCCGGATAATTCAAAATGATGATGGATGGGTGCCATGCGAAAGATGCGCTTTCCCCGCAAACGGTATGAGCCGACCTGGAGAATGACCGACAGCGCTTCCACCACGAACAGGCCGCCCACCAGGATGAGGACGAACTCCTGCTTTGTGAGAACCGCCAGGGTGCCGATGGTGCCTCCCAGGGCCATGGAGCCGATGTCTCCCATGAAGACCTGTGCCGGGTGGCAGTTGTACCAGAGGAACCCCAGGGAGGCGCCCACCAGGGAGCCGCACAGAATGGTCAATTCGCCCACCCCGCGGATATAGGGGATGGCCAGGTAGTCGGCGATACGGATGTTGCCGGCGGCATAACAGAGGATGGCGAAGGTGCCGGAGGCGATGCCCACCGAGCCGATGGCCAGGCCGTCCAGTCCGTCGGTGAGATTCACGGCGTTGGCCGAACCGACGATCACCAGGATCACCATGCCGACGAAGAACCAGCCAAGATCCGGCCGCAGGTTCTTGAAGAACGGGAAGGCCAGGTCGGTGGAGAACTGGTCGCTGCCCGACAGCAACACCAGCACCACTCCCACGGCGCCGGCGGCCACCACCTGCAGCATAAACTTGTTCCGGGCACTGAGGCCCTGGTTGTGGCGGCGGACCACCTTGATGTAATCGTCCACGAACCCGATCACGGCGAAGGCGAAGCAGGAGGCCGTGGCGATCAGGATGAACACGTTGGTGGTGTCGGCCCACAGCATGGTCGGCACAATCACCGCCGTGACGATGAGCAGGCCGCCCATGGTGGGGGTGCCGGTCTTCACCGCGTGATGAGCTGGGCCCTCCTTGCGGGTGACCTGCCCGACGCGCAACTGCTCCAGGCGGCGGATGACGAACGGCCCCAGGATCAACGAGAGGAGAAGCGCTGTGAGTGTCGCCAGGGCGGTGCGCAGGGTCAGGTAGCGAAAGACGTTGAAGGCCGAGATCTCGTTCCTGAGCCCATAGAGGAGGTGGTAGATCACGTTTTCTCCCCGCCCCGGGCGGCCACCAGAGCCGCGGTCACCTTGTCCGTGCCCATGCCGCGGCTGCCCTTGATGACCACAAGATCATGATCGCGCACCAGTTCCACCGCGCGCCGCGCCGCCACGCCGGCATCCTGGCAGGCGGCGACGGCCATGCCGTGCTCACGTTCCAGCCGCCGCGCCAGGCCGGCTGACAGCGGTCCTACGGCGATGAAGAGGTCCACGCCGGCGGCGGCCACGTCAGGGGCCAGATCCAGGTGGGCTTCTTCTTCGTCGGATCCCAGTTCCAGCATGTCGCCGCACACGAGGACGCGGCGGCCCCGGGTGCGAGCCCGCCCCAGGGTGGCCAGGACCGCACGCAGAGCCGCGGGGTTGGAGTTATACGACTCGTCCCAGACTGTCACGCCGCCGGCAAGGCGGTTGCGGGTCCCGCGCATGGGGGGTGGAGTGAAGTCGGCCAGTGCCTCGGCCCCTGCGGCCAGGGGAACGCCCACGACGCGTGCGGTGGCCAGGGCGGCCAGGGCGTTCATCAGGTTGTGGCGGCCGGCCACCGGCAGATTCAGGTCGGCGCTCTCGTGGCCGGCGCGGATGCGGGCCCTGATGCTTTCTGCCCGGGTGTCATCCACTTCTTCAGCGGTGACATCGGCGGCCGCGTTCAGCCCGAACGACATGGTGGCGCCGTCATGGCGCCCCGCCAGGGCGGCCACGCGGGCGTCGTCGGCGTTGAAGACGAAGGTGCCTCCCGGGCGCAGGGCGTCCAGAATAGCGGCCTTGGTGGTGGCGATTTCATCCAGCGAGGAGAAATGAACCAGGTGCACCGCCTCCACGTTGAGGAGCACCGCCACGTCGGGGCCGGCGATGTCGGCCAGCGGTTTCATCTCGCCGGGCGTGCTGATGCCCATCTCCAGGATGGCCGTTTCATGCGCGGGCAGAAGCTCCAGGAGCATGAGTGGCAGGCCGTAGAGATTGTTGAGATTGCCGCGGGTGGCCAGCACAGGGCGGGAGGCGGCCAGCACCAGGCGGAGCATCTCCCTGGTGGTGGTTTTGCCGCATGAGCCGGTGATGCCGATGACCGTGCCGCCCCAGTCCTGGCGTACCCACCGGGCCAGGTCGCGCAGCGCCCGGGTGGTATCGGCCACCTGTACGGCCGGGCCCGGGGCGCTCTCCCTGCGGGAGACCACTGCCGCGGCGGCGCCGGCGGCGAAGACGTCGCCAAGATAATCATGCCCGTCGTTGCGCTCGCCGACCAGGGCGAAGAAGAGTTCGCCGCCCTGGATGGCGCGGGAGTCGATGGCGTAGCGATTCACTTCCATGTGGGGATCGCCCGAGTACACAGTTCCGCCCGTGGCGGCGGCCACGGCCTGCAGGGACAGCACCGCCATGGTCAGGCGCCCTTCCCGAGACGGTCCCGCAGGGCCTGGCGGGCGACTTCCCGATCATCGAACGGGATATTCCGGTCGGCGAGAATCTGCCGGGTCTCGTGACCCTTGCCGGCGATGACCAGAACATCGCCGGGACGCGCCTCTGCAACGGCGGCGCGGATGGCGGCGGTGCGGTCGGGTTCGATCACCGGTGCCACGGCGGGATTCTGGCCGCGGAAGCCGGTCTCCACCTGGGCCAGGATGGCCAGGGGATCTTCACTGCGTGGATTGTCCGAGGTGAGAAACGCCATGTCGGCCAGACGCGCGGCTGCAGCCCCCATGAGAGCGCGCTTGCTTGTGTCCCGGTCGCCGCCGCATCCGAACACCACCAGCAGCCGGCCGGCGGCCAGTTCGCGGGCAGAGCCGAGAATCTGGATGAGGGCGTCATCGGTGTGGGCATAATCCACCAGCACCAGGAACTCCTGGCCTTCGTCGATGCGTTCGGCGCGGCCGGGGATCAACTTGACCTCATGAATGCCGGCGGCGGCATCTTCAAGATTCAGATCGAGGGCACAGGCGGCCGCTATGGCGGCCATGATGTTGGCGACGTTGGTGCGCCCCAGGAGGGCGCTCTCGACCACCACGTCACCCTTGGGCGTGCGCAGCTTGAGGCGCAGCCCGTCGATGGTGGTGGTCAGTTCCAGAGGAAGGACGTCGGCCCGGGTGGCGCGGCCGTAGGTCACCACCCGGGTCCGGGAGGGAGAGATGAGGCGGGTTCCAAAGGGGTCGTCGAGGTTTACGGCCATCGCCGCATGAGGCGGGAGGCCCAGGAACAGACGGGCCTTGGCGGCGAAGTATTGGTTCATATTCTTGTGAAAGTCGAGGTGGTCGCGGGTCAGGTTGGTGAACACGGCGACATCGAACTTCATGCCGTGGACCCGTTTGAGAGCGAGTGCGTGGGAGGAAACTTCCAGGATCGCGGCCTTGTGGCCGGCATGGAGAATGTTGTCCAGAGCGGTGTAGAGATCCGGCGCCTCCGGTGTGGTGTGGAGGCCGGGGGTGAAGACGCCGCCGCTGCCGGCGCCCAGAGTCCCCACCACGCCGGCAGACAGGCCCGCGGCATCGCAGGCGGCCGCCAGCAGCAGGGCGGTGGTGGTCTTGCCATTGGTACCGGTGATCCCCACCATGGTCAGCACTTCATCGGGCTGGCCATGAAGGGCACGGGCCAGGAGAGCCAGGGCTTCCCGGGCATCGGGAACTTCCAGGCGCGGCACCCCGATCTGGGGAATGGGCGCTTCCGAGACCACGGCGGCGGCGCCGCGGGCTATGGCATCCTTGATATAGGCGCGTCCGTCCCGGTCATACCCTGGTATGGCGACAAACAGGTCGCCTGAAGTCACGCGGCGGGAGTCACAGGCGATGCCACGGATCTCCGCATCGCCACCCAGGCGGCGGGATCCCGGGACGATCCGGGCAAGGTGGCTGAAGCGTGCGAGCCCAGCCTCCATGCTGACCGCTAGCGCCGACCCAGCCATAGACGGCATCCTTCCTCCATGGAGGGCAGGGGAGAGCCGGCCGGCGGATCCTGGGACAGGACCCGTCCCTGGCCCGCCAGCGCCGGAGAAATTCCAAGAGAGGTGAGCACGGCCACCGCTTCGCGCAGGCTGTGACCGCCCAGGTCGGGCATCACGCCGTCCGCCATCCGGCCGTATGTCACCCGGGGGACTCTGTCGCCGGTCAGGGAAGCCCAGCGGGCGCCACTGCCGGCCGGGCGGTTGATGTGAATCTGCGGCAGGTCGCTCCGTTCCGGCTGAGGCTCGGCGCCCAGTCCCGGCAGGACGCGGGCCATGAAGCGGCCGAAGGCCGGTGCCGCCACATCCCCGCCGTGGTACGCCTCCACGCGCGGTTCGTCGATGACGAAGATGGCGGCCAGACGGGGTTGCCTGCTGGGGGCATATCCCACGAATGAAGCGACATGCCGGTCCTTCAGGTAGCCATTTCCCCGGTTCTCCAGATCCGGCTTCTGGGCCGTGCCGGTCTTGCCGGCGACCTGGTAACCGGGCACGGCGGCGGCGCGGCCGGTGCCTGAGAGCACAACCTCTTCCAGCATGCGGGTCAAAGTGCGGGCGGTGCGGCTGGAGATGACAAACCGGGGATCGGGGGGCTGGTTATAGGTGATGACGCCGGTTTCGCCGTCCCGCAGACTGCGAGTCAGCCATGGGCTCATGGCCATGCCGTCGTTGGCGACTGTCGCCACGGCCGCGAGCATCTGCAGGGGCGTGACCCTGATCTCCTGACCGATGGAGATGCTGGGTTTGGACAACTTGGACCACCTGGCCGGCGGGCTGAGAAGCCCGCGCTGTTCGCCGGGCAGGCGCACGCCGGTTTTCTCGCCGAAGCCGAACTTGCGGATGGTGTTGTAGAAATAGGTGTCGTCCAGGCGCAGACCGACCTTGATGGCGCCCACATTGGACGATCTGGCGATGATCTGAGTGAACGTCAGGTCGCCAAACCGCTTGTGGTCCTTGATGCCGTGACCGGGGCTGATGTTGATGTAGCCGTAATTGCAGTGGATCACTTCGTTGGGTCTCACCTTGCCCGCTTCCAGGGCGGCGGCGGCGGTGATGATCTTGAAGGTTGAGCCCGGCTCATAAGCCGAGACCACCACCCTGTCGCGGCGGGCTTCTTCACTGGCGCGTGAATATTCGTTGGGATTGAAAGTAGGCCACGAGGCCATGGCCAGGATCTCGCCGGTGGCCGGGTCCATGGCCACAGCGGCGCCGGCGCGGGCGCGCGCCTTGCGGATCGCATGTGCCAGTTCTTCTTCCAGAACATGCTGCACCGTCAGATCCAGGGTCAGTTCCAGGTCGTGCCCTGGCCGCGCCGGCTGAAGGACGCGCATGTCGAAGGCGTCCTTCCTGGCATCCCGCGACTGGACGGCACGGCCGTTGGTGCCGTGGATGGCCCTGTTGAAGCGACTCTCCAGCCCTCCTCCGGGGTCGCCGTCATTGCGCACGAAACCCAGGACATGGGCGGCCAGGGTCTCGTGGGGATAGATCCGCCGGCGCCAGCTCTCGAAACCGATTCCCACCAGGCGGTCTTCTTTCTGCAGGGTGCGGATGCGGTCGCACTGGGAGGGCGTCGCCTTCTGCAGCAGGCGCACATATTTCCGTTCACCGCGCAGGGTCTTCTCCAGGCTCCCGGCCGATTGGCTGAGGATGGGGGCCAGAAGCCGGGCCGTGTCCTCCGGGTCGGCGACCAGGTGCGGCCGGGCGATGACCATCTCGGAGGGGACGCTCAAGGCCAGCTCGTTGCCATGGCGGTCATGGATATCACCCCGTCGGGGCGGCAGGATCCGGATGTTCTGGAGCTGGTTACGGGCCTGCTGGATGTATTGGTCGTGCCTGTGGATCTGCAGCCAGGCCAGCCGTGCCGAGATGCTGCCGGTGCAGAAGAGGGCCATGACCGAGGCCAGGATCACCAGGCGTCTCTTCACAGGGTTGCGCCTCATGGCTGAGCCCCCGGGGGGGGGCGGTGGAAGCGGGCCAGAACCATGGTTTGGTCCGTGTCCGCGGCGGGACCCGGTGTGGCCGGGACGGGCACGGTGCCGTGGACGACCACGGTGGCGGCGGGTGTACGGGGGAGCAGGCCCATCTCCGAGATGGCCCGCTCCTGCACCTTCCGCAGGTCGCTCTCACACGCTTCCTCGGTGCGCAGAAGCCGCCGTTCTTCCCGGGCCGCAACCAGTTGCTCCCTGGTCCGGGTGATCTCGTAGCCCAGCCGGTGTTTCTCGCTGTGTCCCCAGACATTGGCCATGAGAGGGAGAAGAACCAGCAGGCCGAGTCCCAGAGCGATGAGAAGGGTGCGGGTCTGAATGGTATCGGGCTCGCGCACGATGCGGCCATTGCGCACGCTGAAGCGTGCCCGCGAGCGGGGGGCAAGGCCGGTCACGCGGCAATCCTCTCTGCGGCCCGCAGACGGGCGCTGCGTGCAGCGGGGTTGGCCGCGACTTCGACGGCGCCGGGGCGCACGGCCCGCGGTGTCAGCAGGCGCACCACGGCGATGCGGCCGCAGCCACAGACCGGCAGGTCGCGGGGGCAGACGCAGGGATGGGCCAGACGGCGCAGGGTGTGCTTCACCGGCCGGTCTTCCAGGGAGTGGAAGGCGATGAAAACAGCGCGCGCACCCGGTTTCAGGGCGTTCATCAGGTCTTCCACGAACTCCACCAGTCCGGTCAATTCATCGTTGACGGCGATGCGCAGGGCCTGAAAGGTGCGCGTGGCCGGGTCGATCTTCTGTTGCCGGCGGGCGGCGGCGGGAATGGCCGCGCGTACGCAGGCGGCCAGTTCGCCGGTGGTGGTGAATGCCTGCCGTTCCCGCTGCACGACGAGGGCGCGGCTGATCCGTGCGGCAAAGCGCTCCTCCCCCAGGCGGCTGATGATGGTGCGCAGTTCCTCCACGCTGAGCTGATTGACCAGGTCGGCGGCGGTGCGCCCGCCTTCCTGGTTCATGCGCATGTCCAGGGGACCGTCATGGCCGAAAGCAAATCCGCGGGCGGGATCCAGGAGCTGGATGGTCGAGATGCCCATATCCACCACGATGCCCAGCGGCTGCGGATCGGGGCGATGGCTGAGCAGTTCGGGAAGATTGCGGTAGTCGTCGTGAACGAATTCCACCCGCTCGGCGTCCCGGGCCAGGGCCAGGCGGCCGGCGGTCAGGGCTGACCGGTCCCGGTCGCAGGCCAGTACGCGGTTGGCCGGGTTGGCCGCCAGTATCTCCCGCGTGTGTCCTCCCCCCCCAAAGGTGGCGTCCACGAATACTCCTCCTCGTCGTGCGGCCAGGAGCTCGACGACTTCCCTGGCCATCACTGGACGGTGCAGTAGGGTCACCATCCAGATCCTTTCTAAAGGCCGTGTGCTGCCAGGATGCGTCGATCCTCTCTGCTGAGCTGGCGGTTCTCCAGACGCGACAGAAACCGCTGGTTATGCCAAACTTCCAGGTAATTTGTCTTTCCCAGGACCGCCACCTCGCCCACCATGCCGGCGGACTCACGCAGGTGTGGCTGAATGAGCAGACGCCCCTGCGTGTCCATGGACGCCTCGGCGCCGTAGTAGCTGAAGAGATCCTGGAGGAGGTCCAGTTCCGGCCCGAGGGAGGGCAGGTCGGCCATTTTCTTCTCGATCTCCAGCCAGACGGGAAAGGGGTATAATCTTACTCCCACGCCATCAATACTGGTGACGAAAAAATCGGAGCCGTGCTTGTCCTCGATCGCCCGACGAAACGCAGTAGGGATCTTCAGCCGACCCTTGGCGTCAACCGTCGCCGGCGCATTTCCCCGCAGCATCGCTTCTCCCGGATTCTCTAGGTGTCATGCGGGCCAAACGTGGGCAATGGGACAT
>SMYD01000034.1 GCA_004356015.1 Acidobacteriota bacterium | reverse complement strand
TCGGCTGTCTCCGTTCCTTCCGGATCGATCCCCAGCATGACCCGCAGGAAGGGATTTTCCGCGCGCTCTTCACCCACTGTGGTGGGGAGACGGTGGCCCGGCAAGACCTGCTCGTCATCGGGGAAGGCCAGCAGGCGCTCCACAAGAGAATGGCGCAGATCGGCGAAGGTGGTGTGTCCGGGGGCCATGGTGCCGCCGATGGACCGCCGGAAAAGAGTATCGCCGGTGAAAAGGCCAACCCCTTCCAGATGAAAGGCGAGCTGGCCGGCCGTATGCCCGGGGATATGAAGCGTTTTGATGGACAGGCTCCCACAGGTCAGGCGGATGCCGTCACCCACAACCCGGGTGACCGGCGCCTGCCGTCCGAAGAGGGGCACCTCCGCCTCGTGGGCCACGACCTCGGCACCGGTGCGGCGGGCGATCTCGGCCGCGTGGCCGGCATGATCATGATGGTGATGGGTGAGCAGGATCATCCTGATCCTGAGATCGTGTCCCGCGGCGGCAGCGAGGATCGTTTCCGCGTCCAGTCCCGCATCTACCAGGAGGGCGTCCCCGCCGGGGCGGGCCGCCACAAGCCAGGTGTTGGACAGCCAGTTGGGCTCTTCGTAGCGCTCGATGATCAAAGGCGTCTCCCACCCCTCAGGACGACCGGGGTACTCCCATCATACGCCGCCTCGCGCCGACGGAAGTGGATGATCTGACACACTTTGACATCCGGGATGGGCCGAGATGGTCAGGTCACACGGAGAATACTCCTGAAAATCCAGACTATTCCGGGGGTTTTTTTGGGTGTCCTCTGCAGAGGACACTCTGGATGAAAACCGCTCAATCTGTTATACTTCCGGCTATTCAACCTTAAGCCACGAGGAGTTTTTATGGGACACTCCAGATCGTCAGCAGCAGTTCCGGTGCGCGATCTGCCGCGAGATGTGCGCGACGCCATCGACATGTACGTGCCTCGCGGCATCCCTGCCGCGTCGGCGCATTACTACATCCAGGCGGAATATGTTCGCCTCTTGCGCGGTCGCGCCCAGGCAGAGCGCAATTCGTTCCGCTGGGAACGCAGCGTTGCAGAACTGATACGAGCTTTCGATAAAGCCTCCCTGGATGTTTCGGTGAAAGATGTCACTGAATATGTCACCGGGAACTGCTACCAGGCCGATATCCTTCTCCACTCCGGTTATGAACTGCCGGACGATCCCAGGGATCTCCTGGGAACTCTGCGCACGGGCGTGCGCATTGCCTCGATCCATGCCTCTTTTCTGGCGCCGGCATGGTGGATGGGTGTACGCCGTATCACGCGCGCCGGCCGGACCGGCCTGAAGCACGAATGGGAATGGCCCCAGCGATCCCCGGCTCAGAAAATTCGCCTGGTGACCGAGTCCGTCCTGGGAATGCGAGGATGGAGGCGGCTTTCCAACGATGAAGTCCGGCAGCGCATCTCCAACATTGACCTTCACCACATGAAGCCGGGCTTCACCCGCGTGGGGCACATCCTGTTCAGCCAGTCGATCGAATTTCCCTGAGGTTCTGTTGATGTCGTCCAGCAAGGCCAAAACCACCGCATTCGCTTCCAAGCTTCCCGACAACGTCCGTCTCGCCTTGAGACGGTACTTCCCAACGGAAATCTCGGCCCACTCCGCGGCGTATTACACCCTGCCTGAACACCTGGCCCTGCTGCGGCTACGTTCCGAGGCCGAAAGCCGCATGCTGCGCTGGAGCGACCTGGCCGAAGAACTCAACACGGAACTGGACGATCTGGCCATCCGGGTCAGCGAATGCACGGCGTTCAATAACGCCTACGAGATGGAGATCCTGCTGCACGAGAACGTCCAGTTCCCCGACGAGCGGGAAGAACTGTTCTCGCTGATCAAGGCCCCGGTGGTGCGCACCGCCTACCTGGCGGCAAGTTTTCTGGTTCCGTACTGGATCATCTACTTCCGCACCTGGCGCCGCAGCCGAAGTGGTGTCATCACCATGCAGAATGTTCCCCAGGAGGGGCGTCATTCCACCCGGGTGGCCAACGCAGCCGCCAAATGCCTGCAGAAATACAACTGGAAGCGTATCTCCTCGAATCTCGCCCAGACCAAGATCCCGGGACTTGACACCCACAGTCTCGATGCCGGTGATGTGCGTGTCGCTGACGTGGTTTTTGGTGTGTTCAAATCCGCAACGCCATTCCCAACAAACCTTTAGAGAGAAACGAGTCAACCATGTCCATGAAAACCCATCTGCAGACAATTCGCCGGCGCCGCAAGCGCCGTGAAGAGCGGCTCAAGGCGAAGATCCTCGCCGCCAAGGCCGAAGCAGCCAAAACGCGACCGACTTCAGCAGCCTGACAAGTCTGACATTCCTTCCGGCGTAAACCCGGGATCGTGGAAATTGAATGTCGGATTGAGGCGGGCCAGAGCCTGAAAACATCGGCGTTTCAGGTCTTGTGGTCGCTGCGGCCGGGGAGCGGGGGCAGGGGAACCGGCTCGTTGAGTTGCCCCACGCCTGGCTGGAGAAGGCGCTCCACCACCTTCCCGCCCACCACATGACGCTGGACAATCTCCTCCACGTCCTCCACCCTCACCCCGCCATACCAGACCCCTTCGGGGTACACCACCACCGTCACCCCCAGCTCACAGGTATCCAGGCAGCCGGCGGCGTTGGCTCGCACGAGGCCGGCCAGACCTCGCTCCTTCAGGGCTTTCTTGAAGGCGGAGCGGACCTCCTCGGAACCCCGCTCCGCGCAGCAGCCCCTGGGATGCCCTGATGGGCGGCGATTTTCGCAAATGAAGAGATGGCGCTGGTAGCGGGACATGGCCCGATCCTACCATGGCCGTTGACGATAGCCCACGCTCGTTGCACAATGGATGCGCATGAGCGCAGGGAACAGGAAAGACGCGGATCCTCAGGGTCGCATCGCCGGATCCATGGGCGAAGTGGAGGTTGTCTGCCCCAACTGCAAGACAAGGCTGCTCGCGGACGCCGCCACGGGCGTGGTCCTGCGCGAGGACCGGAAGAAAGAACCGGCCAGATCGTTCGAGAAGATACTCGAGGAAGATCGCGCCCGCCGTGAAGCCAGCGATGAACTCTTCGGCAAAGCCCTGGCGTCCGAGCGCGACCAGAAGGACCTGCTCCAGCGCAAGTTCGAGAAGGCGCTGGAAAAAGCCGCAGCAGAACCGGACACAAAGCCCAGGAATCCCTTCGACATGGATTGAGGCTCGGAGGCGGGAAGCATAACCCTCCTGAGCGTCCTCAATCGGTGACATGGGTCTCGTCCCCCTGCCCTCGGCAGGAGACGCTGCGAACTCCGGGAACCCCAGAAGCTCAGTACGACTTCACTCTAAGCCCTCCAGTTGTCGATATAAAGCCTTTATATGAAATGACTTATAGCTTTTCTGCTGAGGGAACATCACGGCTGGCCCGGTCTTCGCAAGAGGGAAGAACAGAAAGGAGCGACCATGAAAACCAGACTCGAGACCACCGGACAGCAGATGACACGCAACTTCCTGTTCCTGAATGGCCGGCGAGCCGCACTGGTCGTGGCCGGCCTCGTCATCGGAATCGGACTGGCACTGCCTCAGGACAGCCTTGCGGGGAGGAAGCATCGCCATCATACGGTCAGGCAGGTTTACGTGGAGCACGGGCATCACGCGTACCGTCGCGTCGTGGTCTCCCCCTCCTGGACCCAGAGGCGGGTCTATGCCCGGCCAAGCTATCTCACCGTGCCGCTGCGAATCGTCGTGCGGGCCGAGTTGAACCGCTACCGGCCCTATCACAGCCGCCGGGTTTATTACGCCCCCCATCACCACTACCACAAGGTCTACGATTTTCCCGTCTACCACCAAAGAAGAACGGTGTCCCGTCCGTACGCCTACTGCAACGGCAACCTGTACGGCGGCCTGCACCTTTCCTCCAGCCGTCCGGGCTTCAGCGTGGCGGTGGGGTGGTAGACAGGTCCGCGAGGATCATGTCGGCGCCGGCCCGGGCGGCTTCTGTCGCTCCGGGCCGGTTCATGACCCAGCGTTATCTCCGGGATGTCGCGGGGCTCTCCCGGCGGTATACCAGCGCTCTGGCGGCTTCGCCACACCGGGTGGCCCCTCTGCTGAATATAGAGCCGGGGGTAAGAGGTTCCAGCAGGAGACCGATCCGCCTGGGGAGCCTCAGCGAGGTCGCAGGCGCACGACCGTGGCGCCCCAGCCACCGCGGGTTGCGGGAGCGTCGGCAAACGATTCCACGTCCGGATGTCCCTCAAGGAGGGAACGAATCCTCTGGCGCTGCACGCCGATGCCGCGGCCGTGGATGAGGCGCACTTCGCTGTACCCCTTCTCCCGCGCCGCCTCGAGGTAAGACGTCACAACATCAGGAACATCCCGAGGTGCAAAGGAATGCAGGTCGATGGCGTCCTCGATGGGGAGAACGACTTCTTCGGCGTCGCCTTCGTGCGGATCCCGGGCCATGCCGTCATGGTCGCCCATGATGCCGCACGGAGGCAAGTCTCCCGGCCCGCGCGCCCGGCCCGTATTGATATCCTCACCTTGAGAGGAGTTGCATCATGACCAGCAAGCGTCCCCGCCGGATTATTCTCACAGGAGCCAGCCGCGGACTGGGTCTGGAGTTCACTCGGTCATGGCTGGCGGCCGGCCATCATGTCTTTGCCCTTGCCCGCTCGGCGTCCACTTCGGACGGCCTGGCAAAGCTGGCCGCGGACCATGGCGACGCCCTGCATCGGTTGGATATGACCGTCGCCGACGAGCAATCGGTGGTACGGACCTGTGAGCAGATCGGGGAAACCTGGGATGCCGCCGATCTCCTGCTGAATAATGCGGGCATTTACAAGCACAAGGGCGACACCCTGGCCGATCTGGACCTGGATGACTGTCTGGAGTCGATCAAGGTCAACACCCTGGGGCCCATCCGCATGGCACGAGCCCTGCGGCCGCTTCTGCGCAAGGGCAATCAACCCCGCATCATCAACATGACATCCCTCATGGGATCTCTCGCCGACAACTCCAGCGGCGGATCCTGGGGTTACCGTATGAGCAAGACCGCTCTCAACATGGCCTCCCGCAACATGGCCCATGAACTGGCATCTGACGGCATCATCGCGGTGGTGATCCATCCCGGCTGGGTGCGCACCGACATGGGCGGGGTGGGGGCGCCGCTGACCATCGAGGAAGCCGTGGCCTCCATGACCCGCGCCATGGACAATTTCACCATCGCCCAGGCGGGCGGCTTCTACGACCGCAACGGCGCACCCCTGCCCTGGTAAAGGAATGCTGGGGCTCTGGATAGAAAACGGTCGTCTGGCCCTGCGGGAGGATCTGCCACGTCCTGAGCCGCCGGCGGGCGAAGTGCGCCTGCGCACGCTCTGTGCCGGCATCTGCAGCACCGACCTCGAACTCCTGAGAGGCTATGCCGATTTTCGTGGCGTTCCGGGCCATGAATTCGTGGGCCGTGTCGAGGACGGCCAGGGTGAGTGGTCGGGACGGCGGGTTGTGGGCGAGATCAACGCCGCCTGTGGCACCTGCGACACCTGCCGCGCCGGCAGAACGGGTCACTGCCCCACCCGCACGGTGCTGGGCATCGTCAACCGCCACGGAGTCTTCGCCGAACAACTTGTTCTGCCTGTGACCAATCTTCATGAGGTCCCGGCCGATCTGCCCGACAAGATCGCCGTCTTCACCGAACCGCTGGCGGCGGCCCTGCAGATTCAGGAACAGGTGACCTTGGGGCCCGAACAGAAAGTGCTGGTGGTCGGCTCAGGGCGTCTGGGCCAGCTCATCGCCCGCACCCTGGCGCTGACCGGTTGCCATCTCCTGGTCGCCGGCCGCAACCGAGCCAAGCTGAATCTGCTGGCGCGGCATGGTACGGCGACCTTGCTGACTGCCGGAGACACCACGGCGCAGGCTCCATCATCCGCCTCATTCGATGTGGTCATCGAATGCACCGGCAACCCCGAAGGCTTCCGCATGGCGCGGCGGATGGTGCGTCCTGGCGGCACGTTGGTTCTGAAGAGCACTTACGCAGACCACCTGGATCTGGACATGTCGTCCCTGGTGGTGGATGAGATCACGTTGCTGGGATCCCGCTGCGGACCCTTTGCGCCGGCCCTGCAGATGCTGGCCCGGGGCGATATCCAGGTGGATGACCTGGTGACCGCTCGCTACCCTCTGGCTGAAGGAGTCGAAGCCTTCAAGCGGGCACAAGAGACCGACGCCCTCAAGGTTCTGATCACAGCGGCCCGCTGACCGTCAGATCTTGTCTTCGCCTCGCGCCGCCAGGATCGCCTTCACCAGTTTCTCCGGTGCTTCCTCGAACAATGTCTCCTGCTCCGCGTACGCCTGCTTTTCCAGTTCCAGAGTCTCGCGGTACGTCTCGAGATAGTGGATGCAGGGCGGGCAGTCGCTGATGTGCTGCCGAAAGGCAACCGCCTGGTCAGGCGGAAGCTCGTCGTTGACATAAGCCATGAGAAAATCGACATAGTCACGACAGTTCATGATGCCTCCACCTCGAAGCGGGCAGCCAGCAGGGTCCGCAGGGCAAGACGCGCACGATGCAGGCGGACTTTCACGGCCCCGGTGGTCAGGCCCAGCAGGCGGGCCGTCTCACGGGTGTCCCATTCGTCGATGTCCCTCAGGAGCAGAACCAGACGATACGACTCGGGCAGCTTTTGGATACTGGCGCGCACGAATTTGCGGTCCTCCTCACGCTCCAACAACTCATGTGCATGGCCCGTCCATTCCCGCGGCAGATGAGTGGAGAGTCCCCTGTCATCGAACTGAGGCAGAAGCTCGTCGATGGGCTCTTCTGGCCGGCGGCGGCGGGAGCGCAGTTTCATGAGGGCGGCATTGACGGTGATGCGGTGGAGCCAGGTGGAAAGCCGGGCGCCTTCCTGAAAACCATCCAGTTTGCGAAAGGCGGCCAGAAACGCCTCCTGAACCACGTCGAGGGCATCATCCTCCGAGGCAAAAAACCGGCGCGCCACGCGCAGCAGGCGACTTGCCTGGGCACGCACCATGATTTCGAACGCTGCATCCTCTCCGGCCCGCAGGCGTGCCAGCAGGGACGCGGTGGTTGGCTGATCGTTGTCAGTGCTCTGGGTCATGGCTTGTTCCATCAAGCCCTATGACTTTACACCAGAGAGGCCGGTTCCCGTGACCGGCTCTATTCCTCCGCCCTCACAAGGCCCGTCCCGGGATGGAACGAGGTCCACGAATACCAGTAGACGCGCATGGCCGGCAACCGCTGCAGATTTTGACCCGCCAGAGGCCCTGAACTGAAGTCGCCTGTGGTGGGGTCGAAGGCAGATCCTGCGGCCGTGTAGCTGCCATCTTGTTGCCGCTGAAGTTCGATGACCTGGTTGTCCAGGCGGCGATCATACGCCGCAGCACCCTGCTCGCTGAGAGACAACCAGACCACCGGCGTGTCACCCACCATGCCCGTGAGTATTCCCTCCTTCCGCAAGGTTACCAGCGGCACCGCCGAGGCGGCACCGCCGGCACGAACACCCACAACCAGGTCTTTCCCCGGCAAACGGTCGTCGCTTGCGCCACGCCCGGAAGCGCCCATGGCCTCAGCACTGGCAAAGTAACGATCGTAGAGGCTGCCCTCAAGGGCCGGCTTCTCGAGAACCAGGGTTTCGGGGTGAAGGTCCTTCCACTCGCCCCAGGTGGTCACCACCGAGGGAATCTCGGTGAGAACATCCCCTGTATGCTCACCACTGATGCCGGTGGCGTTGACCTGACTCCAGTAAGTTTCGGACTCCCGGTCGTACATCACCAGAGAATCACGCCACAGGGCACCGCTGACACCAAACGTTGTTTCTTTCCCACCCACCGTGCGGACGTACACGACGCCCGTATTGGCAAGTGGTCACCAGGTGGCCGCGATGGGCGTCTCCCCCAGGTGGTCGTTGACAATCTCGTGGCGATCCAGGTGCCAGGTGGAATAGGCACGGGCCTGCTTGCCGTCGTAGACACCCAGGATCATCTCCTCGTCCCGCATGAATTCACCGGCTGCGGACGCCGGCACCATGACCGGATCGTCCACTGACTCGATGGCGTCCCTGGGCAGGAGTCTCATCATCGGATCGCCATCGATGACCATTTCCACCTGGGGCTCGGGACGCTCATCTTGCTGCGATGATGAGGATGCCGACTGGGGCCGCGTCTGGGGCCGGCTCTGGGTCTGGGCAAGGGCCAGTGATGGACCGGCAACCAGGGCCAGAACGGAGACGGCGGCCAGCAGTCCTCCCTTCCGTGTGTATGAAGACCTGTTCAGCGTGTATCCTCCCTGGCGGCGGCAAGGCCCCCTTGTCCTCAACCCCGTCCCGCCGGTCCTTGTTCCCCGATGATGAACATCTCTGCCGCCGCCGGGAACAACGGCTATCCTTGCCTCTGTTAAGACGGACCAGGAGCGGCGAGACAAGGCATGTCCAGATCCAGTTCACAATATAACGTGGTGGTCATCGGCGGTGGCCCCGGCGGCCTTGTGGCTGCGGCAGGTCTGGCCGGCCTTGGCGCCCGGGTCGCTCTGGTAGAGCGGGACCGGATGGGGGGCGACTGCCTGAATACAGGCTGTGTTCCCTCCAAGGCGTTGATTGCCTCGGCGCGGGTCGCTCACCTCCAGCGGCACGCCGATCGCTTCGGCCTCACACCCCAGGATGGCGACGTGGATGTGGGCCGGGTCTTCGAGCGCATGCGCCGGCGCCGCGCCCAACTGGCTGAGCACGATTCACCAGAACGATTCGAAAGCCTCGGCGTGCATGTTTACCATGGCGCGTCCGGCGTGTTCCTTTCGCCTCAGATGGTAAAGGTGGGGGACGAGACGCTGTACGCCGACCGCTTTGTCATCGCCACCGGCGCCCGCGCGCTGGTGCCGTCCATCCCCGGACTCAAGGAGACACCGCATTACACCAACGAGAATTTCTTTGATGACCTGACCACGGCCCCACCCTCGCTGGCCATCATGGGCGGTGGCCCCATAGGCACGGAAATGGCCCAGGCCATGAGCCGGCTGGGCGTGCCCACAACCATCATCGAGATGCGGCCCCATCTCCTGGTCCGGGAAGACACCGACGCCATCGAAATCGTCAGCGCCGCTCTGACCAGTGACGGTGTCGAAATTCTCACCGGCCACGCGGCCAAGGAGATCGTGCCCGGACCGATTTCCCTGGGTCCGCGATCGGTACGCGTGACCATCGAGGAGCAGGCCACGGGCAAGATTCTGCAGCGGGAGTTCGGAGCCTTGCTGGTGGCGGTGGGCAGAGCGCCCAATGTTCAAGGTCTGGGGCTGGATGCGGCAGGTATCGATCACGACCCGCGCCACGGCATCAAGGTGGATGCCACCCTGCAGACCTCCCGAAAGCATATCTTCGCCATCGGCGATGTCGCCTCGCCCTACAAATTCACCCACGTGGCCGACGCCCAGGCGCGGACTGTGATCCGCAATATCCTGATTCCGTTCAAGCCGGTCAAATTCGATACCCGGGTCATACCATGGTGCACCTATACCGATCCCGAATGCGCCCACGTGGGACAGAATGAGATCTCAGCACGCGAGACCGGCCTGGAGTTCACGGTCTACAAGTTCGAACTCGCTGATCTGGATCGAGCCGTCCTGGAAGACGTGACCGAGGGCTTCGTGAAGGTTCTGGCCGACCGCAGGGGCCGCATCCTTGGCGCCACGGTGGTGGGTGCCGGCGCCGGCGACTGGATCCACGAATATGTGACCGCCATGAAGCACGGCATCAGCCTGCCTGATCTGGCGGGCATGATTCACGCCTACCCGACCCTCGGGGAAGCCAGCCGCCGCCCCGCCGATGCGTTCATGCGCGCGCGCCTCACGCCCCTGGCACGGCGCATCCTGGGCTGGCGCTGGGGGCGTCCCCGTCCGGCACAGTCATCTCCTCCCGGGCAGGCGAATTGAGTCCGTCACGGGAACTCTTGTGTCCGCCGATCGTTGAGACATAGGGGACTGGGGGCGGAGGCGTGACCCGCGAGCGCAGGATCGTGCCCACGTCCTGCCGGCTGAAACCCACACCGCCATCTCCCGTATGGTTACATGAGCAAATTCGCCCTGCCGGGCTGATGAGGAGCTATCTATGCGTGTACGTGGACGTCTCATGACGGCCTTCTTGTTCATTCTCATGCCTGCCGTCGCCCTGGCTGGCATCGACGCCCGCATGCTGCGCATGCCGGATGTGTCCGCCGAGCAGATCGCCTT